>JAFZNQ010000009.1 GCA_017552965.1 Abditibacteriota bacterium | reverse complement strand
GTGAGACAGTTCGGTCCCTATCCGATGTGGGCGTAAGAGATTTGCGTGAGTCTGTTTCCAGTACGAAAGGACCGAGATGGACGGACCTCTGGTGTAAGAGTTGTAACGCCTGTTGCAGGTGCTCTGTAGCTATGTCCGGAACGGATAACCGCTGAAAGCATCTAAGTGGGAAGCCGGTCACAAGATAAGATCTCTTTTAAGGGACCCGGAAGACTACCGGGTCGATAGGATGGGAATGTAAGCGCAGCGATGCGCTCAGTTTACCATTACTAATATCCCGTATGCTTTTGACGAAAGAGCATAACGTGAATGTTGTTGCGAGAGTATCTCCCGTTATCAAGCTGTCAGAGCTTAGGTTTTGCGGTGACCTTACAGATATGGTCCACCTGTTCCCATCCCGAACACAGAAGTTAAGCATATCGTGGGCGACAATAGTGCGGCGTCAGGCCGTGTGAAGATAGCAAGTTGCCGCATTTTGAAATATTCAGGCGTCCTCCGGACGCCATTTTTTATGCCCTCGATTGAGAATGCTACCTGACTTATTTATATGCGGGGGGAGTTCCCCCCTCATATGTGCTCCCCCCTGATGCGGGGTTGCGGCGCTTCCGCAACGCCATAAGGTCCATTATTATTATGTCCCCGCAGGCCACGGCGCTGGGCGCCTGCCGATGCGCGTCTTTTGCCTCCGTTTGACTATCTGTCCCCGATGGTATATCATATATGTGTATCACCTATCTATGGAGGAGCCATGGCATTTGATTCTGTAAAAACACTGCTCTGCGACCGCGATGAGGCCTTTGTGTGCCGGATCGCCGTTCCCCGCCTGCCGCAGGAAAAACTCTTTGTCTCAGACAACTACGACATGGTCTCGGACTTTGCCGTCGATCTCGATCTCACGGACTTTTTGTTTGTCAGGGATCGGATAGAGGAGCTGGACGCTCAAAAGCCTTTCGGCAGCGCCGATGAAGCCCGCGTCGTGGCCCGGGCCCTTTGCATGCTGATCTCGGCCATTAATTCCGGCTCCACCTGCCTCCCTGTCGATGACCCGGAGATGCAGCATATATTGAAGGAGCGTATCGCATTTTTTCCCCCATCAGATGCATCTCAGGCGCATTCCGTCATGCTGCTTCAGCATAATGATCAGCTGTATCTTTGTTTTGACAAGCACCTTCTGTCTGCCCTTAGTCTGCAGCGCAAGCTCAAGGTTGAGACAGGCGGCTCCGCGGACTCTGACCCCGAGGATTTTAAGGATCATAAGAGGCGCGTGAGCGAAGAAGGCATTATGGTCGGGGACATAAAAATAGGATTTAACGATGATCAGAAAGATGCCATTCGAAACATGCCTTCTTCCGGCGTGTATATAGTCACCGGCGGGCCCGGCACCGGCAAGACCACCGTGGCCGCCGCCTTGCTGAAGGTGTTCCTGAAGTCAGGTCACGATCTGTCCGACTTTTTTGTCTGCGCTCCCACCGGCCGGGCTTCGGACCATCTAGCCGCCTCGGTACAGAAATATCTGTCGAGCGATCCCGCTACAAGGATCTCGGAGCTCAGGAGCGGCACCATCCACTCGCTGATAGGCGCGGGTTATGGCAGGCCCAAATACGACTCCCTCAACCCTCTTCCTTACAGGGTGATAATAGCCGACGAATTTTCCATGGCCGACCTGGTGCTGGCAGGCGATCTCTTTGACGCAGTGGACAAGGGGTCCTTGCTCATCATTCTCGGCGACCCGGACCAGCTCCCCAGCGTGGAGGCCGGAGCGGTGCTCAACTCTTTGATACAGGTTCTCAAGTCCCGAAAGCGCGTTGCCGGGCTCAGTAAGAACATGCGCTCTCAGGAAGAGATCAAAAGCCTGATGGATGGCTTGAATAATAAGGCTGACCGCGTCACTCCCGAGGGCTTGTTTGCCGAAGGTCATGCGGTTTGCAATACAGCGGACGATGATATCAAGAAGCTGTTCGAAGAATGGACGAAATTCGCCGAGAAGCCCGATGATAAAGGCCGCGTCATGGTATATTACACGGGAAAAGAGGACCGGAAGCCCGATGAGTACCCTCTGTCAAAAGAGATAGCCGACCGATGGTTCGGGATGTTTTTTAACGGATACAAGCAAAAGCTCGGTAAGGTCAAAGACGCTCTGGAGCCCATCACGCTTTCTTCCGGAGATAATAAACAAGATCAAGAGTCTTCAGAAGACCCGATCCTTACAGCAAATGACGCTCTCGACAAGCTCTTTGATCACCTGGGCAAGTTCAAGATCCTGTGCTGTCTGAGGGAAGGCGCTTTTGGCTGCGTGAATATGAACAGCATGCTGGAAGCCATGCTGAAGGAAAAGCTGGGGAAGGAGCACGGGATCCCGGTGATCATTACCCGCAACGACAAAGAAAAAGGACTGTTCAACGGCAACATGGGAGTCATTCTCACTCTGGGTACGGGCGACGAACGGAGTCGGGTGGCAGTCTTCAGAAAAGGCTCTTCCGCCGGCGCCGCCGGCCGGGTGGTGGGGGGCTACGTCATGTTCCCCCTCATGAGCCTGCCTGAAAACGACCGGGCCTTTGCGGTGACCGTCCACAAGAGTCAGGGCTCCGAATACGGCCACGTGCTGACGCTGGTGCCCTATGCGGGAGACAATCAAAACATCGGTCGGATGCTGACCCGGGAGATATTTTACACCGCCGTGACCCGGGCCAAGCAGTCGGTGTATATCATATGCCACAAGAAGAGCCTGGCCGACGCGGTGAAGCTGAAGGCCCTTGAACGGCGGCATTCCATCCCCATCGAATAGATCTCACTGACAACAAAAAAACTCCCTTGCGGGAGTCTTTTTGTTGTGTCGGGGTCCCGGACAGACGGTCTGTGGGCCGGGATCAGTATTCAAATACCACCGTGATGGTCTTTTCGCCCATTCCCGGCAGCAGCCGGACGGTGTCGCCCTCGGGGACTCTTTCCCGGCCGTTGACCAGCACCCTTACGGGCAGCTGTTCCTTCAGGTGGGGCAGCCGCAGGGTCAGCTTTTCGGGCAGACGGCGGAAATCGGTCTTCAGGACGGCAGTGGTCTTTTGCTGCTTCAGCAGGTCGGCCTTGATCTCCAGAGATACGGGCCCGAAAAAGGTGGGTATGTTGACGGCGTTTACCACGGCTCCGTCATAGAACCATTCCCGGGGGGCGAACCTGCAGAGCCTCAGGGTGTCTCCGTCCTCGTCGGCAAAGAGCTGGCGGGAGTGGTACAGGAAGTACCCGGTCTCGTGGGTCTTGTTGGGAGCGGCAGTGCCTGCCAGATGCTCGTGGAAGGTCATGTTCTCCCGGTTGAGATGAGCGGCCAGAGTGTTGAAATAGTTCCTCAGATAGAGCTTCACGTTGCCGGTCCTGGCTATGGCCTCGCCGTATCTGGCGTAGTAGGGCTGCACCTTGGTGAAGCCTCCTATGTTGAACACGTCGCTGATGAGTCTGGAGTAGGGGTTGTAGCCCGCTTCACGGCTAAGGGTCCCCAGCTCCTCCAGGTTGTCCAGCACGTCCGAGGCTTCGGGGCTGTCTGCCGGGATGATCCCCTTGGCCATCAGGTGGGTGACTCCCATCTCGTATTCGTTGCACCAGGCTCTCCCGAAGTCGTCTCCGGGATACATGTCGCCTATGGGCACGGGCTCATACACCTGGCAGGGGATGGCGGCTACCCATTCGCCGCTTGAGGTGGGCACCAGGGCTCTCAGGGCCTTGATGCGCTTGTAGGCGTCAAAGGCGTTCTCCTTCAGCTCCGCCGCCTCCTTTCTGATGCCTTCGGCGCTTGAGTCTCCCAGATCCTCAAGTATATCAGCCACGGAATTCAGGCCGGCGTAGTTGTAGGCGTCGTGATTGAAGTAGTAGGCGTATACGGCCCAGTCTGCGTTGACTCCCGGAGGAAAGAGACCGTATTCCCACACCTTGGAGCCGTCTTCGTTCTGCTCTTTGGTCTTTCCTATCTGGTCTATGATCCAGCCTGCGTTCCTGCGGAGCTGCTCCTGTCTGGGCCGCAGCCACTCCGGGTCTCCGAAGAGGCGGTTAAAGTCTCCCAGAGTGTCCAGGTGCCAGCCGTTGCCGAAAATGGTATAGAAGTTGGCCAGATAGCCTTCCTTGCGGTATATGCTCAGGAAATAGTCGTGGGCCGACTGCGCCCAGTCCTTCTGGCCCCAGAATTCCATGCCTCTGATGACGGACTGGGCTTCGCTCTCCAGAGTGCCGTAGTTCACTGCGCCGATCCAGGGGGCCACCTGGCTCCTGTCCTTGTTGCGGGCGGTGATATAGCCTGCCACTACGCTGCCCAGGATGGCGTTCTCCAGCTGCTTGTCCGGCAGGGACACGGTGGCTCCCTGCTTGATGAGGTCTCTCCACAGGGTGTCGGTCTGCCGCAGCATGGACTCGTTCCAGGGGATGAGCTCCTCCGGGGTCATGTCGAAGCGGGGGAAGAGTATGGCGAAGCGCTTGGTTTCACCGGGCCCCAGCTCCGCCTTCACCGTAAAGCGGCCGTCGGACTCCGTGAGCAGGCCGTAGTCTGTCACGTAAAAACAGACCTTGCCGTCCTTGAGGGCTATCATCTTGTTGCCTGTCTCGGTGGCGGGAAGAGCCTCCTCCAGGGTGATGGGAGTATTCCCCGCGTATCCGAAGGCTATTTCTGCGGACACGGTCTCCCGGGTCAGGTTTTCCATGGTCCACTCCGTGACTCCCAGAGCCCTGCCCTGAGCGATGGCTGCGGGCTGTTGGTCGTCCACGGGATATACGAAGGCCCGCTGGGTGCAGAGCACGGCGCCGTCGTTCCATTCAGTGTGCTGTATGGGGGTCCAGTCGTATTCCAGCCTGCGGGAGATGGCAGCGTCCTTTCCCGGCTCCGGAGTTACCCGGACCTGATCGAAGGGCGCCCCCTGCTGGGCGTATTCGTTGACCAGCTTCTCGTCCGTGTCGAAGCGCAGGGAGCCGTTGCGGTCCAGGGCGAACTTGTAGTTGTCCCCGGGAAGGGACAGCAGGGTGAGGGAGTTCTTCTGGGCGTCGAAGGCCGTGTTCTTGAGAGCGTTCTCAAAGGTCTGCTCGCTGTGGGCGGCCACCATGTCCACTATCTTGGTCTTGCCCTTGTAGTCTGCCAGATACTCCTCGGGGGTCACGTTTTTGTCCGCCATGCTGACGAACCAGCCCAGCTTGCTCGAATAGACTCCCTTGCTCTCCTCCAGGTCCCGGAGGCTCACGCCAAAGCCGTCAAAGCGCAGCACAGACTGCTCCATGGGGTTCATGACGGGAGCGGTGTATATGACCTCCAGAGTCTTTTCGGAGTCAAAATTGCCCGTATAGGTGTGGCTCCTGCCCTTGTCTGTGACGAAGTCCATGTTGTAGCCGGTCAGGGTCACCTCGCCCTGCTTTTTGAGAGGGGTGATCCTGATCCTGCCCTCTTTGTAGACCCGGGCGGAGAAGGCGGTCAGCTGTTTGACCTTCAGGGGCTTGTCGCTGTCGAAGACCCAGCGCAGCTGCATGACGCCGTTGCGGGTCTCCTTGATGTTGGTTTTGCCTGCCAGAGAGGCGGTGAACACCTTGCCCTTGCGGGTGACGTCGGCGTTGACGGGCACCCATTCTCCCTGCCAGTAGGACTCGCCGTCCAGAATGGTCCTGCCGGGGCGGGCCCAGAATTCCAGGGACACGTTCTGAGGGGCATCGCCCTCAAACTCTATGGAGCAGGTCTTGATGCGGCGCCTTTCCATCCACGAAAGGCCTATGGCGCAGCGGCCGCCCGTGGGGGTGGCTGTATAGAGCCCCCGGGCGTCGGGGTAGGTGTTCCGGGTCAGGAATATGTCCTCGGCGGGTATGGCCTCCACCCGGTTGGCAGCGGTGCCCTTGATCCTGGCGGGGTCGCTCTTGGTGACCCGGCCGGAGGGGGCTATGTCTATGGACAGGTGTTTGGCCGCGGCGGCGGCGGAAGCCTTGGTGAGGCGGGCGTTGAGCCAGCAGCAGCCGTCGTTGGTGATGCCGTCGCCTCCGTCCTCAACTATCAGATAGAGAGAGGTGGCGCCGGTGACGTCCACCGACACGGGGACCGGGTCCATGTGGCTGGTCAGGACAGGGCTTCGGAAGAGCTCTCCGTATTCGGTCTTGACCACGAATACTACCGAGCCGGTGTCGGAGCCTATGACGTATTCCTGAGTGCCCACCTCGGCTTCAAAACGGGAATAGCCTCCGTCCAGCGCCACCTCTATAGTGCCGTTGGCGTGGGTGCCTATGCCCTTGTCGTATATCTTGCCGTTGACCCGCAGGGGGGTGGGCTTGTCGGCCAGTCCCACGTCTGCCGTGTCGTAGCCTATCTTGCCGAAGCCGCAGGTCTCGCTGATGATGAGATCCGTGTTGTCCGTGATAAACTCGCTTGCCTGAGCAAGCAGAGGCAGCAAAAAGATCACTGCCGCGCAAAAGATGAACCTTAGCATATGCCTTCCTTGATGATGTATTATATTTCGAAGCATAATGAGGACTATTGCAGCGCGCCCTGTTCCCTGAGAAACTCCAGGCCTCTTGCGAAGCCGGGCAGGATGGTGGTGTCGTGGCCGCCGCCTTCCATTTCCATATATTCAAAGTCGGACAGGCCCTCCATGAGCTCTGCCAGTATCCGGCTGTTTTCCACGGGTATGAGCTCGTCTCCGGTGGAGTGGGCGATGAACAGGGGCAGAGGCAGCCGTTCGGAATAGCGCTGCGGGCTGACGGCCTTCATCTTCATCTCGCTCTGATCGAACTTTTGGAGGATGGTGTCCAGTATGTCCTTCTTGATGGCCGCCACGGGGTCGCCGGGCTCCGCCCGGGACAGGAACTCCGTGTAGCTCTTCAGGTCCGTGCAGGGGCACAGGGCCAGAACTCCCTTGATGTCGTCGGGATAACAGGCGGCGTAGGCCAGAGCCCCGGAGCCTCCCATGGAGCCCCCTATGATGGTGAATTTGTCCACGCGGTATTTTGCCCTGAGCCAGCTCAGCATCTCGTGGATGTTGGAGCACACCGTAGGGTTCATCCAGCCGTTGCCCATGGTGTCAAAGGTGACTATGCCGTATTTGTCCGCCAGCTCCGGCAGCCAGTTCTCGGCTAAATCCTGACGGGTGTAGAGCTGGTCCGCTACGGAGCCGTGGCCGTGGAGGACTATGACCCAGTCGGAGCCTTCCTCCGCCGGCTCCCGCACCAGAGCGTAGTCCTTCAGGGATCCCCGGGTATAGGACAGCATGTAGCCGGGGCTGACGGCCCCGGAGTCCGCCGGCTTGATGGGGGAGGCTTCCAGCTCCGCGGGAGCGAAGGCCTCGTCCGGGGTGAGCTCCGCAAAGGAATACTCCGGCACCGCTATGGTCCTGCCGTTGGGAAGGGTCTTTTGGAGGTACTCGGACGAATTGTTGTAATAATACACGCTCTGGCCCTCCGGTGTGTGTATCACCGAGGCTATGACTTCGTCAAAGTCTCCGTCTGTCTTGTATCCGGCCAGACACCTCCCGTTGGGGAGAGAGCTGTCCGCAAGGGCGGCGCTCCAGGGCGCCTGCTCCCAGTAGAGGGCGGCGGAGACCAGGGCCAGGTATTCCTCGGAGGTCTCCGGGAAGACCCCTGTCCAGCCTTTGCCCAGGGGAGTAAAGGAGGAGGCCAGTCTGCTGTCGTCAACTGCGTATCTGACCAGAGAGGTGTCCTCCATGTCCTCTATGTCGTCCTTTTCGGCAGCCCGGGACGAGAGCATGATCTCCTGCACGAAGACTCCCAGCTGTCTGGGGTCGTTGGCGCCGCCGGTAAAGGTGTTCGAGCGGAAGGTCACCCTGATGCGCCCGGAATATTTGCCGGCGGGCAGCTCAAAGCGGCTCCACACCGGGACCTTTGACTTGCCGAGGACGCCGATGGGCTCTCCGTCTGCCAGCACCTGACAGTCCACTCCGTGGTCCGGGTCGTTCCTGGCAAGTATCTTCAGCACAGGTCCGTCCCCTGAGGGAAGGGGCATTACGGCGCTGCTGTCCCCGGCGGTCCAGCGGCCGCTGTCGGAGGGGTCCAGCACGTTGCCTTCTCCGGCGTGCCATATGCCCGTGAGTCCCGATTCGTGTCTGTTGCCCACGTCGATGGCGTAGCCCTCCCCGGCTTCGCCCTCCATGCTCAGGGCCCCGGAAAAGGCGCCCCGGGCAGGCTGTATCCAGGAGCATTCGCCGTCCTCGGGAGTGGTAAGAGGCAGGGTCTCGTTGGAAGAGAGGAGCACGCCTCCCGCCTTCACCCATTCCTCCAGCCGGTCCAGGGTGGACTGCTCGTACACCTGACCCGCCAGCAGCACCACGGCCCGGAAGCGGCTCAGAAGGCCGTCCTCTGTCATGTTTTCGTCCACCCATTCAAAATCCTGAGCTCTACGGAGAGTGGTGGACAGGGCTATGAACCTGTCTATGACCTCCGGCTTCAGGCCTATGGAGGTGTTGGGCATCAGGGCCGCCACCTTCAGGTCTGGCGTGTTCCTGCGGAAGAAGGCGCTGTTTTCCGCAAACCTAATGCCCCGTATGTTGGGCAGGTCGGGCTTGTCCATGAGGTATTTGAAATAAGCGCCTATGGCGCCTCCCGCCGTGGCGTCAAAGACTCTGCCGGGTATGCCGTCGGGAGTGTTGTCCCCGCCGGGCTCCGTGGTGTAGTAGGCGCCGTACAGACGGCAGGCGGAGGACACCATGCGGGTGACGGAAAAGTTGCTCATGACGTCGTCGTTCTCGTTGGTGATGCGTATCCCTGCATGGTAGGGAGCGATGCGCCTCGCCTGGTCGGAGAAGTCCGCCCCCAGCTTCACGTTGCCGTCGCCGCCGGTGCAGAGGTATATGGGGGTGTCGGGATACAGCTCTCTGGCTGTCTTCACCCAAAACTCCGCCAGGTCGGTCATGGAGGAGTAGTACCAGTCGTTCAGGTCCTTGGCCGCCCGTTTGGAGGTGGTCTCGTTGGGGATAAAGGGCTGCAGGGCGTCAAAGCCTCCGAAGCCGGTCTTCCAGGCCTTGTTCAGGGCGTCTATGGAGCCGTATTTCTGCTGCATATAGCTCCGGAAGCTCTCGGCGGCGTATATGTCGCCGCACCAGTAGCCCATGTGCTGATGGCGGTCCATGATGCCGAAGCCGCCGCCCGCTACCTGTATGGATTCGCCCCAGCAGCCGGATATGCCGAAGTTCAGGGCCTCTATGAGCTCCGGCTTGTAGTGCTCTCTGAATATGGTGAGGAAACGGCGCACCCCCTCCCGCAGGTTGGGGTTCCATATGGACTGGACGGGGGCCTCCTCGCCGTGCTCCAGACATTTGGCAAAGACGCCGTAACGGCTGTTCCACCAGTCGGGCACCGATATCTCGGGAGCCATGATGAGGAAGGGCAGCCACTTCATGCCGTGCTTTTCCAGCTGGCCTGTGAGACCGTCGTAATACGAAAAGTCCAGCTCGCCTTCCCGAGGCTCCAGCTGCCTGAGGCCCACGTAGCTCTGCATGCTGGTGATGCCCAGCTTTTTGGCTCTCAGGAAGGCGGCGTCTGTCAGGTCTTCGGGGGCCAGGGGCTCGTGGATCTGCCACTGCTGTATGGCAGTCATGCCGTCCCGCAGGACGTTGGGCTCCCGGGCCTCCAGCTCTGCCACCGGGTCCCGGGGCAGGCTGTAAAAAAGGGGCTTTTCCGAGGTCACCTCCACTCTCCTGACAGCCAGATCCTTCTCGCAGAGTATCCGAAAGTCGTGGCCTGCGTTCTCTCTGTTCTGCCACACGGGATACTGCAGCAGGAACACGCAGGTCTTCCATTCGCCGGTGTCGTTCTGTCCGTATCTGTCCGGGGACTCAAAATAGGGGTTGCCCGAGCCGTCGTACTGGAGGCTGATGTCGCCGGTCATGTCGTAGTATTCCACTATGACGAAGGCCTTTTCTCCCGCAGGGAAGGGGTCGGTCACGTCCAGATATATCATGCGGCTTTGGGGAGTGCCGGTGATACGGGCGGTGTTGACGCCCCCGGCGGGGGACAAGGTGAACTTGCCGTCGTTGGTATCGTGGGCAAGGATGCCGGAGGCCTGTCCCGCGGAAAAATCTATAAAGGTCTCGGCGGAGCAGGGCAGGCAGAAAAATAAGAGCGCAAGTAGCGCAAAGAGCGGCAGATATTTCATATAGGTATCCCTTTATAATGTTCAGGCGCAAAAAAGACGCGGTCCGGCCTTGCGCGCCCGGAGACGCGTCCCGGGACCGGAGCAGTTCCACTATAGTATATCATATATATACCCCGTTTTTTCGTCCGGGGGCCTGATTTTGCAAAAAGGAGGGGCGGTCACCGGTCCCGGAAGCAAGGGGGCGGATGCGCCGGGGCAGGGGCAAAAAACGCCCTTTTTTGTGGACCTTTTTCGGGCCGTCGCCGGCGGATTGTGGTATAATAATACTTGAAATCCATATACTGCGGGGGGAGACGTGACAGAGCTTATCAAGGTGGCGACCTATGGGTATCCGGAGGTGATACCGGTAATGACCGGCATCCTGCCGGCTGCCTGGATGAAATACCGGGACGACCTGAGGGAGATAGCGGAGGAATACAGCGATCTGGTGGCCGACAGGCGCACCGAGGAGACCTACGACCGGCTGCCGGTCCCCAGCTATCACAAGGGAGAGTGGACCGATCCCTGGGGCTGCGTGTGGACCAACACGGTGGAGGGCATGGAGGCCATAGTCACCGGCCATCCTTATCCCACCCGGGAGAGCGTGAAAGATCTGAAGAAGCCTGCCCAGCCAGGAGGCTTTCCCCACGGCTTCATGTATCTGAGGCTGGAGGACCTGAGGGGCTTTGAGGAGATCATGCTGGACTTTGCCGAGGAGGCGCCGGAGCTGCAGACGGTCATAGACACGGTGCTGGAATACAATCTGGAGTGCGCGGACCACGTCCTCAAAAATTATCCACATCCCATGATGTTTTTCGGCGACGACCTGGGGCACCAGAAAGCCCTGCCCATCAGCCCGGCCAAATGGCGCAAATACCTGAAGCCCTGCTTCGCCGCTATCTACGCCAAATTCAAGGCGGCCGGCAAATATATCTTCATGCACACGGACGGCTGCATCTGGGAGATCATGCCCGACCTGCAGGAGGTGGGGGTGGACATTATCAACGTGCAGTACAGGGCCAACGGCCTGGACAATCTGGAAAGGGTCTGCAAGGGCCGGATACCCATCCATCTGGATCTGGACCGGCAGCTGATGCCCTTCGGGACCCCCGCCCAGATAGACGAGCACGTCTATACCTGCATCAGGACTCTGGGCATGAAGGAGGGAGGCCTGTCCATCAACATAGAGATAGGCCCGGATTATCCCCTCGAAAATATCAGAGCCCTGTTTGCGGCTGTGAGAAAATACAGGACCATGTATTCATAGGAGTGATTATGAGAAAAGCTATCATTACCTGCGGAGGCTGGGACGGCCACGAGCCCGCGCTGACCACGGCCATCGCCAAAAGACTGCTGGAGGAGGAGGGCTTTGACGCCGCCATATATACCGACCTGGATATATACACCGACGAAAAGGCCATGAGCGAGGCCAGCCTGATAGTGCCCTGCTGGACCGGAGGCAATATCACCGGGGAGCAGAGCCAGGGGCTGCTGAAGACCATAGCCTCCGGCGTGGGAGTGGCCGGCTGGCACGGGGGCATGTGCGACGCCTTCCGGGCCGACACCAACTATCAGTATATGACCGGCGGCCAGTGGGTAGCCCATCCCGGCGGCATCATCAAATACACCGTCAACATCACCTCCGACGACCCCATAGTCAGAGGCATAGAGGACTTCGAGGTGGAGTCGGAGCAGTATTATATGCACACGGACCCCTCCAACGAGGTGCTGGCCTACACCACCTTTCAGGGGCAGTATGACCCCTGGGTCAAGGGCTGCGTCATGCCGGTGATATGGAAGAGAATGTGGGACAAGGGCAGAGTATTCTATATGTCTCTGGGACACACGGCCAACGTGTTTGACATACCCGCCGTACCGGAGATACTCCGCAGGGGCATGCTGTGGGCTGCCCGGGAGGAAGGCGCCCGATGACTCTGAAGCACAGGCTGCTGTGCGCTTTTGCCCGCCGGGTCCCCGCGGAGGCCCGGTACAATTTCGGGCTGGACTGTATAGGAGGCTTTCTGGCCGGCATACACACCGGCTTTTTCGTGCCCTTTTACGCCATCATAGCCCGGGACAAAATGGGGGCGGACGAGTTCATGATAGCCCTCCTGAGCGCCGGCCCCTATATAGGGGGCATGGCGGCTCTGTTTTACGGCGGGCTGGTGGCCCTCAACAGGGAGCTGAAGTGGTATTGGATAACGGCGGTGCTGGCCGACGTCTTCATAACGGCCACGGCCCTGTGCTCCGGGAGCCTGTCTCTCAGCCTGTGCGTATTTACCGCCTACGCCATCCTGGCCTGCGCCAACACCCAATACGCGGTGGTGGTGCAGAGGATATATCCCATCCGCTACAGAGCCTCTCTCATGGGCTACGTAAGAGTGATCTGCGGAGTGGTGACCCTGCTGGCTACCTTGCTGGCGGGCAAGCTCATGGGTGACGGCGAAGGCTGGCGGGTGTTCTTCGTCATATCGGGCCTGTGCGCCATGGGCGCCGCCATAGTGTTCGGCAGGGTCCGATGTCCTCTCGTGACGGACGGGGGCGGCCCCCGGGGTTCCGTGGCGGCCTTCGTCATGGATTCCCTCAAGCTCCTCAGGGAGAACAAGACCAACACCCTGCTCATCATACTGGCCACCGTGTATTCCGTGGGAGCCATGATGCAGACCGTGGCTCTGCCCATATTTCAGGTGGACGTACTCCGGATAGAGCCCAAAAGGATATCGGTGCTGGCCTCGGTGCAGAGCGCGGTCCTGATGCTGTCCTACCCTCTGTGGGGCAGGTTCATAGACCGTTCCAACGCCATCAAGGGCTGGATAGCCGCCGTCGCCGTAGGCACTCTCATGCCTCTGGGGTATTATTTTGCCGGCAGCTGGACCGGGGTCATCTGGGCCCATGCCATGAACGGCTTTTACATAGCCGGCGCCGATCTGGCCTGGTTCAATATGGTGCTGGAGCTCACGGAGAAGGGCAAGGAGGGCAAATATCAGGCTCTCCACTATTTCTTCGGCGGCATCAGAGGCATGCTGGGCGTGGTGGGAGGCGCCTTTCTGGTCAGATATTTTCACAGAGTGGGCGCGGAAGGCATCAGGGGCGTGTTCCCCATAGTCGCCGGCATGATGCTCCTCAGCGTAGTCTTTCTCATACCAGCCGCCCTGAAGGGGAGGAATACCCGCAGATGATCCGACGAATGCTCATGTGCGCCGCTCTCCTGGCGTGGGCTGCCGCGGCTATGGCCGGGCCCCTGTACGTGTGGGATGCGGAGACCGGCGGCAATATGACCATCGCCAACGAGGGGGACGGCAGCACTCTCCCGGCGGAGCGGGCCGGCAAAAGCTGCCTGGTCATCAACGGCGAGATAGCCAAAAACGTCAAGTATTTTTATTGGTGTCTGCCGGAGGAAGGAGTGACCTTCGAAAAGGCTTATCTGGTGCTGGACCTCTGGTCCCCGGAGGGCAACCTGACCAATATGACTCTGGAGCTGAACCAGAGCGCCGAGAGAAAATGCATAGCCACGGACAGTCAGTATATCATCGGCGCCGGCCGCTGGATACGGGCTGCCTTTGAGCTCAGGGACTTTGCGGCTCTGAGGCTCCTCAACTACGTGAACGACCTGAGGGTCAGCGCCGACGACAGGGTGGCTGTCCGCAGGGCGGAGATATACCGGGAGCTGCCGGAGGACGCGGAGCTCTACGACCTTGCCCGGGACGCGGCGCTGCACGGAGGCATGTCGCTGGGTCCGGACGTCAGCTACGTGGTGGGCAACGACGCTTCGGAGTCCCAGGCTGCGCTGTATAAAGCCATGGGCTTTACCGCCGTGGACAGCTATTCCACCTGGCAGACCGTGGAGCCGGAGGCGGAAGGCAGCTGGGACTTTTCCCGCTGGGACGAGCAGGTGGATATACTCCGCAGGGCGGGGCTCAAATGGGTGCCTCTGCTGTGCGCCGGGCCCGCCTATGCCGACCCCAACTGGTTCAGGGAGACGGAGGACCACTATCCCTGCGTGTGCCTGGAGCACGGAGAAAAGAACAAGATAGAGAGCCTGTGGAGCCCTTATTTCCGCAAATGGCGGGAGAGATATCTCGCAGCCTTTGCAGAGCACTTCGGCGAAGCCGACCTGGAGTGCGTGAAGCTGGGCATACAGGGAGACTACGGCGAGGCCATCTATTCCGCCGACGGGGGCGGCTGGACCTTTGACGTGCCCGGCGAATATCACCAGCACCACGGCTTTTGGTGCAACGACCCCTACGCTCTCGCAGACTACAGAGCTTTTTTGCAGAAGAAATACAGGACCCCGGGGCGCCTCTCGGCCGCCTGGGGCAGGAAGCTGGCCTCCTTTGAGGAGGCGGACTTTCCCTTTTACGGCGAAGAGGCCAAGAAGGCTTTTCTGGACAGCGTCAGGGAGCGCCCCGACCACCGGCGGGAGTATCTGGATTTCCGGGATTGGTACCGGGGAGCCATGACGGAGCTGGCGGACGACTGGATGGCCATGGCGCGCAAGTATTTTCCCCATACTCCCATCTATCTGTCCACAGGAGGCTTTATGATGCCCCATCTGGGGGCCCATTTCCCGGAGCAGGCCCGGGCGGCGGCCAGGAGCGGAGCCGGTATACGCATCACCAACGAGGCTTCGGACTACGGCAAGAATTTTGCCTGGACCCGCATAGTGGCCACAGCCTGCCGGCATTACGGCGCCTATTTTTGCTATGAGCCTGCGGGCGAGGAAAACATATGGGGCATCCCGGCCCGGATATACAACGCGGCAGCCTCGGGGGCCCGTCAGCTCCACGACTATTATCCCAATCTGATCAATTCCCGGGAGACTCTGGAGCAGCAGCAAAAGTATATAGGCTTTTTCCGCAGGAACGAGCCTCTGGTCCCGGTGGCAGTATATTATCCCGACACCTGGCTGTCTGTCAGGTGGAACGACTTTCACGAGACTGTGGTGCCAGCCCTCAGGGACCGGTTTGACTTCGGCATGCCGGACGACACCCTCATCCTGGACGGCGCTCTCCGGGAATACGAGATACTGGTGATAGCCCGGGCAGACGTCATGGAGGACGCCACAGCCCGGAAGATAGCCGCCTGGGCAAAGGCCGGGGGCAGGGTGTTCGTGCTGGACGCGGACAGACTCCTGACTCCCGAAGGCAAGGCCTCGCCTGAATACAGGCTGTTCCCCTCCTCCCGCAAGGGGGGAGCCCTGGGCAAGGGCTTTGTGCGGCGGGTGAAGGACCTGGACGAGCTGGCAGTGGAGGTCCGGGACCTGCTGGCAAAGACGGGCTGCGCCGTGTATGACACCTCGGGAGACGGTGTGTTTTATACCCAGACAGCCCCGGACCGGGTCCTGATGTACAACTCCAACACAGATGCAGGCGCCATTGGGGAGTGCCTGCTGGGAGGCAAGGTATTTACCGGCCGGGCGGAGCCGGGTGGCATATGCGAGATACAACTTCACTAACGACAGGGCCCGCCCCGGGCGGACCCGGAGCGGAAAGAATGGACCGGAAATGAAATTCCTTTACAGACTATTCGGCAGGTTCGGGCTGTATCTGCCCGCGCGGGTGCGCCGCACCTTTGCCATAGAGCTCCTGGCGGGGACGTTCGTCGCCATAGGCTCCGGATGCTTTGGGCCGTATCACGCCCTGATAGCCCGGCAGGACTTTCAGGCAAGTGAGTTTTTGATAGGTATCATGACTGCCGGCTGCGCGGTGGGCGCCATGTGCTGCCTGTTCGCTACCGGCATCATCCCTCAGGGCAAGGAAAAGGTGGGCTACGTGATCAGCAACTCCGTGGCCCGTCTGCTCATCATAGTCATGGCCTTTTGCCACGCGGCGCCCGTATTCTGCTGGATGGTCTTTTTTATCAATCTGTTTACCACGGTGCCCGGGCCCTGGTACAACATCATGATGACCCGTCTGTATCCCATAGATCTGCGGGGCAGGCTCATGGGCCTGGCCCGTCTGTACGTGTCCCTGATGGGGCTCCTCACCGTGTTCCTTTCGGGCAGGTATATGCATGCGGGAGGCAACTGGCGCACCGTATTCGTGGTGGGCGGCGCCGCCTATGTCACGGGCACTCTGCTGTATCTGCTGTGGCAGGTGCCGGCTCCCGACGCCGAGGAAAAACAGCTGTCCCCGCTGGCCGGCATCCGGTCGGCTATGAGCGTGGGCAGGGAGAAGATACACATGTGTCTCGTCCTGCTCCTCACCATCACCAGCGTGTCGGCCTGCGTCCAGAACATCATACTGCCCATCTATCAGTCGGACGTGCTGGGCATCACTCCTGACCAGCTGTCCATCCTGTCGGTCATCACCACGGGCACCGCCATGGCGGGCTACCTCTTCTGGGGCCGGCTCATAGATAAAATGGGAGCTCCCCTGATCTTCGGTCTGGCCACCATGACGGCTCTGGCTCTGCCGGTCAACTACTTTTTTGCTCCGGGCTATCTGTGGCTCATACCCGGGTGCTTTTTCTCGGGGCTGTCCGCCGCAGGCACGGAGCTGGGCTGGCTCACCACTCTGATGGAGATAGCGGGCGAGGGCAACGAAAGACGGGTGCAGACCTTCCACGCCTTCTGGAGCGGCATACGCATCCTCATAGGCATTTGTCTGGGGGTATTCCTGATAGGCTATATCGACAGCATGGCCGTAGATCTCAAATACGTCTTTGTCATAGTGATAGTCTTGATGCTCTCCGGCGCCGTGCCTCTGATGATAGTCACGAGCCGCTTCAGGCAAACGGCGCAGCAGACGGGGGAGGGTGACGGCAGATGATCAAGACAGAGCTGCTGGCTCCCGCCGGGGATCTGGTCTGCGGCAAAGCCGCAGTGGACGCGGGAGCGGACGCCGTGTATATAGGCGCCTCCCGCTATGGCGCCCGGGAAAAGGCGGCGAACTCCCCGGAGGATATCAGGGCCCTGTGCCTCTACGCCCACAGGTATGACGTCAGGGTCTACGCCACCGTGAACACCATCCTCTTCGAAAAGGAGACGGAGGATTGCAGGCGTCTGATACTGGAGCTATGGGAGGCGGGAGTGGACGGCATCATCCTGCAGGACCCGGCCATTCTGGAAATGGAGCTCCCGCCGGTGAAGCTGATAGCCAGCACCCAGATGAACTGCGGCACTCCGGAAAAGATACGCCTCTTTTATGACGCGGGGATAAGGCGCTTCATACTCCCCCGGGAGCTGTCTCTCGGGGAGATGGCCGCCATCCGGACAGCCGTTCCGGAAGACGCGGAGCTGGAGGCCTTTGTCCACGGAGCTCTGTGCGTGGCCCGTTCCGGCGAGTGCTATCTCAGCTGGTATATCGGGGGCCGCAGCGGCAACCGGGGCTGCTGCGCCCAGCCCTGCCGCAACCGCTACGAGCTGAAGGACGCCGACGGGACGACGCTGGCCAGGGGGCACCTGCTGAGCCTGAAGGATCTGGATCTCTCCGGCAGGCTGAAGGACCTGCTGCGGGCGGGGATCACCAGCTTCAAGATAGAGGGCCGGCTGAAGGGTCCGGACTATATCACCAACACGGTGGCCTGGTACCGGGCCGCCCTGGACCGGGTCCTGGAGGAAGAGGGGGCGGGAAGAGCCTCCCGGGGCGTATCCGTGCCGGACAGGGAATTCAGGCCGGACCCTGCCAAGACCTTCAACCGGGGCTTCACCGAATATATGCTGGACGGCCGGCAAAAAGGAGTGAGCTCCATGGACACTCCCTCCATGAAGGGGGAGGAGATAGGGGTGATAAAAAAGGTGAGGGGCAAGAGAGTGTTCCTGGACCGGCAGGCGGAGCTGAGAGGCGGCGACGGCGTGGCCTTCTTTTACAAGGGGGTCCTGAAGGGCACCAACGTGAACCTGCAGGAAAGCCCCGACTCGGTGACGGTGAACGACCCGGCATACATGACCCCGGGCGCCGTCCTGTACCGCAATCTGGACGCAGCCTGGCGAAAGACCATCCCGGTGTACAGGAGATATATCCCGGTCTTTATAAGTGTCCGGCAGACGGAGGAGGGGCTGGCATACGTCATAGACGACGGCTCCGGCCACAGCTTTGCCTATACTGACGCCACTCCCTATGAGGAGGCGAAGGATGGGGAAAAGGCCCTGGCCACCCTGAAGCGGCAGCTGGGCAAACGGAGCGAGGAAGGCTTTTTTACCTGCGCCGGCGTGGAGGCCGATACGGAGCGGCCTCCCTTTATACCCATAGGGCGCATCAACGAGATCAGAAGGACTCTCCACAGCGGGCTCGCCTCTGTCCTGGCCTCCCGCGGCAGGACGGAGGAAAGGGCGGAGCGCCGGCTGTCCTCCGGAGACCCTGCGCCGACGGATTACAGAGCCAACGTAGCCAACTCCCTGTCCCGGGAGTTCTACCGCCGGAGGGGCGTCCCGCAGGTGGAGCCGGCTCCCGAGGCGGGGACGGACCTCCGGGGCAGGCAGGTCATGGAGTGCGCCTACTGCCTGAGGCGTGAGCTGGGGCTGTGTATGGAGGACAAGAGCATGAACCGGCCTCTCACTCTCGAAAATCAGGACGTGAAGCTCAGGGCTGTATTTGACTGCGGGCATTGCCTCATGCGCCTCTATGCGGCGGATAAGCCGGGGCATCGGGGCAATTTATAAAAAAAAGGTCCGGAAATTATTGATATTCCGGCCTATATGTGATACAATATAAAAAAGTCATACGGGAAGCCGGATGACCATATTTTTGTGAACTGGAGTATGCAGTGAATAACTTAAAGATCGGAGCCTTCATCAGCTCCTTCAGAATGGAGTTTATCCCCGCCATGGACAAGGCCAAGGAGCTGGGTCTGGTGGGGATGGAGTTTGCCAACGTGCCCGGGATAGACGTATTTCAGCCTATATCCGACGAGCAGGCAGCCTATATCCGCAAGGCCTTTGAAGACAGAGATATGTTCATATCCTCCATCTGCGGCGAAGTGGGCGGATTCAACTGTCAGGACAGCGCCGAGGCCGCTGCCAAAGTGGCCCGGGTGAAGACGGTCATGGACAACGGCGTGAAGCTGGGCACCAAGATCATCCAGCTGCATATAGGCTCCGTGCCCGAGGACAAGGAATGTCCCGGCTACAAGAATCTCACCGCTTCCCTCACGGAGCTGGAGGCCTACGGCAGAAGCATAGATATGTATATAGCCACCGAGACCGGCCCCGAGGCAGGCAACACCCTGTCCGCCTATCTGAGAGGTCTGAAGCTGGAGCGCATCAGAGTGAACTTTGACCCCGCCAACCTGTGTATGTGCGGCTTTGACGAGGTGCAGGCCGTATATGACCTGTCCGACCTCATCATCCAGACCCATGCCAAGGACGGCATCCGGGGCTCCGTCAAGGACGGCTACAAGGAAGTGCCTCTGGGACAGGGCGACGTGCGCTGGGACGAATACCTGGCCGCTCTGAAGAAGGTGGGCTTTGACGGCACCTTTGTCATAGAGAGAGAAGTAGGGGAGAATCCTGCCGACGATATAGCCATGGCGGCGCGCTTCCTGAGAAATCACAAATAACACACGATCGAGCGGCGTCCTTCGGGACGCCTTTTTTGAGAGAGGGCATGATAATAATAGCAGGCCTGGGCAATCCGGGCATGGAATACGCCAGGACCCGCCACAACGTGGGCTTTGAGGTGGTCAATACTCTGGCCGGCAGGCTCTCCGCCCGTTTCAGGACTGCCGGCAACGCTCTGGTGTCCGAGACCAACCTGCGGGGCGAAAAGCTGGTCCTGGTGAAGCCTATGACCTATATGAACAACTCGGGTCAGGCTGTCAGGCCGGTGATGAGGCGTTTTGGCGCAGAGCCTGCCGACCTGGTGGTGGTGTATGACGACATGGATCTGCCTGCAGGGACTCTCCGTTTCAGAGAGCGGGGGTCTGCGGGAGGTCACAGAGGCATGCTGTCCATCATAGAATACCTGGGCACCTCCGACTTTTGCCGCCTGCGGGTGGGCATAGGCCGGGGAGGCTCCGCCGCGGTCCACGTGCTGCAAAAATTCACCGCCGCCGAGAAGGAGGTGATGAAGGAGGCCTTCGGCGCCGCAGCCGACGCCCTGGAGGACCTGATAGCCGAAGGGCCTGTCTATGTGATGAACAAATACAACTGACATTTTTTTCCCAAATGATATTGACAAGGCGGTGTCCGAGTATTATAATATTATAAGGGAATATTTTTGAGAGGTATTTCTATGGCCGGATTACTGGAGCCGACCGACAGCAGCTTTGGCCAGCTGGTCAGGTTTGCTGTGGCAGGTCTGCTGAATACAGCGGTGGATTTTGCGGTGACAGCAGTGTTTCTCGGTATATTTACCTTTCATTATGGCTATATCCCCGCATCATCTATAGGCTTTCTGGCAGGCGTCGTGCTGTCATACGTGTTGTCGGTAAAGTGGATCTTTACACAGAGGTCCGTGACCGACAGGCGTCTTGAGTTCACACTTTTTCTGCTCATAGGCGTCATTGGTCTCGTGCTGCACGCCTATCTGCTATATGTAATGGTGGACACCAGTCCGGTGAGAGATATGATCATACAGCTCGCAGACAAAACCGTCAAATCATTTGTGCCCAATGAGGCCAACGTATGGTTTTCCAAAATAGTTGTCACTGTCATTGTCTTTTTCTGGAACTTCTACGCCAGGAAGTATATGTTATTCAAGGCAAAATGAACGAAGCACTGATATAGGCTTTGTTCTTTTTTTTTGATAGGAGGCACATATGTTTTTAACACTCAAAGACGGCGCCGTATTTGAAGGCAAATGTCTGGGCAGCGTACAGGAGACCGCGGGCTTTTTGAGCATATACACCGGCGGCTTCGGCTACGAAGAGGTCATCACGAACCCTGCCAACACGGGAAAGATCATGCTGTTCACCTTTCCCATCATAGGCGCCACGGGCATCAACAGAGAGGACAATGAGTCCGACGTGGTGTGTCCCGCAGGCATCATCTGCAAGGAGTACAGCCGCACCATGAGCAACTTCCGGGCCAAGGAGACCCTGCTGGACTTTGTGGATAAGGCAGACGTGGCCTTTGGCGAAGGCTTTGACACCAGAGCCATCTTGGTCCATCTGCGGGAAAAGGGCGAGCAGATGGCGGTGCTGTCGGAGAAAAAGCTCACCGCGGCCGAGCTGAAAAAGCGGCTGAAGGCCTTCGAGGTGGACTACACTCCCGTGATGAAGCCCCTGAAGGTCAAATCTCCCGCCATGACCGCAGCGGTGCTGGATCTGGGGGCCGGCAAGTCCTTCTTTTCCATGCTCGCCGACAGCGGCATAGCCGTGGCCGGCGAAGGCAAGCCCTTTGACGTCCTCATAGTATCCAACGCTCCCGCTTTTCTGGCGGACAGCGACGAAGTGCTGGAGTCCATCAGAGGGGCTGCCGGCGGCAAGCCCGTAGTGGGCTTCGGAGACGGCGCAGCCCTGGCCGCGGCGGCGGCAGGCTACCGCATCAAGTCTCTGGGACTGGGGCATCACGGGACCAATATCCCTGTGAAGCCGGGTACATCCCGCAAGAATCTGATCACCAGTCAGAACCACTGCTACGTGGTGGAAGAGCAAAAAGGGATACGGATCACCGCAGCCAACCTCCATGACAAGAGCCCCGAGGCCTTCGTCAGCGAGGACGGTATGGTCATGGGCTTCTGCTACAAGCCCCAGGATCTGGTGAGCGCTATCAAAACACGGGAGGAATAAAATGCCAAAAAGAACAGATATCAAAAAAATACTCATTATCGGCTCCGGACCCATCGTCATAGGCCAGGCCTGCGAGTTTGACTACTCCGGCTCTCAGGCCTGCAAGGCTCTGAAGGAAGAGGGCTATGAGATAGTCCTGGTGAACTCCAATCCCGCGACTATCATGACCGACCCCCAGATGGCAGACGCCACCTACATAGAGCCTCTGACCATCGAATCCCTGGAAGCCATCATAGCACAGGAACGCCCCGACGCCCTGCTGCCCACTCTGGGCGGCCAGATGGGCCTCAACATGGGCACCTTTTTGAAGCGCGAGGGCATTCTGGACAAATACGGCGTGGAGCTGCTGGGCTGTGACGAAAAAGCCATAGCCAAGGCAGAGGACCGCAAGCTCTTCAAGGAGACCATGGAATCCATAGGCGTCCGGACTCCCCGCAGCGGCATAGCCGAGTCGGTGGAAGAGGGCATGGAGATCATCAGGGAAATAGGCTTCCCCGCCATTCTGAGACCTGCCTTTACCATGGGCGGCGCCGGCGGCGCCACCGCCTACAATATGGAAGAGTATCAGAAGATGCTCCCCAAGGCTCTGGCCACCTCTCCCGTGCATCAGACTCTGGTGGAAGAGTCCGTGCTGGGCTGGAAGGAGATAGAGTTTGAAGTCATGCGGGACTGCGAGGACAACGTCATCGTCATCACCAGCATGGAAAACATAGACCCCATGGGCGTCCACACAGGCGACTCCATCGTGGTGGCTCCCGCCATGAGCACCTCCACCGAGGAGATCAACCGTCTGGCGGACGTGGCTCGGAAGATCATCCGCGCCATCGACGTGCGGGGCGGCGGCACCAACGTGCAGTTTGGTCTGAATCCGGACAACGGGGAGATGGTCATCATCGAGATCAACCCCAGGGTGTCCAGATCCTCCGCTCTGGCCAGTAAGGCTACCGGCTTCCCCATAGCCCGTGTGGCTGCCAAGCTGGCAGTGGGGCTCACCTTTGACGAGATACGCAACGACATCACCGGCAAGACCATGAGCGACTTCGAGCCCTCCATCGACTACATAGTCATGAAGGTGTGCCGCTTTGCCTTCGAAAAATTTGCCGGCGCCGACCCCACTCTGAATACTCAGATGAAGGCCGTGGGCGAGTCCATGGCCATAGGCCGCAACTTCAAGGAGGCTCTGCAGAAGGGCATCCGCTCCCTGGAGACGGGCCGCTACGGTCTGGGAGCCGACGGCAAGGACCTGCTGCCCCGCAGTGGCGCTCCCAGAGACGTGATCAAGCAAAAGCTGGGCCAGCCCAACGCCGACCGCATCTTCTATCTGAAGCACGCCATCGAAAACGGCTTCTCCACTCAGGAGATATACGACCTGAGCAAGATAGACCACTGGTTCATCGAAAACGTGCGCCAGCTGGTGGACCTGGAGACCGAGCTCCTGAAATACTCGGTGGACTCTGTCCCCTTTGACCTCATCAAGACGGCCAAGGAATGGGGCTACTCCGACATACAGCTGGCCTTCCTGCTGAAGACGGACGAGATGACCATCCGGGATCTGAGAGAGAAAAAGGGAGCCTCCGCTACCTATTATCAGGTGGACACCTGCTCCGGCGAGATAGAGGCCGAGAAGCCCTACTATTATTCTACCTATGAGACCCTGGATCAGGCCTATCCCACGGACAACAAGAAAAAGGTCATCATTCTGGGCGGCGGCCCCAACAGGATCGGACAGGGCATAGAATTTGACTATTGCTGCGTCCACGCCTCCTACGCCCTCAAGGAGCAGGGCTACGAGAGCATCATCATCAACTGCAACCCCGAGACCGTGTCCACGGACTTCGACACCTCGGACAAGCTGTACTTTGAGCCTCTCACCCGGGAAGACGTGCTGAATATAGTGGAGATAGAAAAGCCCGCGGGCGTCATAGTCCAGCTGGGCGGACAGACTCCTCTGAATCTGTCTCTGGCCCTGAAGAAGGCCGGCGTCAGGATACTGGGCACCAGCCCCGAGTCCATAGACCGGGCAGAGGACAGGGAGCTCTTTGCCGAGATGCTCCGGAAGCTGGGTCTTAGGCAGACCGAGAACGGCATAGCCGTCAACATAGAGGAGGCCATCGAGGCCGCTCACAAGGTGGGCTATCCCGTGCTGGTGCGCCCCTCCTACGTGCTGGGCGGCAGGGCCATGGAGATAGTCTATGACGACGAGACCCTGACCAACTACATGAAGAGCGCAGTGGTGGCCAGCCCCGAAAAGCCGGTGCTCATAGACAAGTTCCTGGATGACGCCATCGAGATCGACGTGGACGCCATCTCCGACGGCGAGACCACTCTCGTGTGCGGAGTCATGGAGCACATCGAATATGCAGGCGTCCACTCCGGCGACTCGGCCTGCTCCATACCGGCCTGGACCCTGAAGAGATATATAGTGGATGAGATCAAGAGGCAGACCCACCTGCTGGCCGAAGAGCTGAACGTGCGGGGTCTGATGAACATACAGTTTGCCGTCAAGGGCGACGACATCTACATACTGGAGGTCAACCCCAGAGCTTCGAGGACAGTGCCCTTCGTATCCAAGGCCACCGGCGTCCAGTGGGCCAAGGTAGCCACCCGGATCATGCTGGGGGTCAGCCTCAAGGAGCAGGGCATCACCTCCGAGGTGACTCCCGAGCACGTGTGCATCAAGGAAGCTGTGTTCCCCTTCGTGAAGTTCTCCGGAGTGGACTGCATGCTGGGCCCGGAGATGAAGTCCACCGGCGAGGTCATGGGCATAGACCAGAACTTCGGCGTGGCCTATCTGAAGGCTCAGATAGCCGCCGGCAACCGCATACCCGAAAAGGGGACTGCCTTCCTGTCTCTGGCCCACAAGGACCAGAAGCACGCCGAGTATATCGCTTCGAAGCTCCAGAGCCTGGGCTTCACCATCTACGCCACCAAGGGGACAGCGAGAGAGCTCGCCGCTGCCGGTATCGACGGCATCAAGACCGTGAGCAAGATAGGCAACGGGCGCCCCGACCCCACCGACCTGATCATCAACAATCAGGTGGATCTGATCATCAACACTCCTTCGGGCCGCAAGCCCAAGAGCGACGAGGTGCAGATAAGGGCCAGCGCCATAGCCAGGGGCATCCCCATCATCACCACGGTGGCCGCAGCCAGAGCCACCCTTATAGGTCTGGAGACAGCCAGACATCAGCAAACCACAGTGCGCAGCATCCAGAAATATCTGGGACTGTGACGCTATAGACCTGGAGTATCCCGCCCGCAGGGGCGGGACTCCCTTTTTGGAGTCAGCATGAAAAAGATCCTGTGTGTATTTGCCCTTATTGCAGCGGCCTGCAGCCTGATGGCGGCAGAGACCGTGACCTATGACAGGGAGCGGGGCATAGTGGTCAGAGACCCGGGCGAGACCTTCAAGGTGTCCCTCTGGGATGACGCCGTAGAGGAAAACGAGGGCTTTGTGGCGTCGGCCTATTCCCGGGACGGCGAGGCTGTCATCAGCTGGGAAAAGATAGTCCCCGGCGAGACCCTGCGTCTCAGGGTCATCAGCACCGGAGCATCCCGTCCGGATCGGCTCATCAGCCCTCCCGCGCCCGTCAGCGTCCGGCTGCTGCATACGGGCTGGCTCAACGGGTCCCGCTCCGTGTCCTCCGAATACACGGCAGACGCTGCCTTCGGAGGCGAGATGTTCGGAGGCAGGCCGGAGGACTACGAGCCCGCTCTGGGCCGGCTGGGCATCATGCTCTGCGGCGCCGGCTATCTGCGGGGCGGCAAGCAGGACACGGAGGCCCTGGGAGGACTATTGGAGTCCATGGGCTTCCGGGACGTGGAAAAATACAATTATTACGGCGCCGAGCACACCGAGCGCAGCGACAGGGCCGGGATATATCTGGCCCACAGGAAGATATACGACGGCTCCAAAGAGCGGGAGCTGCTGATGTGCGTGGTCCGGGGGACCGTGGCCGGAGAATGGTTTTCCAACTTTGACATAGGCGACACCGGGGCCCACAAGGGCTTTACCGCCGCTGCGGCGGACGGAGGCGCCATAGTGAAGCGCTATCTCTCGGAGCATCCTCTGCCCGCCGGCAGCGTGATAATGCTGACGGGCCATTCCAGAGGCGCGGCCGTGGCTCAGATCATGAGTCTGGGCATAGACAAGCTGGGCTTTGAGAAGGTGTTTTGCTACGTGTACGCCTGTCCCAACTACACCAGACATCCCATGAGAGACAAGCCGGGCCGCTTCAGCTTTATGTATGAAGGCGACCTGGTGCCGGGCATCCCCATGTGGGACTTCGGAGTGGACGGCGCCGTCATAGACTCCGGCTCCTTTTCCACCGACGAAAAGGCCCGGCTGAAGGAGGTCTTCACCCGGGTAGCCGACGGAGTAAAATGCGTGGGCTTTTCCGCGGCCGAAAAAAACAAGATCATCGGTGACCTGACCCGTCTGGCCCCCAATCCCGTGGCCTTTTATCAGATAGTGTACTCAAAAAAGGGCATCATCAAAAAGGTGACTCCCATGACCACCTACGAGTTCTGCGTGGCCATGGGCAAGGCCATGGTGGAGGGCAACCTGAAGGACGCCGTCAGGGTGCCCAAGGATTTTGACGGTATCATCTGGGCGTTCATCCACGACGGAGCCGCCTCGCCCAAGGTCATACAGAGCCATTCCATCGAGATGTATCTGGCCCTGACCGAGGTCTACAACAGCCGTTTTTCCCGCCCCGAAAAAACCGACGGCCCTTAGGCTGCGTCTTTACATATACCCGAAATAAGAGTATAATTAATTATGTATATGAATAATCATCAGGGTATAAAATGGTTGCTGTATATCCCGGGAGCTTCGATCCCATAACCTGTGGTCATCTCGATATCATCGAGAGGGCTGCGCGCATCTTTGACGAAGTGATCATATTGTGCGCGGTGAATCCTTCAAAAAGGTCCATGTTTTCCATCGAAGAAAAGCAGGCGCTGATCAGGGAGGCCACAGAGCATCTCCCCAACGTGCGCGTGGATTATTTTACGGGCCTTTTGGTGGATTATATGAGGGCTCACGGTGTGAAGGTCGCCATCAAGGGGCTCAGGGTCATCAGCGATTTTGAATACGAGCTGCAGATGGCCCTCATGAACAAGAGACTGGCGGAGGACGTGGAGACCTTTTTTATGATGACCAGGTCCGAGCACTTGTTTCTGAGCTCTTCCATGGTCAAGGAGCTGGCCGGCTTTGATTCGCCTCTGGACGCCCTTGTTCCCCCCTGTGTCGTCGAGCCATTAAAAGAAAAAATCAATTCCAAACGGTAGGGATAACGCCATGAGCAAAAATTACAACGATATCAAAGTCAAGAAGGTTTCCGGAGCCTCCTCCGGCAAGAGCGACGCCAGAAGTGAGCTGGCAAAGCTGGAGAACCTGTTCAACGGCCCCTCGCTGGTGGGGTATTGTGTCGTAAAATGCGACGAAGTCAAGGCGCAGATACAGAAGATCAGCGCCAACCTGCCCGGGGAGCTGGAGCAGGCCAAGAGCATCATCAAGCAAAGCGAGATCACTATTGCTCAGGCAGAGAATCAGGCTGAAGCAATAGTCAGCCAGGCCGAGAGGGAAAAGAACAACATACTGCAGGACGCCCAGATGCGGGCCGACAACCTGGTGAGCGAGGACTCCATCACCGAGAGAGCCCGCTTTGAAGCCGCCACTCTGATCAATCAGGCCAACGTGAATATATCCGACGCCCAGACCGAGCTGAACAACTACTCTCTGGACGTGCTGGGGAGCCTGAGAGAGCTGATAGAGAACTATCTGGCCAGCATCAACACCACCATCGACAACATCCAGGGGACCATCGAGAGCAGAGGCGAGATAGAGGCCTCTTATCCCGACGGCTCCTCAGGCAACAGCTTTCCCGAGATCTCCGGAGGAGAGCAGGCTCAGTATGAGGCGGAGGATGAAGCTGCCGATGACGAAGACGATTATGACGAGGAAGAGGACTGATCGTCACCTGAGAAAAGCGAATACAAACTAAGGAGTGTATCTATAATGCCAAACGTAATGGAAAGCATCTACAAGAAAGCCAAGGAAGCACAGCTCACCATATGTCTTCCCGAAGCAGAAGATGTGAGGACTATCCAGGCTGCTGAAATGATCGTCAAGGAAGGGATTGCCAAGGTAGTTCTGATCAATCCTATCGAAAAAATCGAAGAAGCCGTCAAGAAGTGCGGCGCCGACATTTCAGGCTGCAGGATAGTCGATCCTGCGTCCAGCCCCGACTTTGACCGCTATGCTCATCGTTTTTACGAGCTGCGCATGAAGAAGGGCATGACCGAAGAGAAGGCCGTGGAGGTCATCAAGGATCCTCTGCACTTCGGCTGTATGATGGTCAACGAAGGCGATGCCGACGGACAGGTGTCCGGCGCTACACACTCCACCTCCGATACCATACGTCCTGCTCTGCAGATCATCAAGGCGGCTCCCGGCTGCAAGACCGTGTCCGCATTTTTCCTGATGATAGTGCCCGATTGCCCCTACGGCGAAGACGGTGTGTTCATCTACGCCGACTCGGGTCTGGTCATCGATCCCACCGACGAAGAGCTGGCAGAGATAGCCATCCAGTCTGCCAAGACCATGCAGAACCTGTGCGGCATAGAGCCCCGGGTGGCTATGCTGAGCCTGTCCACCAAGGGCTCCGCCAAGCATGAGATCATAGACAAGGTGATCCGCGCCACCGAGATAGCCAAGGAGAGAGAGCCCGGCCTCATGCTGGACGGAGAGCTCCAGGCCGACGCTGCCATCATCGAAGCCATCGGCAAGTCCAAGGCTCCCGGCAGCCCCGTGGCGGGCAAGGCCAACATACTCATCTTCCCCGACCTGAACTGCGGCAATATAGCCTACAAGCTCACCGAAAGGCTGGCCAAGGCCGAGGCCTACGGTCCTGTGCTGCAGGGTCTCCGCAAGCCCGTCAACGATCTGTCCCGGGGCTGCAAGGCTTCCGACATCATGAACGTGGCTGCCATTACGGCCTGCCAGGCAATATATTCAAAATAGGAAGGTAAGATGAAGGTACTGGTACTCAATTCCGGCTCGTCTTCGCTGAAGTTTCAGCTCATAGACACCGACACGGGCAAGGTGATGGCCAAGGGGCTCTGCGACCGCATAGGCATCGACGGCAGCTCCCTCACGTACACCTCCGACAAAAAAGAAAAATTCGAAGGCTATCTGTCGGACCACAAGGTGGCTCTGGACAAGGTCTTTTCGCTCCTCACGGATCCCGACAGGGGCGTCATCGGCGACATATCCGAGATAGACATAGCGGGCCACAGAGTGGTCCACGGCGGCGAAAAGTATTCCGAGCCCGTGCTGGTCACAGACAGCGTGCTGCAGGATATCAAGGAGCTGAGCGCTCTGGCTCCTCTGCACAATCCCGCCAACGCCATGGGCATCGAGGCCTGTCTGGCCGTGATGAAGGGCGTGCCTCAGGTGGCTGTGTTTGACACTGCCTACCATCAGACCATGCCCGACTACGCCTATATGTACGCTCTGCCCTACGAGCTCTACAAGGAATACGGCATCAGACGCTACGGCTTCCACGGCACCAGCCACAAATTCGTGGCAAAGCAGGCTATGGAAATGCTGAAGGAAAAGGGCGTCAGACCCGAGGACAGCAAGATAGTCACCTGCCATCTGGGCAACGGCTGCTCCATGGCTGCCGTCAAGGGCGGCAAGGTCATAGACACCACCATGGGCTTCACCCCCGTGGCGGGCTGCGTCATGGGCTCCCGCACGGGTGACCTGGACCCCTCTGTGGTCACCTTCATAGAGGAGACACTGGGCAAGAGCCCCAAGGAAGTGGACACTCTGATGAACAAGGAAAGCGGTCTCCTGGGCATCTCCGGGCGCTCCTCCGACATGAGAGACATCATAGACAACAAGGAGACGGACCCCAGGGCTATGCTGGCCTTCAGGATGTTCGCCTACAGAGTCAAGAAATACATAGGCTCCTATGCGGCCGCCATGAACGGCCTGGACGCCATAGTGTTTACCGGCGGCGTGGGTGAGAACAGCGAGCCCCAGCGCAAGCAGATATGCTCCGACCTGGAGTTCCTGGGCATAGAGCTGGACCTGGAGCTGAACCATCAGCTGTCCTACGAGCTGGACCCCACCAAGGACGTCTTCTACGGCAACGTGGACCTGTCCGTGAAGAAAAACGGCAGCATCCTGCGCATCCCCACCAACGAAGAGCTGATGATAGCCATGGAATCAGTGGAAGTGGTGGCAGGAGCCAAATAGCTCAGGTATCGACGACAAGGACTGTAATACTCTTGCAGTCCTTTTAATTTGTGTGAATATATGGATCTCAACGCTTTTCCCCAGACAGGGCTGCTCATATTCAGTCTGATAGTCTGCCTTGTGGTGGGGCTTCTCAAAAACTATTACAGCAAGTCTGTCATCAGCACCCGCTCCAGCGAGCTGTATCTCTACAGCGCAGCCACCGCGGGCCTCAGCGCAGTGTTCATCTTCGCCTTCAGCGGCTTCCGGCTGGAATGGTCGGCCTACACCATCCTCATGTCGGTGGTATTCGGCTTTGTGACCATGATACAGAACGTGTCGGTGACCAGGGCCCTGGTCATAGGGCCTTTTTCCTATACCACGGTGTTGACTTCTGCGGGCACCATGATCAGCGCCCTGTCTGGGTATTTCTTCTTCGGTGAGACCCTTACTACCGTCAAGATCATAGGCATGGCCTTTATGCTGGTGTGCTTTGCGTTGTCGGTGAAGAAGGATGAGGACGGCAAGAAGGGCAATCTGGTGTGGTTCCTGCTGGCCCTGACGGGAGCCGTGACCACGGGACTCATAGGCGTGCTGCAGAAGATACACCAGAATTCGCCTCACAAGCACGAGCTGCTGGCCTTTCTGGTGGTGGCCTTTGTGTTCAGCTGGGTGTTCTCCCAGATATTCTTCCTGGTGAGCAAATCAGGCGAGGTCAAGGCGGGGCTGATGCCCGCGGCCAGGAAAACCAAGGGCTTCGTGTTCGGCCTCTTTGCAGTCAGCGCCCTGTGTATCGCCCTCAACAACATCATCAACCTGTTCCTGTCGGGAGTCATGGAGGCGGCGGTATTCTTCCCCGTGGTCAACGGGGTCGGCCTCATACTCGCCATCATCTTCTGTATGATACTCTTCAGAGAGAAGCTGCAGCCCCTTCAGTGGGTGGGCATCGTGTGCGGCGTCATCTCCACTCTCATGCTGTGTATGCCCTGACTCGGTAAAAACACGCTCCCCGCGGCGCAGCCGCGGGGAGCCGGTATTTATGGGGCCTCAGGCTGCCCGGAAGATATGGGCAAAAAAGGCGTTGATATGCGCCACCAGGGCCGACCATATGCCCGGCGCATCCGCCCGGGCCTTTTTGTCCGGAGCGGGGGAGCCCTGTGGCTTGTCGTATGAGGGCTCGCGGGAGACGTCGGGGTCAAAGCGGCAGGACTCGGCCGGATGGTTGAGGGAGCGCTGAGTGCCCTTGCCCACGCCGTTGGTCCACAGCAGCATCCTGTCGGGGTCCCGGTCGCCCTGTCTGTTGTTGGCGACAAACACCCTGTCCGGCTTCAGCATCCAGTGCTCCACGGCTCCGTCGGCATAGGACAGACGGACCACGTCGGGAGCGATCATCTCGGCGGAGTCGGGCACCTGCGTCACCTTGCCTGTGTTGTCGGACTGAAAGAAGGGGGCGGTCAGGATGGTCCTCAGTATCACGGTCCTTCCATCCGCTTTGCCGCTCTGTATCTCGTCCAGCGCTATGTTTTCGTCGCGCAGCAGAGGCGAGCTGCCCCAGGCGGTCAGCAGGGCCAGGACCGAGACGGTGTCCCCGTCTTTGGTCACGCTGTAGATCCTGTCCCGGCATACTCCGGCGCCGGGAGTCTCGAGGGACACCCACTTTGTTTTGTCGGCGCTGCCTGTGAGGAACTGCTTGTCACTGGACACGGTGTTGACCTTTCTCACGTCCTCTGTGAACATTCTCATCTTCACCTTTTTTTCGACGATCGTCACGTCGGCGTATTCCCTGATCAGATAGGTATAGATATCTGTGTCCGTGACGTATTCCTCACAGTATTCGGGAGCGCCGACCGTCGTCCGGGCGAATGCTTCCGGATCTGCGGGGACAGCGACCTTCACGGTGTTGCAGAACGCTCCTGCGGCCAGGGCCAGAAGGCCGACTGCCAGCAGGGCTTGTAATACATGTCTCATGATATTTTTTCCTTGTAAAATACGGCAGCATCGACGCTCCGTCTCTGTTTCCCGTTGTGTTGGGGCAAAATTCTATGCGCCGGCCACCGGTCCCTCTTTCAGGACTTTGGCGATGGTCCGGGTCATATCCTTCACGTCGATGGGCTTGGCTATATGCCCCTGCATGCCCGCCTCCATAGCGTTCCGTATATCTTCCTGAAAAGCGTTGGCTGTCATGGCTATGATGGGGATGCGCGAGAGGCCGGGGTCCTCCAGGGAGCGGATGGCTCTCGCCGCTTCGTAGCCGTTCATCACAGGCATCTGTATGTCCATCAGGATCAGATCTATGGGGCCCGTGGCGGGAGAGGTGAGGGTGTCGATGGCCGCCTGTCCGTTGTCGGCAGTGGTGATGTCAAAGCCCATCTCGCCCAGTATCTCCTCGGCTATCTCCATGTTGATGATGTTGTCCTCCACCAGCAGCAGCCTCTTGCCGGAAAAGTCCGCATTGGCAGTGTCCGCCTCTTCACCGGCCAGAGCGGACGCTTCATCGGCAGGCAGGACAGGAAAGACGAGTCCGTCAATGACAAAGGTGGTGCCTTTGCCGGCGGTGGTGACCGGGGTAATGGTGCCTCCCATGAGCTCCACCAGGCTCTTGGTGATGGAGAGTCCCAGTCCCGTGCCCTGGATGCCGCTGACGGTGGAGGTGCGCTCCCTTTCAAAGGAGCTGAACATATTGGCGGCGAACTCCTCGGACATGCCTATGCCCGTGTCGCTGATAGTGATGGTAAAGGCAGCGGAGCCGGCGGGGGCGTCCTCTGTCTGTTCGACCCTGACGGACACGGTGCCGGCCGGGGTGAACTTGTAGGAGTTGTCCAGCAGATTGATGAGCACTCTGTTGAGGCATATCTTGTCGCAGCGGATAAAACGGTTTCTGATGCGCGAGTTGTCCACGGTGAAGGCCAGTCCCTTGTCGGTCATCTGCTCGGCAAAGAGGTCCCGCAGGTCGTCAAAGAGCTCCGCTATATCCACGGGCTCCGGCTGCTGCTCCTTTTTGTCGTTTTCTATGCGGCTCATCTCCAGCACGTCGTTGATGAGGTCCAGCAGGTGACGGCCGGATTTGTCTATCTTTTGCAGATAGCCCTTCATGACCTCCGCAGAGTCCTGCTTCCGGGCCAGGGCAGTGTAGCCCAGTATGGCGTTCATGGGAGTGCGTATGTCATGGGACATGTTGAACAAAAAGCGGCTCTTGGCCTTGCTGCCCTCCAGGGCTTTTTCGCGGGCGTTCTCCGCCTTGAACTTTTCGTGCTCCAGCTCCATCTGCTTTTTTCTGACGAAGGACAGTATGATAAACATGAGCAGGGAGCCTGCCGTGATGATGCCCACCACCGTGACGGTGCATATGCGGATCAGAGCGTGCATATGCCGGGGATCCCCGTTGAGATACAGGGTCTTGGACATCCATATGATGGCAGAATACATCAGTATGGCAAACAGTATGATGCCGGAATAGGACAGGTTTCTGTATTCGGACAGAGTGTTGCGGTTGATGGTGCGCCAGTAAAAGGCGAAGCCCAGAAGACACCAAAGGGACAGGAGCAGAAAGGACTCCTTGCACATGGGGTCCAGAGCCGCAGGCAGGATGCCCGGTACCAGCTGCACCAGTCCCAGTATGACGGATACCGCCACGCCGACCCATCCCAGGAGCGCGAATGCGGACCTGCCGTCGGCCCTGGCGGACAGCATCGCCGTGAGACAGGTGTAGCCGTAGGCGACTATGGCTCCGAAGGAGGTGAGGTCCACGTACCTGATGAGAGTGTTGCGCCCCAGGAAGGACAATATGATGGACAGGGCCATGACAAACAGTATGCAGGCGTCCGAGTCGTTGAATATGTGGCCCAGTATCTGGTCCTCGGCCATGGTGGACAGGAGACGCATGCTGCCCCGGTAGGAGGCTATGAGGCCCGTGAGGATGGCGCACAGGGCCGTAAAGCCGGCGAGAGCCAGCCCCCAGTCGCCCAGCGCGGCCTTTGCCGCATAAAAGGTGGGCACCGACTCCACGCCCGTCCTGCTGCCCAGGCCGGAGATGTATTCCTGCCAGGAAGCGCAGCCGTCCGGGACCACCGATACGGAAATGACGGCGCAGGCAATGTAGGCCAGAGCCGCAGCCGCTATGGCTGTGATGATCACGGCGTTGCTCCGGGTGATGCTAAAGCTGTAGTGGGCCGTGTCAAAGGAGATGATCTCAAAGCCCACGAAGGCCCAGGGAGCCAGGACCATCAGGCCCAGTATGGCATTGCCCTTGTGGATGCCCAGGGTCCCGTAGGAAAAGAGAGTGTCCGGCGTGACTGCCCCCCGGGAGAGGCATATGACCGTGAGGGCCCCTAAGCCTGCAAAAAGGCAGATGGCCAGCACCGTGTGCAGCTTCTGGAGGAAGGGCTTGGAAAAGATGAATATAGAGCCCACTCCCGCCAGAGCCAGCACCGAGGTGAGCACCTCCTTGACGTAAATGTCCGTGCCGGCTATGTGGTAGTGGGCGCCGGCATGGAACGAGGGGCCGAATATGGTCCTCAATATGAGAAACAGAGCGGTGCCGTTGAGAAACAGTATGGTGATATAGGACACCGTGAGGAACCAGGAGCTGATAAAGGCGTGGTCCCTGCCAAGCAGGTTCTTGGTGTAGGCGTATATGCCTCCCGTGGAGGGATAACGCCTCATGAGATAGGTCATATTGAGAGCTATGACCATCATGATGGCGGCGCCCAGCAGCAGGGACAAAATGGTCCCTGCGGGCCCTGCGGCGGGAAGAAAGGTGTTGCCGGGCATGACAAAGGCTCCCCAGCCCACCATACAGCCGAAGGCCAGCGCCCAGACGTCAACGGGTGACAGGTATCTGTGATACTCTTGCGGTGTGTGTTCTTGGCTCATGTATATCTGCAGCTTGATATCCTTTCCCCGGTCTAATCGACGATCAGGGTCTCCAGAGTCTCAAAGAGAGTCTCCGGCTCCACCGGCTTGCTCAGGTGGGCGTTCATACCTGCCTGCAGGCTCTTTTGCACGTCCTCGTCAAAGGCGTTGGCCGTAAGGGCGATGATGGGTATGCTCCTGGCATCCTCATGCAGGGAGGCTCTGATGGCTCTGGCAGCCTCCAGACCGTCCATCCTGGGCATCTGTATGTCCATGAGAATGGCGCTGTAATAGCCGGAGGGATGGTTTTCAAACAGGGCCAGGGCTTCCTCGCCGTTCTCGGCGTGGTCCACCTGGACCTCTCTGATCTCCAGCAGCTCTGTCATGATCTCGGCGTTGATGAGGATGTCCTCTGCCAGCAGGATGTGCCTGCCCTTCAGTTCGGCCTTGGGCCTCTCCCTGCGGAGCTGCATATTGTTCTTGCGGGCTATGGTCTCAAATTCGCTGATGATATTGGAGGCAAAGAGAGGCTTGGCCAAAAAGCTGTCCACGCCTACGTGGAGAGCCTGGTCATAGATCTCCTCCCAGTTGTAGGAGGTGAGGATGATGACCGTGGTCTCGCTGTCGTAGCGGGACCTGATCTGCTCCGCTACCTGCAGGCCGTCCATCTCGGGCATCTTCCAGTCCAGCAGCACCAGATTGTAGGGCTGCTGCTTGGTGTGGGCCACCTCTACCATGCGCAGGGCGTCAGGGCCGTTGTAGCTCACGTCTGCTTTGATGCTCACTTCCTCCAGTACCATGCGGGCGTGCTCGGCGGATACCTCTTCGTCGTCCACTATCAGCACTCTCATATCGGCCAGGTCCAGATAGCCCGAGACCACGTGATTGCTGTCGGCGTTTTTCAGGGTGATGGTCACGGTGAAGGTGGTGCCCACGCCCTTCTTGGAATCCACATGGATCTCGCCGTTCATGAGAGTCACGATGGTTTGGGTGATGGCCATGCCCAGACCGGTGGAGCCGTATTTGCTGTTTTTGCCGGCCTCAGCCTGGGTAAAGGGCTTGAAGAGCTCATGGTCCACGAAATCCTGGTCCATGCCGGCGCCCGTGTCCTTGATGGTGAAGACCAGGACGCTGTGGTTCTGGTTGGTCTCACGGCGCTCCACGGTAAAGCGGATGCTGCCGGGGGCATCGGTGAACTTGACGGCGTTGGAGAGTATGTTGATCAGCACCTGCTTCAGCTTCATGTTGTCGCCGATGTAGTAGTCGCTGACGCCTCCCAGCATCTGACAGGTGTATTCCAGTCCCTTGTCCGAGCACTGAGACATGACCATGGTGTTGATCTGCTCCAGGGTGTCCCTGAAGGAAAACTCCTCGCTGCGCAGGGTGAGCCTGCCGGACTCTATGCGGCTCATGTCCAGTATGTCGTTGATGAGGCCCAGCAGATGCTTGGCGCTGCTGCCTATCTTGGTCAGGTAATCTCTGGTCTCCTCCGGCAGGTCCTTGTTTCTGAGAGCCAGGCTGTCCAGGCCGATGATGGCATTCATGGGGGTGCGGATCTCATGGCTCATGCTGGAGAGGAAGGTGGTCTTGGCCTTGCTGGCCTCCTCCGCCGTGTCAAGGGCGGTCTGCAGCGCCTGCTGCTGCAGGAGAGACTGGCGGGTCTCTTCGTCCACGTCCGAAAAGCCCATGCACACTATGCCGGAGCTGCCGGGGCCGTGGGATACGCCTGCTATCTTCAGCATGGTGTATCTTTCGCCGGAGGGAGTCATTTCCAGATAGCGGAGAGACAGATTGTTGTTGGCCACGTTGGTCCGCACCGCGTCCGGCTCCACGAACTCGTTGAATTTGTCCCTGTCCTCCGGCGCCACGTGTCTGGCGGAGTAGGTGGTGACGGCGTGTCTGTAGGAGACCACCTGGTTCAGACGGGGAGTGTCGGTGAGGACCGAGTCCTCCCTGTAGCAGGCGGCGGTGTCATTGTCCAGATCCACGTAGAACACGGACTTGTAGTTCCGCGAGAGGGCCATGATCAGGTCGGCAGACGCCTTTTCCATGGTCAGGCGCACGTTTCTGCCCATCTGGGTGATGATGATGCCAAAGAGTATGAGCAGCAATACCGCGGAGGCCACGGACTGGACCAGGCTCCTGGCTATCACCGTGTTGAACACGGAGCCGATACGGGAGCTGACCACGCTCTCGCGCACCAGATAGGTGAGCTGCCAGTCGGTGCCCTTGACGGGCACAAAGGCCAGCATCTCACGGGTGCCCTTGTAGGAAAAGGCTATCATGCCCTTTTTGCCGCCCTGAAAATCCTGGACGGTCTGCTCGTAGGAATAGCCCTGTTCAAAGTCTGCGTTGGCCAGAGCGTTCAGCAGATTGGTCTCGGAGGCCTTGCCGCCCAGCACCAGCTCGCTGAGGGGGATGCCTTCCCGGGTGTAGATGTTGCAGAAGGTGGACTCGGTGTCATGGGTGTCCATGGAGGCGCCCTCCAGCAGCACGCTCATGTCCTGCTCCATAAAGCAGACTGTGAGCCGGTCGCCGCTGACGGCTATCTCCTTGTCCACCGGCTTGGCTATGACCACCGTCTTGTGAGTGGTCGCCACGTTTTTCACGGCCACCTGAGGTCCTTTGATGGTCTTGTAGTCAAAGGGATACTCGTCTATGTCGTACTTGACGCCGGTGGAGGTATAGATGTGGCCCGAGGTGTTGACGAAGGCAAAGCGCTCCAGCTTGAAGAGCTTTTTCATACGGGACTGATAAGCCATGAGGTGCCCGGTGTCCCTGAGGTCCTCGGCGGTCATAAGGCCTACGGCTATGTCTATGAGCTTTACGTTCTCGTTGAGGTTTTTCTCCACTACCTGCTCGCGGCGGACTGCCAGCTCCTCCAGATACATGGAGTTCAGGCTCCTGATGACGGACCTGGTGTCCTTGCCGGCGGCAGACCTCATCCAGAGGGAGCCGAAGACTATGATGGCGGCCAGGATGACGCCGCCGATAATAAGGTATACGAGCGCTTTGTTTTTCATGATATTGTCGTGTCAATGCCTCTCGCGTGTGGTGTCGGCCCGGGTCCCTCGGGGGCAGGCCATAAATATCTATTTATAAATATTATAACACAAATATGACGGTCCTGTCTATGGACCGGGGAGAAAAAAGGAAAAAAGGGCCCGGAGGCCCTGGGTCACATGTAGTAGTCCTTCAGCCTGCCGACCTCTGAGGGGGTGAGGGCCCTGTCAAATATGAGCAGGTCGTCAAAGGAGCCCCGCATCTTGTATTGGGGGCTGTCGGTGCCGTCGGAGCCCAGCCTGAAGGGCAGGCCCGAGTCAAAGGATGTCTGCATGAGGTCCTCTGCGAGAGCGTCAGAGGACTGCAGCTCGAAATTGCAGTAGTAGTCCACTTTGCCGGTCTCTCTGTTCACCGACAGTATCACGTGGGACCAGCCCTCCTCGGGGGCCTCCGGGGCGTAATAATCGAAGTCGGACCTGACCCGGTCTCCGTCGCCGGCGTTGAACTTGAAGGCGCCTCTGTAACAATACACAAAGCCCCTGTTGTAGCCCGAGGCCCAGTCCTTGTTGCCAAAGACCGCCGGGTCTCCCTCCAGGCCCGGGTCCGTCTTCATCCAGAGACATATGGCAAAGCTGTCCCTGCCGAAGGAAAGGCCCGGAAAGGAGAGACTGCTATTTTCGTCCAGGCGGCAGGCCTGTCCGTACCAGCCCTCCGTATAGGCTGCCTTGCCGAGGACTTCGGGCTGAAGCGGGCCGAAGGCGGAGCCGAGGCTGCTGTCAAACATGAGAGCGCACCGGAGGGCCGCCGTGTCCGCATATTTGTCCAGAGCCCGGCTGCCGGAGGGGGTAGGGGCGCTGCTGCGGGGCCGGAGAGCCGGCGCCCGGGGCCTCTGCGGGGGAGACGGATAGTCCCGGAACAGCTTTTTGGGCACGTAGGAATCCCACACGGGATGGGGTCTGACGCCCAGAGCCCGGCAGACTATGGCGGCCAGGTCCCTGCTGCAGAGGTCCAGCCGGCTGTTGCTGCATACGGTCCGGCCCGCCGCTCCGAAAAACACGTATTTTTCTTCGTCCGTGACGCCGCCGTGGCCGGTGCCGATGCCTCCGTGGTCGGCAAGGACTATGAAGAGGGTGTCCTCCAGAATGCCGGCGCCCCTGAGGGCGTCATGGATGATGCCTACGAAGACGTCCGTCTGAGTAAGGGTCCGGAGATATTTTTCCGAGCCGTAGCCCCAGGTGTGGCCCGCGTGGTCCACGTTGTCAAACTGCACAAACAGCAGCTCGGGCTTTTGCTCCAGGATGTAGTCGGTGATCCTGACCGTGAGAGCCGCGTCGTCCGCGGTGGCAAAGGTCACGCCCTGATCCTGCTCCACTATGCCGTAGTTGATGGGGTTCCAGTTGCAAAAGGACCCCAGACGGGCGGAGGGCATGGCCTCCCGCACCATCCGGAAGATGGTGGGATGCTCCCGGTTCTCATAGGTCCGGGCGCTGATGATCTCGTTGGTGAGACCGTGGGTCTGCGGTGTGACGCCCAGGAGCATGGAGCCCCAGTTCTGGGCGCTGATGGTGGGGATGGACGCCCGGCAGCGGGTGGTGTATGCGCCCTGCCGGAATATCCGGTCCATATTCGGAGTGGGGGTCTGCAGCGTGAAGCTGCCGGCTCCGTCTATGCCCACGATGACCACGTGCTTGTACACGTAGCGGTCGGCTCCCCAGGAGGCCGCTGCCGCGGCAAGGACGGCGCAGACGAGAAAAATAAACAGCTTGGTTTTCATCAAATACCTCTTGTATTCCGCGCCTTTATTATAGCACACCCCCGCAAAAACCACAAGCAGGCCCCTGAAGAGTTTTTTTTGCAAATTTGCCTCCCGGGGCGGTGTCTGCTTGACAAACGAGGGGCATATTTGGTATCATTGAATTGCATAAGAACCAAGCCGGCGGCCCAGCAGGGCCCCGGCGGCAGTATGGAGTGGTGTCCGAGCTGGCCTAAGGAGCGGCACTGGAAATGCCGTAGCGGGATTCCTCGCTCGTGGGTTCGAATCCCACCTACTCCGTCGAAAAGCCCTCGCGAGAGGGCTTTTTGTTGTGTATTTGATGAAAAAATGCTATAATAAGTATGTGTAAGTCTGAGCCGGCTGCCTCCGGGCAGCGCCGGCAAATAAAGGAGAATATATAGGACAGGCCGTATGATCCCTTTTGAAATGCCGCTGGTGCCATATCTGGAGCTCTTGTTCCTGAGTCTGGTGATAGTCTTTTTCCTGTACGCCCACTACGCTAAGATGGGGGGCGTATCCGATCAGGTGAGCCGGCACAAAAGATTTATGATATCCGGGGCAGTGCTCATCATGATCTACACCCTGGATTCGCTGCTGTGGTTCGGGCTGGGCGACGCTCTGCCCCCGGTGTGGCATTACGTCTGCGATCTGGCTCTCAAGACCTCTCTCTACGTCACTGTGTGCCTGTTTTTCGGCGGGGCCCTCTTTACCTTCAAGGACAAGGCTCCCATGATGGTCAGGCTGTCCTGGCTGCTGCATCTCATCTTTCTGGTCCTGTGCATCCTTACCCCGGTCAGGCTGTCCCTCTTCTGGTCCGACTTCTATACCAGGACCCCCTTGTACAACCTGTGGTACGTCCCTCTGGGGCTGCCCTGTCTCATACTGATAGTCCACTCCGGCATCGCCTACTTTGACAAGCAGCACTACTCCGAGAGAGAGGACCACGCCAACATACTCAAGTTCTGCCTGCTCCTGGTGGTATTCGGACTGCTGGACGTGCTGTGGCCCGCCTCCGCCTTCCTGCCCATAGGTCTCACCCTGGGCATGATACTCTGCTATTTCCAGAACATCACCGCCTATATCTCCCGGGACGAGCTCACGGACCTCTACAACAGGCGCCAGCTCTTCAGGGATATGGAGCGCAAGGCCTCCGAGGACAAGAAGTGGGGCATCATCATGCTGGACCTGGACGGCTTCAAGTCCATCAACGACACCTACGGCCATCATGAGGGCGACGTGGCCCTGCAGCTGTTTGCCGGAGTCCTGAAGCGGGTGTGCAGAGGCAAGAACGCCAGACCCTACAGATACGGCGGCGACGAATTCGTCATAGTCAAGGACAGCTGGACCGGCGATATCAAAAAGGAGCTGGACGAGATCAAGAGCGACGTGGTCCGGCGGCTGCAGATACTGGATATCACCAAGCACAAGGGCTATACCATCAGCGCCTCCATGGGCAGCGTCACCGGCAGCAAGGCCGACTCGGTGCCCGACCTGATCAATCTGGCGGACTCGGAGCTGTATGAAGACAAGCAAAAATGACGCCCCGACGGGGCGGTCTGTAAACTCGGATCCCATTTTCCGGAGGTGTGAATGAATCCCTCGATCCACGATTCCCTTGAAGATCCGGAGGCCCTCAGGGCGGCGGTGGCCGCCACGGAGTTTCCTCCCGCATCCCCCGTGTATGTGAACAACCACATCCACACGGTGTATTCCTTCTCGCCCTATACGCCGGCCAAGGCCGTACTGCTGTCCAAGCAGGCAGGCCTGTCCACCTGCGGCATCATGGACCATGATTCGGTGGCAGGGACCCGGCAGTTTATCGAGGCGGGCAGGATAGTCGGCATCCGGACCACCATAGGCTTTGAGGTGCGGGCTTCCTTTGCCGGCACTCCTCTGGAAGGGAAAAGGATCAACAACCCGGACCAGCCTACCATGGCCTACATGGCCCTCCACGGCATCCCCCACACGCAGATAGACGCCTGCGACCGGTATCTGGCGCCCTACAGGAAGCTGCGTCTCGAGAGAGACCGGCTCATGACGGCCCGGCTGTCGGAGGTGGCAGAGGGCGCAGAGCTGGACTTTGACCGGGACGTGCTGCCCATTTCCCGCTATGAGGAGGGAGGCACGGTGACCGAGAGGCATCTCCTCTTTGCATTTGCGGGCAAGATCATGGCGGCGCACCCTCTGGGCAGGGACCTGACGGACTACGTGGAGCAGGGGCTGGGGATAGCCCTTTCGCCCACTCAGAGACAGAGGCTCGGGGACCCCGTCAACCCACACGGGCAGTATGACCTGCTGGGAGTGTTCAAGTCCTCCCTGATGGACCGGTTTTTCATCCCCGCGGGGGAGGAATGCCCTCCCGTGAGGGAGCTCATAGACTTTGCCCGGTCCATAGGAGCCATATCCGCCTACGCCTATCTGGGAGACGTGGGGGAGAGCGTCACCGGCGACAAGAAGGCCCAGACCTTCGAGGACAGCTATCTGGAGCTGCTCTTTGACACCCTCTCGGACCTGGGCTTTGACGCAGTGACCTACATGCCTTCCCGGAACACTCCGGAGCAGCTGAGGAGAGTGAAGGCTCTCTGCGACCTGCGCGGTCTCATGCAGATATCCGGAGAGGACATCAATTCGTCCAGGCAGAGCTTTGTCTGCAAGGCTCTGGAAAACCCCGAGTTTGCCAACCTTATCACCGCTACCTGGGCCCTCATAGGCCACGAGGAAGCGGCCACCCGGGACCTGTCCCTGGCCATCACCGCCCCCGGGACCCGGGAGCGGCTGCCGGACCTGGAGGACAGGATAGCCCATTACGCCGCACTGGCGAAAAACGAGTCATAAACAAGGCCTTCGGGCCCGATCAGGAGTTATAATATGAAAGCAGTACTTTACGGAGCGGGAAACATAGGACGCGGCTTCATGGGACAGCTGTTCCATCAGTCGGGTTATGAGCTGGTCTTTGTGGACGTGGTGGACGCCGTTATCGAGCAGTTCAACAAGGACAGGAGCTACCCCATCAATATCGTCAGCGACAAGGAAGAAAAGCTGATCACCATCACAGGCGCCAGAGCCGTGGACGGCAAGGTGATCGAAGCCGTGGCCGATGAGATAGCCACTGCCGATCTCATGTCCACCTCCGTGGGCGTCCGGGTATTGCCCTACATCATCAAGCCCGTGGCCGCCGGCCTGAGAAAGCGCTGGGAGATAGGCAATGACAAGCCCCTCAACATCATCATCGCCGAAAACCTGCTGGAAGCCGACAGCTTTATCAGAGACCTGATGAAGAAGGAGCTTAGCGAGGAAGAATACGCCAGATTTCTGGAGACAGTAGGTCTGGTGGAGGCTTCCATAGGCAGAATGGTGCCCATGGTGCCCGCGGAGGCCAAGGCCAAGAACCCTCTGGTGGTGTTCGTGGAGCCCTACTGCGAGCTGCCCGTGGACAAGAACGCCTTCAAGGGCGAGATACCGGCCATAGTCAACCTGAAGCCCTTTGCTCCCTTTGAGTTCTTTATCAAGCGCAAGCTGTTCATACACAATATGTCCCACGCAGTCTGCTCCTATCTGGGCTTTCTGAAGGGCTACACCTACACCTATGAGTCTATGGCCGACACAGGCATCAAGCTCATATGCAAATACGCCCTCGGCGAGTCCGTGGCCGCCCTGTGCAAGCAGTACGACTACCCCTATGACGAGCTCACGAGCCACGCCGACGAGCTCTTGTTCCGCTTTGCCAATCACAGACTGGGCGACACGGTGGCCAGAGTGGGCAAGGACCCCGTCCGCAAGCTGTCCAACAACGACAGGCTCATAGGCACCGTGAAGAGCTGCCTTGCTAACGGCATCCTGCCTGTCTACGTGTGCATAGGCATAGCCGCCGGACTGCTCTTTGCCCAGCCCGACGACGAGGCCGCCGTCAAGGTGTCCTCCTACTGCGCCGAGCACGGAGTCAGAGAATCCCTGCGGGAGTTCTGCGGCATCACCGAGGAGACGGACCTGCCCCACGTTGACCGGGTCATCTCTCTGGTGGAAGAATTTTACGGCATGCTGAAAGCGGGCAAGGACCTGTCCGAGATAGCGGCCCACGCCGAATACATCAGATTTGCTTAAATAAACGCTATGCCCCGCTCCGGCGGGGTATATGTTTGTCCGAGGTGCATAGTGACGAGTATGAGACAATATCTATCCCTTGTCGGAGTGATCCTGTTCGCTCTGGCAGTCATCGCCTGCGGCATTTATCTGGGGCTCACCCTGCATCCGGAGCGTCCCGGCGTCACCACCATCCGCTGGGTGGTGGGCGCCACTCCCATCAGGGCCCAGACCATCAAATATTTTGAGTCCCTCAATCCCGATATTAGGGTCATCAACGACGTGGACGCCGGCATGCAGAGGATACTCACCCAGCTGGCGGGCAACGTGTGCCCGGACATCTTCACCGCCTATGACGTGGAGGCCTTTCGCACCTTTTACAGATACGGCCAGCTGGAAGACCTGACCCCCTACATCAAACAATACAACATTCCCATAGACGACTTTTTCCCGTCCCTGATGGATTATCTGTTCGTGGACGGCAAGCTGGTGGGCATCACGGAGAACCAGTCCACCCTGAGCCTATTTTACAACAAGACCCTGTTTGACCGGGCGGGCATGGCCTATCCCGACTCCACCTGGACCTGGGAGGACCTGAAAAAGGCGGCCAGGGCCCTCACCCTCTACAAGGACTTTGGCAACAGAAAGCTGTCGGTGCAAAAGGGGCTCATGGTGTTTGAGGACTGTCATTTCTTCGTGTGGATGTACGGAGGCCATCTGTATTCCCAGGACGGCAAACACTGTCTCATCAACAGCCCCGAGGCCAAAAAGGGCATGAGGGAGTGGGAAGCCCTGCGCATGAAGGACAAGGTGGTGCCTTCGCCCTCCGAGATCATGAATCTGGACGCCTTTGGCGGGGAAGGAGGTGACAGGATGCTCTTCGGCAAGAACAAGATAGCCATGTTCATAGGAGGCAGGGACTACGTGACCTATTTCCGGGAATACTTCCCGGACCTGGAGTTCGGCATAGCCCGGCTGCCCAAGAGCCCCTGTCCCAACAATATACTCCTTTCCAAGAGCTACTGCATACCCAAGGGCAGCAAACACAAGGCGGAGGCGGTGCGTTTTCTGGTGCATCTCCTCGGGGAGGCCAATCAGAATCTGGTCTCCGACTACGGAGACGGGGTGCCCTCCATCAACACGGAGCCCATCATCAAGAACTTTCTCTTCAATCCCGACTATCCCAAGGAAACGGAGAATCAGAACGTGCTGGACGACCTGAAGGAAGCCAGGCCCCTGGAGATATCGCCCTACATCAGCTCCACGGACTTTCATCAGATATCCAATTATGAGATAGGCAACGTGTGGCTGGGGCGCCAGTCCATGGACGAGGCCTGCGACAGAATAGCCAAGAGAGTGGATGACATCATCCAGCGCAATATCAACAACCCCTACTTTATCAAATAAGGACTGCACTATGAAAGCACTATATACCCTGCTCCTGGCTCTCCTGACTCTGTCGGCCTGTATGGCCGACTCAGAGATACGGGGCATCTGGATCAACTCGGACAAGGTCCCTCTTACGGACCGGGAAGCCGTGGACATGGTGAGGGAATATCACAGAGCCGGCTTCAACCTGCTCTTTCCCGAGATGATATGCAGAGGCTATGCGGTGTATCCCAGCCGCATACTCCAGAGAGACCCCAGATTCGTGGACAGGGACGACGTGCTGCAGACCCTCATCAGAGAGGCCCACAGGCTGGGGATGGAGGTCCATCCCTGGGTGTGGTGCTTCAGGGCCGGCTACACCAAGGATCAGGGAGCCATCATCACCAACAATCCCGACTGGACAGACTGCAGCAAGAACGGCGACACCCTCTCCGTCAACGGAGGCTTGTGGATATCCCCCTTCATAGGAGAGGCCAGAGAGTTCATGCTGAGCCTCTTTGAGGAGATAGCCTCCCGCTACGACATAGACGGCTTTCATCTGGACTATATACGCTACGAGATCCAGCAGCCCGCCCTGTGGGGCTACAACAAGGCGGCCTGCGCAGCCTACGCCCGGCTCTACGGCGCGGACCCTCACGACATAGCCTTTCTGTCCCGGGACTATCTCTCCTGGATCGACCTGAGAGCCATGATGCTGGACACCTTTGTGCAGGAGACCTCCCTGAGGCTCAAGAGGATCAAGCCGGAGCTGATAGTGTCTGCCGCCGTGGCGGCGGACCCCGACGAGGCCAGATATATGTATTGTCAGAACTGGGGGCACTGGGCCGACAACAGTTGGGTGGATATGCTGGTGCCCATGACCTACACCTCCTCGGACGAGCGCTTCGGAGAGCTCATGGCCCGGCAGCTGGCCCGGCTGGAGGGGAAGGTGTTCCCCTGCGTGGGCATAGGCAGCCTGAACTTTACTGCCCGGGAGGAAAAGAACATAGATCAGATAGCTCTGGCCAGGGGCACCGCCTATCTGGGGCAGGCTCTCTTTGCCAGCCAGTACTATACCGCCTCTCTGGGGGACCTGCTCTCGGGCTCCGTGTGGAAGGACAAGGCCCTGCTGCCCTTCAGAGGGTCTTCCTCTCAGTCGGAGAGGATACACGACTACACTCTGAGCCACGGCTTTGTCCGGGACACAGCCCCTGCCATCAGCCTGCCCCGGGAGCTGCTCCCGGTCCCCGACTACACGGTGAAGAGGATGACCTCTCCCGTGGTCATAGACGGCAGTCTGGAGGAGTGGGGGGACTATCCCGCGGCAGAGATCAGCAGGGACAATACGGGCCGGCCGGCCACGGTGCGCACCACCGTGAAGGCCTGCTATGACGACGAGGCGGTGGTCTTTGCCTTTGACTGCGCCGAGCCCTCCATGGACACCCTGAAGGCAGACGCTGCGGAAAGAGACGGCTACACCTTCAACGACGACTCGGTGGAGGTGTTCCTCAACATGGACCCCCGGGGCGTCAAATACAATCACTTTTCCGTCAACACCCTGAACACCCATTTTGACCAGCAGATATACAACGCTTCCTGGAACAAGGAGTGGCAGTCTGCAGTGCGCAAGACAGCCGATGGCTGGACCTGCGAGATCAGGATACCCTTCGGCGAGATGGCCGTAGGGACGCCGGCGCCGGGAGAGAGATGGCGCATCAATATGACCCGCAACAGATACGCAGGCGGCGACACGGAGAACCTGTGCTGGTCCGTGACCTACGGCTCCTTCCACGTGCTGGAGCGCTTTGGCAACGGCTTCTTCGGCGACTGAGGCCCGGCGTTTGCCATTTGGGCCCGAAGAGAGTATAATATATTATAGAATTTATAAAGAACGGATCACGTATGACACACAACATAGAAGAGCAGGCGCAGCTGCTGGTAGAGGTGCTGCCCTACATTCAGAGATATTACGGCAAGACCATCGTCATCAAATACGGCGGCCACGCCATGACCAGCGAAGAGATCAAGGCTTCGGTCATCCAGGATATACTGCTGATGAGCTACGTGGGCATGAGGCCCATTCTCGTCCACGGCGGAGGGCCGGACATCAACAGGATGATGGACATGGTGGGGCTGGTGCCCGAATTCGTGGACGGCAAGAGAGTCACCGACAACGGCACAATGGAAATAGTGGAAATGGTCCTGGCCGGCAAGACCAACAAGAGCATCGTAGGCCTGCTCAACTCCATGGGAGGCAATGCGGTGGGCCTCAGCGGCAAGGACGGCAACCTGATAAGCGCTTCCCAGCTCAACTCCAAGCTGGGCCGGGTAGGCAGGGTGGATGAGATCAATCCGAAGGTGCTCTACGACCTGCTGGACCACGGCTACATCCCGGTCATATCCTCCATAGGCATGGGGGACGAGGGCGAAGCCTACAACATCAACGCCGACCATATAGCCGGCGAAGTGGCGGCTGCGGTCAGGGCTGAAAAGCTGATCATGATGACAGACGTGGACGGCATATACAAGGATATCAAGGACCCCGCCACCTTTATCAGCCGTCTGACAGCCCGGGAGGCCGGCGACCTGATAGAGGCGGGACTGGTGTCCAAGGGCATGATACCCAAGGTGGAGGCCTGCATCATCGCGCTGGAAGCGGGAGTGTCGGGCACTCACATCATCAACGGCACCAGACCTCACTCCATACTGATGGAGGTCCTCACGGACAGCGGCATAGGGACCATGATAGAAGGATCGGAAGAATAGCATGAAAGACATCACAAGAACCATAATAGAGAGGGACGACACCTGGGTCATGCATACCTACGGCCGTTTTCCCATGGTGCTGGAAAAGGGCAGCGGGGTGTACGTCTATGACACGGAAGGACGCTGCTATCTGGATATGGTGGCCGGCATAGCCGTCAATATGCTGGGCTACGGCGACAGGGAGCTGTCGGAGGCCATAGCGCGGCAGGCGGCGACCCTGATGCACACCAGCAATCTGTTTTACACGGAGCCGCAGGGCAGGCTGGCCGAATGGCTGGCCCGGGCAGCGGGCATGAAGAGAGCCTTCTTCTGCAACTCCGGGGCAGAGGCCAACGAGGCCGCCCTGAAGCTGGCGAGAAAGGCCGCCAAGAGAGACGGCCGGCCCGGGGACAAGACCCAGATCATAGCAGCCCTGAACTCTTTTCACGGCAGGACTCTGGGGGCCATCACCGCTACGGGCCAGACCAAGTATCAGAAGAGCTTTACTCCGCTGGTGCCGGATTTTGACTATATCGAATACAACGACGCCGCCGCACTGGAGGCCGCCATGTCGGAGCGCACCTGCGCCGTCATTCTGGAGCCCATACAGGGCGAGAGCGGCGTCCGTCCCGCCACCGGAGAGTTTCTGGAAGCGGTCCGCCGCCTGTGCGACAAATACGATGCGGCCATGATACTGGACGAGGTGCAGACGGGTATGGGCCGCACGGGCCGGACCTTTGCCTTCGAGCACTACGGCGTCAAGCCGGATATAGTCACCCTGGCCAAGATGCTGGGCGGCGGCTTCCCCATAGGCGCCTGTATCGCCGGTGAAAAATACGCCGACGTCTTTGCGCCCGGGGATCATGCATCCACCTTCGGCGGCAACCCTCTGGCCTGCGCCGCCGCTCTGGCCGTCATCGGCAGATATGAGCGGGACAGGCTGGGAGACAACGCCGCCGCAGTAGGCGCCCGGCTCATGGAAAAGCTGAGTCAGACGCAAGGCATAGACCTGGTGAGGGGCAAAGGCCTCATGATAGGTCTGGTGCTGTCGGAGCCGGTGGCCAAAAAGACAGTGACCGAAGGCTTTGGCTGCGGCGTCATACTGAACGCCATAGGCGACAGCATCATCAGGCTGGTGCCTCCTCTCATCCTCACAGCCGAGCAGGCCGACGAAGCGGCGGACAAGATAGGCCGCGCCATAGCGGCCGCCGCGGGCAAATAGAGCAGCAACAAGAGCCCCCCTCCTGCAAGGGAGGGGGGACTTTTTTGTCAGAGTATTTCCCTGAGGAACCGGCCGGTGTAGCTGTCTTCCGCTGCGGCCACCTCCTCCGGGGTGCCGGCGCATATGACCCTGCCTCCGGCGTCGCCTCCTTCGGGCCCCATGTCTATGATGTAGTCCGCAGACTTGATCACGTCCAGATTGTGCTCTATGATGATCATGCTGTTGCCGTTGTCCACCAGAGCGTTCAGGACCTCGATGAGCTTTTTCACGTCGTGGAAATGGAGGCCGGTGGTGGGCTCGTCCAGTATATACAGAGTCTTGCCGGTGCTCCTGCGGCTCAGCTCGCTGGCCAGCTTCATCCTCTGGGCCTCGCCTCCCGAAAGGGTGGTGGCGGGCTGCCCCAGACGGATGTAGTCCAGACCCACGTCGGCTATGGTCTGCAGCTTGCGTTTGATCCTGGGGACCGCGTCAAAGAACTCCAGAGCCTGGCTCACGGTCATGTCCAGCACGTCGGCTATGTTTTTGCCCTTGTAGCGCACCTTCAGGGTCTCCCGGTTGTAGCGCTTGCCCTTGCACACCTCGCAGGGCACGAAGACGTCCGGCAGAAAATGCATCTCTATGCGGGTGATGCCGTCGCCTGAACAGGCCTCGCAGCGGCCTCCCTTGATGTTGAAGCTGAACCGGCCCGGGGAGTAGCCCCTGACTTTGGCGTCCTGGGTCTCGCTGAAGAGGGCCCTGATCATGTCAAAGAGACCCGTGTAGGTGGCCGTGTTGGAGCGGGGTGTCCTGCCTATGGGGCTCTGGTCTATGTTGATGACCTTGTCTATGTGCTCCATGCCGGCCAGAGAGTCGTGCTTGCCCCAGGCTCTGGCGGCTCCGTTGACCTCGCTCTGCAGCCGGGGGAACAGGGTGTCCTGCACCAGTGAGCTCTTGCCGGAGCCGGAGACCCCGGTGATGCACACCATCTTGCCCAGAGGTATGTCCACGTCTATATGCTTCAGGTTGTTGGCGGAGGCTCCCCTTAGCTCCAGCTGCAGCCCGTTGCCCTCTCTCCTGCCGGTGGGGACGGGTATGGTCAGCTCATCGGAGAGATATTTGCCCGTGAGGGACTCCCCGCAGTCCCGGATGTCTCCCGGCAGCCCCGCGTATATCACCCGTCCGCCGTGTTCGCCGGCTCCGGGCCCTATGTCTATGAGATAGTCCGCCGATTCCATGGTCTCTCTGTCGTGCTCCACCACTATGATGGTGTTGCCCAGGTCCCTCAGCTTTTTGAGGGCGCTGATGAGCTTGCGGTTGTCCCTCTGATGGAGGCCTATGGAGGGCTCGTCCAGCACGTAGAGGACTCCCATAAGGCCGCTGCCTATCTGGGTGGCCAGACGGATGCGCTGGGCTTCGCCGCCGGAGAGGCCCGCTGCCGAACGGGAAAGGGTCAGATAGCCCAGCCCCACGTCCTGCAGGAATCTGAGCCGGGCCGTGATCTCCCGGAGTATCTGCCGGGCTATGATCATGTCTCTTTCGGAGAGGGAGAGGGAGCCAAACCACTCCAGAGCCCGGTCTATGGACATGTCCGTGACCTCTATGATGTTTTTGTCCCCCACGGTCACCGCCAGCGAATCCGGCTTCAGTCTCTGTCCGTGGCACAGGCTGCAGGGCACGTCCGCCATATACTGCTCCACCAGCTCTCTGGTGTCCTCGGCGGTGGAGGTGTCGTAGCGCTTTTTCAGAAGGCCCATGAGGCCGGACCATTTGTAGTTGTAGCGGTAGGCGTGCCTGCGGGACTTGGAATAGTAGTTGATGGGAATGGGCTCCCTGAAGCCGTAGAGCAGGCCGTCCATCTGCTCCCGGGTAAAGTCCTTTACGGGAGCGTCCAGGTCGGCGCCGGTCTTGTCGGCAAAGGCGTTGAGCAGCGACCGGACCCAGTCGCCGTTCAGACCGGGAAAATTGGCTATGGCGCCGCCGTTGATGGACAGCTTTTTGTTGGGTATCAGGAGAGCGGGGTCCAGCTCCTTGTGATAGCCCAGGCCGTGGCATTCCGGGCAGGCCCCGTAGGGAGTGTTGAAGGAAAAGCTGCGGGGGGCTATCTCCGTGAGGGTGTAGCCGCACTCGGTGCAGGCAAAGTTCTCACTCATGAGCACCTCGCCGGAGCCTATGACGTCCAGAGCAGCCAGACCTTCGCCCTTTTTCAGGGCGGTCTCCATGGACTCGCTGACCCTTTTTTCGATGCCGGGCCTGATGACCAGCCTGTCTATGATGATGTCTATGTCGTGCTTCTTGTTCTTGTCCGCATCGGGGATGATGTCCGTGCTTTCCGTGAGGTCATAGAGGGAGCCGTCTATGCGCACCCTGATAAAGCCCTGAGCCTTCAGGTCCTCCAGCTGCTTCAGGTATCTGCCCTTTTTGCCCCGGACCAGGGGGCTCAGTATCTGCAGTCTGGTGCCCTCCGGATAGGACAGCACCGTGTCCACCATCTGGTCTATGGACTGGCAGGACACGGCGGCTCCGCATTTGGGGCAGTGGGGCTTGCCGGCCCTGGCCCACAGGAGCCTCATGTAGTCGTAGATCTCCGTGACGGTGCCCACGGTGGAGCGGGGATTGCGGGAGGTGGATTTTTGGTCTATGGACACGGCGGGAGACAGGCCGGATATGTCGTCCACGTCCGGCTTGTCCATCTGGCCCAGAAACATGCGGGCGTAGGAGGACAGGGATTCCACGTATTTGCGCTGGCCCTCGGCGTAGAGGGTGTCAAAGGCAATAGAGGACTTTCCGGAGCCGGAAAGTCCTGTGACTACCACGAATCTGTCCCGCGGTATCTCCAGAGAAATGTTTTTCAGATTGTTCTGCCTGGCGCCGCGGATGATGATCTTGTCATTGGGCATCCCGCTACCTCAGAATGTTCACAAAGGCGGGCTTGCTGTCGGCCTGCGGGACAAAGTCTTCGTCCTCCGCCACCAGCAGGATGGCGTCGATGGCCAGATAATATCTGCCGGCCTGATTGGGACCGGTGACCTTTACGTCTATGGTCTGGGGCCCCTCGTACAGGCTGGCGGTGCCCACCTTGTACCAGGCCAGGCCGTCGCCGTAAGGCCTCTCCGTGGAGGTGTCCGGCGCCATCCAGGGGCTGCCGCTGTTGGATATCTCGCAGGGAGAAGAGTCGGCGCTCCGGGACATGGCTATCCAGAGCTCGTAGGACTTGTTGTTCTGCACGTTGATGGTCATGGAGGCGTAGTAGTCCGTCAGGGGAGCCCGCTCCTGCTCGTCCAGCAGCAGCACGGTGCCGTCGGTGGCGCCCTTGCGGGCCCTGAAGCCGGTGAAGGCAGTGCGGGTCAGGGTGCTGGACTCGATCCACAGGCTGGCGTCGCTGAGACGGCTGGTCTGGCCTATGATCTCCCGGGCCATGCTGAAGGCGGTGCCGAAGGCGCCGTTTTTCAGCACTTCCTTGATGTTCTTGATGCTCAGGTCCATGAGCTTTTTCTCCGTGTCATCGTCTATGGGAGTGGACTTGACCAGCCTTTCCATCTTGGCTATCTCCGCCTCGGCCGTCTCCCTGGGGAAAAACAGGGAAAAGCTGATGTTGCGCAGCACGGTGGGACGGGTGCCGATGGTCATGGTGTACAGAGGGTTGGACCTGGACGAGGCAGCCTTGGCCTTCTTTATCTCCACGTCGGCGGGAAAGACGGCCTTGGGAGCCGTGTTCTTGATGCCGGGGAAGGTGATCTGGGTGTTGTCCTCCCGGGCCCATATGACGTAGTCGCCGGTGCCCACTATGTTGTAGCCAAATACGTCCTCGCCGAAGCGCATGACGTCTGCGCCCTTGGGAGAGGGGAGCCAGTAGGTGTGCCCCTGCTCGTCCAGCAGCTGAGGGGTGATGCCTATCTCCGAAGAGGTGGGATACTCTATGACGTTGGGCCTGTAGGCCTGTATGTTGTGGCACTTGCCCCTGAACTCGTTGGCTTTGGCGATGCCGGCGCCGTCATTGTAGTCAAAAAAGAAGCCCTTGTAACCCAGATCTATGAGGCTGTCGACGCTCATGGCGGGGTTCACCGCCGCGATCCAGGTGGTCTTGGGATAGGTGTTGCTCAGATTGTAGAGCAGGGATATGTCGTAGCCCAGCTCCCGGTCCTCGCCGTCGCAGACGTAGGCAAAGCCGTCGGGGCTGGAGGAGGACGCATTGATAAAATAGGTCTGATTGACCCGGTCCCTGCAGGCGGAGTATATGATGGGCACGTTGGCCACGTTCTTCCTCAGCACGTCACCTGCGGAGGACATGTATTCCCGGACCGAGTCCGTCCTGAAGTCCGTCAGGTCCTGCCAGTAGGAGCCGTTGGTGTTGGCCCTGAGGAACTTGCGGCCGGACAGGTCGTACATCTGGCCCAGACCTCTGGAGGAGTTGCGCAGCTGGGCCCAGAGGGGCAGCAGGCTGAGATAGTCGGATATCTCCGGCAGATTGGGGCTGATGCCCCATTTGTGGGAGAGCATGCCGTTGTGAAAATGCTTCTTGGTGAGATAGCCTTCGAATTCCAGAGAGAACTTGGAGCTCACCGGCACGAAGCTGCCGTCGCCGGCGGCAAAGGCCAGTTTGTAGGCGTTCACCGGATTGTAAAAGAATCTCAGACCTTCTCCGGGCCTGACCTGAGAGAAGTATTTGACTATCACGTCTCTCAGGGCGTCATAGCCTTCCCATATGTCAAAGCTGCCGAAACGGGTCTGGTGGGGATATACCAGCAGGGCCGTGTCCGGGCCCAGAGAGCGCTCCAGATTTACCGTGGCCTGCCCGTTGGCGTTGACCTCCAGACTGCCGGACTCGATGACGGAGCTGTCGGACTTGCTGACCACCACGTAGAGGCCGGAGTCCACGTCTTTCCACATGCCGGTGATGACCTTGTCGGGGTAGGGGCCGTCTATCCTCCAGCGGGCAGGGTCCACCGGGTAGCCCGCAAGGGGATCGCCGGTCTCCTCACCCAGCTCTATGCCGTATCTGATGCCGTTTTCGTCCAGCAGGTCCATGATCTGCTGGAGCACGGCGGGATCGGAATTGGTGAGCTGATAGCCGTTGGAGATGATCACAGAGTCCACGTTGGAGGCAGCCAGCTCGCCTATCACCGACTTGTCCCGGGCCGAGAGGGCGTGGGTGTCGGGAGAAGAGAGGCTGTCAAAGATCACCCTGACGCCGCAGGGGGTGTAGGAGATGCCGTCCCAGATGATGTTGCCCGAATCCATGATCTTCCACTCGTATTTGGTGCCGGAGGAATCCTGATAGATGGCGTTGGTGGTCACCTTCCCCTGGGAAAAGGCGGCAGCCCCCGCAAGAAGAAGTATCAGGGAAAATATATAGAATTTACAGAGTCTCATATCGGTTTATCCTTGAAAGACGGGCAAAAAAATCCGTCCGCCCCTTGAAATTATTCCGTTTATATTATACCATTAAAATAGGAACGATTTCCATAAATACATTATGATGGCAGGCTGCTTATGAATAAATATTTGATCTGCGTATGCATATTTTTGCTGGCAGTGGCTACCGGCGTCTCCGCCAGGACCGTCAGCGGTATGGTCGGGAGCGTGGACAACGGCTCCAAGAATATCACCATAGCCACAGCCGACGGCGACGTGACCGTCCGGGTGGACGCCTCCAGCAGGCTGACCAGAGGACTGGTGAACACCAAGCCCTTTGAGGTGGGCCTTCTGGACTATTCTCCCGGCGACTCCGTGTCCTGCGAGGTGAATGACAACAACATCATCACCAAGGCGGCCGCATCCTTTGACATGATATCCGGCACCATAGTGGGCATCAACGGCAGCACCCTGACGGTGGACGACGGCGAAGCCACTCCCGAATACGTGGTGGCGGACAAGTGCTCCATATACCTGGAGTCCTCCTCCGTGCTGGTGTCCGTGGACAAGCTGAAGGTGGGCAACAGCTTCTACGCCAGGATCAATCCGGACAACAAGAATATATGGACCCTGATCGTGGTGGGCTTTGAGGACGTGAAGCCCGTGAAGCCTGCGGAGCCTGTCAAGACCGAGCCTGCCAAGACCGAGCCCGCCAAGACGGAGCCTGTGAAGCCTGCGGAGCCTGTCAAGACAGAGCCCGCCAAGACGGAGCCCGTGAAGCCTGCGGAGCCCGACAAGACCGAGCCTGCCAAGACGGAGCCCGTGAAGCCTGCGGAGCCCGCCAAGACCGAGCCTGCCAAGACCGAGCCTGCCAAGACAGAGCCTGCTCAGCCTGCGGTGACTCCGGACACTGCTCCTGTGGAGCTCAGCATAGACGACGTGCTGGTCAGCTCTCCCGACGCCCTGAAGACCGGCGACCTGATACTGGTGAACGTGAAGGGCACCTCTCACGTGGGAGTGTCCTGCGACCTGAGATACGTGGACGGCACCAAGACCGTGCTCAGAGAAGAGTCGGAGGGCAGCTACGTGGGCTTTATGAAGGTGCCTGCCAAGGCCCTCAATAAGGCAAAGCTCATGGTCTATATGTCCAGTCGGGGCGTCAACATATCCTCCGATACGGGATACGTGATGACGGTCAACGGCAAGGACGCCGTGGTGAGCAAGATAGGCAAGGTCACCAGACTGTCGCCCGTGGCTCCCGCTGCTCCCGCGGCCGAGACGCCTGCCGCTCCCGCGGCCGAGACGCCCGCCGCTCCTGCGGCCGAGACTTCCGCCGCTCCCGCGGCCGAGACTCCCGCTGCTCCCGCAGCCGAGACTCCCGCCGCTCCCGCAGCCGAGACGCCTGCTGCTCCCGCAACCGAGACGCCTGCTGCTCCCGCAGCCGAGGCTCCCGCCGCTCCCGCAGCCGAGACTCCCGCTGCTCCCGCGGCCGAGACGCCCGCTGCTCCCGCGGCCGAGACTCCCGCTGCTCCCGCGGCCGAGGCTCCCGCTGCTCCCGCAGCCGAGACACCCGCTGCACCTGCAGCCGAGACCCCCGCTGCTCCCGCGGCCGAGACACCCGCTGCTCCCGCCACCGAGGCGCCTGCCGTGGACGCTCCCAAGGATGAGACCGACGCCGTGACCGCGGGGCTCATTGACGGAGCCGCTGCCGACTCTCAGGCTCCCGCTCCCGCCGTGGACGACAGAGATATATACATCCTGTCCCCGGCCAACAATGCGGGGGTAAAGGATATCACCGTGACCGGCAAGGCTCTGCCCGGCAGGATGCTGATATGCACCGTCATGTATTCCAACAACAAGACCGGCATACTCAACATCTCCGGAGTCCTGAAGAGCGAGGTGGTGACCGTGAGGGCCGACGGAGGCTTTACCTTTGGTCCCGTGCCTCTCACCGGAGTGTTTGCCACCGGCTCTCTCAAATACTTCGTCACTGTGGCATACGCCGATCAGGAGCTTGCCGACGTGCCCAGCAGGGCAATCACCCTTTGTTACGAATAACACCCGGCGGGGCGGATGCTTCCGCCCCGTTTTTTTTGGTATCTCTCATGAACAAAATATTCATCCTTTGCTTTTTTCTGACCCTTCTCCTGCCCGCGGTCTGTCTTGCCCGGGAGAGCTGCGTGGGCTTTATCTGGCATTATCCCTTCGAGGACACCTACACCGCCGACCTGGAAGGGCTGGGGGCTACCGTCATGAACAGCCGTATCCCCTGGGCGGTGGTGGAGCCCAGAGAAGGAGAGTATGACTTTGGCTGTCTGGACCGGCAGCTGGCTCTGGCCCGCAGCTGGGGCTTCAGGCTGATACTCATCATCGAGTTCAATCCGGTGTGCAAGCCCGGCTGGCTCTACGACAAGGTCAGGGCCGCGGGAGAGACCACCGCCGGCTGCTTCGGGCAGCCGGGGCAGGACACCCTGCCTTCGCCCAGCTCGCCCATTTGCAGGGAGGCTCAGGAGAGGCTGGTCAGGGCCCTGACAGAATATCTGGCGGAAAAAGACCCTCAGCACACGGTCATAGGCTACGAGGCCGGGGTGGAATGGTGGCACAATATGGCCACCCGCTACGGCGCTGCGGACCTGGCCCGTTTCCGGGAATGGCTGAAGAAGAAATACGGGTCCGCCGCGGCTCTCAACGCCGCCTGGGGGACTGACTACGGCAGCATAGAGGAGGCTCAGGCGCCCCCTCTGGACGTGGCCGGCGGGGACAAGGCCGGAGTGGTCTATGCCCCCGTAAGGGAAGCCCGCAACATAGCCTGGTACAACGCCCGGCCCTACGAATATTCCGGAGAACAGCTGGAATTCTCTGCGGAGATCACCAACAGGGACGTGAACGGCTCCGGGAGCTTTCTCACCATAGCCTGGTTCAGGGAGGGTTCCCTGGTGCCTATAGCCTCAACGGAGAGCGCCCATTTCACGGAGCAGAACGGCAGGACCCTGGTCACGGTCAGGTCCCGCAGGCCCGACAACGCCGTGGGCTTCAGCATCTATATGCTGCTGGTGGGCTCCGGAGAAGCGCGCTTTGACCATATCAGGATCACGGGAGACGAAGGGGAGATCACCATGCCCGACGACATGATGGTCTTTGACCCCAGGACCAAGACTCCGGACGCCCGGGGCGAGCGCTCGGGCAGCGCCTGGATCATAGGCACCGACCCCATGGAGGCGGAGGAGGTCAGTCCCGTCCGGGCCTGCGATTTTCAGGAGTTCTGGCAAGAGCTGTCCGCGGAATATCTGAACTCTCTGGCCGCTATGGTGAAAAAGTATGACCGCAGCCGGTTCCTCATGTCCTTTCAGACCCTGACCTTTGCCTACTTCGGCGAGTGGGACTACAACACCAACGCCGGCTTTTTGCCGGACAAGGTGTTCCGCGCCGGCGAGAGCCTGGATATACTGGGGATGCAGCTGCCGGGAGCCGAGGGCGACCCCTACAGGATAGCCTGCGGCATGGACCTGGCCCGCAAATACCGCAAGCCTCTGTGCAACATAGACCTGATAGACTTCAACGGCGGCGGACTGGTCGCCATGGACAAGGTGAAGCAGATGCTCCACACCTCCGTGATGCACGGAGCCGATCATATCATGTTTTGCAACTACGAGGGCTACGACGAGAACGCCTACAGACCCTACTACACTCCCGAGGAGATCAGGTCCCTGCTGGAGGAGACCCGGATCGCTCTGGAGGCGGTAAAGGGCTTCAAGCCGGAGGCCAGGGTGGCCATACTGGACCCATACGTGACTCCTTTCCCCGGGCTGGAGGACGACGCGTCGGCGGACCCCAAAAGCTTTATGGGCTGGTACAAGCTGCTGGAAGACAGGCAGATAGAGACGGACATATTGACCTTTGGAGAGCTGGACTGCGTCAGCCTCGGAGACTATGACGCCCTGATACTGCCTCAGGCGCCCCGTATCCCGGACGAGGCCTTTGACGTATTGAGCAGATACGAGGGGCTCCTGGTGTGCGTAAAGGGAGCCGGCCTCTATGACAAATACGGCGTGCGCCGTCCTGCGGCCCTCTCGTCGCCGAATATGGTGAAGACGGAGGACTACGGTCTGGAGTTTGCCCGGGGAGCCGAAAGGCGCAAGAGGGCGGGGGATACCCCTCCCATGCTGCAGATAGGCGCTCTGTCGGAGGAGGCTGCCCGGGCAGTCCACAGAGGCCTCCGGGTCCTGGACGGGCTGCAGCCCGACAGGATAAGGCTCTCCCGGACAGGCCGGGTGATGCGGCTCCGGGACAAGGAGGGCCGGCTGCTCATATACGCCCTGAATATGTCCGGAGAGGAGAACACTCTGGAAGGCCTGTCGGGGGCCCGGGAGATAGTCACCGAACGGGGGCCCTCCGCAAAGCCCGTGTTCGACAGCTTCTGCATAGTCAAATTCTGACGACTTGAAGGGCTGCGGCCCAATGTGCTATAATATAGTGTATCATCATTAAAATGCGATAGTGTATCGGAGGATCTGATGGATTATTTACTGACGGAATATCAGCAGGAGCTGAAGGCGGTGTGCAAGGAATTTGCCGAGACCGAGATCAAGCCCTATTCTGCCGAATATGATGAAAAGAACGAATTTGCCTGGCCCATAGTCAAAAAGATGGCTCAGGCCGATATCTTCAGGATACTTATTCCCAATGAATACGAAGGTATGGCGGAAGACGCCCCTATTATGAATATGGTGGTGGCTACGGAAGAGCTTTCCAAGGTGGACGGCGCCATTTCCCTCGCCTTTGCCGCCACGGGTCTGGGCACGTTTCCCATTCTCATTTCCGGAAACGAAGAACAAAAAGCAAAATACCTGCCTATGATAGCCTCCGGCGAGCATCTGGCCGCCTTTGGACTGACGGAAGCCAACGCGGGCTCCGACGTGGCCGGCATGCAGACCAAGGCCGTGGAGGACGGGGACTACTATATCCTCAACGGCACCAAGCAGTGGATCACCAACGCCGGCGAGGCGGACATCTATTCCGTATTCGCCGTCACCGACCCCTCCAGAGGGGCCAGAGGCATCAGCTGCTTTATCATCGAAAAGGGGACTCCCGGTTTTACTTTCGGCAAAAAGGAGAACAAGCTGGGTATCCGGGCCTCCGCCACCAGAGAGCTGGTGTTTCAGGACTGCCGGATCCACAAGTCCCAGATGCTGGGCCGCAAGGGCACCGGCTTTATCACCGCCATGAAGACCTTTGACAGGTCCCGCCCCGGCGTGGCAGCCCAGGCTGTGGGCATCGCCGCGGGAGCTCTGGACTACGCCGTCAAGTATTCCACCGAAAGGATACAGTTCGGCGCGCCTATCCACAACAATCAGGGCCTGCGTTTTCTGCTGGCCGATATGGGCATGCGGGTAGAGGCCTCCAGAGCCCTGGTCTACTCGGTGGCCCGCTATCTGGACGCCTGCCCCGGCGACAAGACCACCACCTATTCCGCCATGGCCAAGTGCTTCGCTTCGGATATGGCCATGAGCGTGACCACCGACGCCGTGCAGGTGCTGGGAGGCTACGGCTACATGAAGGAATATCCGGTGGAAAAGATGATGAGAGACGCCAAGATCACCCAGATCTATGAGGGCACCAACCAGATACAGAGAGACGAGATAGGCAGAGGCCTGGTACAGGAATCCGCCAGAAAGAACAAATAGACCTGCGAGGAAAATAAAAGCAAAGGCTCCTGTCTTTGCTTTTTTTGTGAGCGATGAAAGATATGATCACTATGGGGCATTTCCCCCAAAAAGACAGCCGGCCGGAGCCTATCGGATGGCAGGTCCTGGAGCAGGACGCCCTGGGGCTTCTGGTGGTGACCTGCGCCGTCATAGCCGGCGCCCCCTTTCACGGGGAGGACACCACCATCACCTGGCGCTCCTCGGAGCTGAGACGCTGGCTCAACGAAGAGTTTGTGGAGACCGCCTTTTCGGCGGAGGAAAGGCAGAGGATACTCCTCACCCCCGCAGACAACAAGCCCAACTTTCACTACAGGACCGGCGCCGACGAGCCCACGGAGGACCGGATATTCCTCCTGTCCTACGACGAGGCGGTCAGGTGCTTCCGGGACGACGAAGCCAGGCGCGCCAGGCCCACCTCCTACGGAGAGCAGCACGGAGCCTGGGCAGGCATAGACGGCTGCAGCTGGTGGTGGCTCAGGACCAACGCCAGGATCGGGGACTGTATATGCAGAGTGAGAGACCTGGGCAGCATCAGCGTGGACGGCATAGTGTGCACCGCCTCCGGCGGAGTGCGGCCCGCCATGAGGATCGCCCCCGAATAAAAAGACCGGTGAAAAAGAAAAGGACCTCGAGAGAGGTCCTTTTTATGCCGAAGAGGAGAGTCGAACTCCTATGCCCTTGCGGGCACATGGTCCTGAACCATGCGTGTCTGCCATTCCACCACTTCGGCGTACAAATATATTATACTCTTTTTTTGAGGGTTTGTAAAGAGCCGCAGCCCTTTTTTTCAGACTTCTTTTGCAGCGGCGGCCGCATCCTTGTAGGATATGAGATTTTTGTAGAGGGCCGAGACCATGACGGCTCCGGATATCCTGTCGCCGAACTTCTTCAGCTCTCTGATGTCGTCTATGTCCGATATGCCGCAGCCTATGATGATGGGCAGGGCGGTGGAGGAGAGCATCCTCTGTATGGTGTGGAGATTGATGCCTCCGTGAGCTCCCTTTCTGTTCACGTCGTTGTACACTATGGTGCCGGCGCCCATCTTTTCCATGCGGCCGGCGAACTCGTACACGGTCTCCTCGGTCCTGGCGGTCCAGTCGTGGATGGACACGTAGCCGTTCATGTTGGCCAGAGATACTATGATGCGGCCCTTGTAGGTGTCGAACATGTATTTGGCAAAGTCGTTTTCCAGAGCGGCGTAGGTGCCGATGACCGCCTTTTCTATGCCTGCGTCAAAGGCCCGGGCCGCAGCGTCGGCATTGCGGATGCCGCCTCCCAGATACACCTTGATGTTGACGTTTTTGATGATGTTGGCCACTATGTCCAGATGCATGGGCTTGCCGTAGCGGGCTCCCTCCAGATCGGAGATATAGAGGTGCCGGGCTCCCTGGCTCTTCCAATAACGGGCCACGTTCACGGGGTCGTGGTCGATGGGGCCGTTGCCTGCCCAGTCGATGTTTTCGGCGCAAACCACCTGGCCGTTGATGATGTCCATGCCGGGGATTATTTCCATTTGCTGGCCTCCTCGAGATCTATGGCTCCCGTATAAAGAGCCTTGCCTATGATGGCGCCTTCCAGCAGACCCAGGGCCGACAGGCTCCTGACGTCCTCGTAGCTGCTGACGCCTCCCGAAGCTATGACGGGTATGGACAAAAGCTCTGCCATTTCCTTCATGGCGGGGACGTTGGCCCCCTTCATCATCCCGTCTCTGGAGATGTCGGTGTATATGATGCGGGCCGCTCCCATGGACTGCATCTTCAGAGCGAACTCTTCGGGAGCGTATTCGGTGGTCTTTTCCCAGCCGTGGATGGCTACCCGGCCGTCCCGGGCGTCAATGCCTATGACCAGCCTGTCCCCGTATTTGGAGAGCATGTCCCGGGTAAAGGCTTCGTCTGCCGCCGCCGTGGTGCCCAGAATGACCCTGTCGGCTCCGTGGTCCAGGATGGCCCTGATGTCCTCCTCGGAGCGCACTCCGCCGCCGTATTCCAGCAGGCAGGATACGGACTCCCGGATGGAGGACAGGGTGGAGAGCTCTATGGGATGCCCCTGTCTCGAGCCTTCCAGATCCACCAGATGGATGACACGGGCGTGCTTCGCCCATTTGGCTGCCACCCGGGCGGGATCGTCGGAATATACGGTCTTTTGGGAAAAATCGCCCTTGATCAGGCGGACGCACTGTCCGTCTATCAGGTCTATGGCCGGGATAAGCTCCACGATATGCTCCTTTTATTTGATAATGGTGCCGGAGGGAACTATGGCATGCTTCGGTATGATGACTATGCCGTCTCTCACGTAGTAAAACTCACCGTCGCAGTTGGGCTTGCCGGTCTGGTCCTCTATGATCACGTTGTCGCCTATGCAGGCGTTCTTGTCTATGATGGCCCGGGTGATCCGGCAATACTTGCCTATGCCTCTGGGGATGGGATACTTGTCGTCGGGAGCATAGTCGTCCTGACCCATCATCACCACCTTGTTGAGGATGCAGCCCTCCCGTATCACCGACCTGATGCCGATGATGGATTTGGTGACGGTGGAATTTTCTATGATGGTCCCGTCGGATATGATGGTCTGCATAAAGGACGAGTGGCCGTTGATCTTGCTGGAGGGCAGATAGTTGCAGGCCGTGTATATGGGCTTGTCAGCATCGTAGAAGTTGAACTTGGGCACCGTGTCCGTCAGATTGATGTTGGCGTTGAAGAAGGCGGAGATGGTCCCGATGTCCTCCCAGTAGCCCGTGAAGGGATAGGCGAACACGTTGAAGTTGTTGATGGCCCAGGGGATGATGTTCTTGCCGAAGTCCTGCATGTCGTTGTTGAGGCTCTCCACCAGTCTGGGGGTCTCAAACAGATATATGCCCATGCTGATCAGCACGTAGTCCCCGTCGTCGGTGACGCCCAGGTCCTTCAGCTTGCTGCCCTTGATGATGAGCTCGGAGAGCTGCTCATCGGTGGAAGGCTTCTCCACGAACTTGGTGATGCGGAAATCCTTGTCCACCTTCATGCAGCCGAAATGATAGGCCTCGGAGGCAGGCTTGACTGTGACGGCGATGGTCACGTCGCTCTGTTTTGCCTCATGGTCAGCTACCAGCCGGCGGAAGTCCATCTTGTATATCTGGTCGCCGGAGAGTATGAGAGCCCTGCCGTCCTCGTTGTTCTCAAACACGGTCTGCATGTTCTGTCTGACGGCGTCCGCCGTCCCCTGAAACCAGCCCGTGTTGTTCATATTCTGGCTGGCTGCCAGAATGTCGATCATGCCCTTGTTGAATATGTCGAACTTGAACGAGCTGTGCACGTGCCTGTTGAGGGAGTGGCTCATGAACTGGGTCACCACGTATATCTTGTTGATGTGGCTGTTGATGCAGTTGCTGAGAGGTATGTCTATGAGGCGGAATTGCCCCGCCAGCGGAACTGCAGGCTTTGAACGCTCTTTGGTAAGAGGAAAGAGCCGGGTGCCTTTTCCGCCGCCCAATACTATGGCTGATACGTTTCGCATGTCGGGGGTCATAGTGTGTCTCCTTGGTATGTGTATTAGCTTTCCAGTATGCTCAGGCATTCCCTGACGCCGGTGGCCACTGCGCTGATCTCTTCGTCTGTAAGCTCGGGATACACCGGCAGGGACAGGACCTCTTTGCACGCAGCCTCGGTGACCGGCAGGTCGCCCTCCCTGTAGCCCAGGAAGCCGTAGCAGGGCTGCAGGTGGAGAGGGAAGGGATAATACACCGCGCTGCCTATCCCGCGCTCGGCCAGCATCTCCCGCAGCCGGTCCCGCTGGGGATAGCGAATGGTGAACTGATGGTATATGTGATAGTTGCCGGGCTGCTCCAGAGGAAGCTGCAGACAGGTGCCTGAGAAGGCTTCCAGATAGCAGCGGGCGTGGGCCCTGCGCTTTTCGTTCCATTCGTCCAGCCTGGGCAGCTTGACGTTCAGCACGGCGGCCTGCAGCTCGTCCAGACGGCTGTTGTAGCCTACCCGTTCGTAATAATAGGTGCCGGGCTTCATGCCGTGAAAACGCAGGCTCCTGGCAGTCTCGGCAGTCTCGGGACAGTCGGTGACGATCATGCCGGCGTCGCCGCAGGCCCCCAGATTCTTGGTGGGGAAAAAGCTGATGCAGGTGGCGTCGGCCAGCCGGCCGATGGGAGCGCCGTTCCTCTTGGCTCCGATGGCCTGAGCAGCATCGGCTATGACCTTCAGACCGTGCCGGCGGGCTATGTCCGCTATGGCCTCTGTGTCGCAGGTCTGGCCATAGAGATACACCGGCAGTATGGCTTTGGTCCTGGGAGTGATCTTTGCTTCGATCTGAGATACGTCTATATTGAAGGTGCCGGGCTCAATGTCCACGAATACAGGCCTTGCTCCTCTGATGAGAATGGCTTCGGTGGTGGCCACGAAGGTATATGGCACCGTGATGACCTCGTCATCCTTGCCCACGCCGCAGGCAGCCAGGGCCAGCACCAGCGCGTCAGTCCCGGAGTTCACTCCTATGCCGTAGGACGCTCCGCACTTGGCGGCGTAATTGGCTTCCGCCTCCTTTACGTTGTCGCCTACTATGAACTGACATTTGTCAAAGACCTGGCTGATGGCTTCCAGCAGATCTCTTTTTTGGGATTCGACCTGCTTCTTGGGGTTGGCTAAAGGTATCATGGATGCTCCTTGGTGTATCTTATACTTATCATATAATATTATAACACACCTCGGGCAAAACTTACAACTTTTTTTGAATTGAGGCCCTTTTATTCATCTTGATAAGGGGCCGGGCTTGTGATATAATGCAATTGATTTGAAAAAGGAGACCCCATGATGAAGTATCTCGCTCTATTGTTTTTGCTGGTGCTGCTGCTGGCTGGCGCCGTCCGCGCCCGGGACTTTGACGTCACCGAGTTCGGCGCCGTGGGCGACGGCAAGACCGACTGCACCGAAGCCTTCGAGAAGGCTGTGGAGGCCGTCAGGGCCGTGGGCGGCGGCAATATAAAGGTGCCCACCGGAGACTACGTGATCAAGGGCAATATCACCCTGTATTCCGGGGTGGGGCTCATAGGGACCTATGAAGCCATCCCTACGGACACCCGTCCTTCCTCGCTGGACAAGCAGGGCTACGGTACGGTGCTGCTGGCCTACGCAGGCCGCAACAAGCCCGAGGACCCCGCCTTTATCACCATGAAGGGCCACAACGTCACCCTGAAGGGCTTCATGGTCAGATATCCCGAGGTGACCAGGACCCCCGTGCCTCCCATCCCTTATCCTCCCTGCGTGGCGGGCACCGAGGGCGACGACCACAACGTCATAGACTGCCTGTTCGTCAATCCCTACGAGGCCCTGCATTTTGACAGGGTGGGCAGAGTGTACGTGAGCAACGTCAGCGGATATCCCCAGAAAAGAGGCCTCTTTATCGACAGATGCTACGACGTCAGCCGGGTGGAAAACATCCATTTCTGGCCCTTCGGCGACTACAGGGGCGACGACCCCTACTGTGAGTGGATCCGCGAAAACGGCGTGGCCTTCGAGTTCGCCAAGACCGACTGGCAGAGCTGCCTCAACACCTTTTGCTACGGCTACGGAGTGGGATACAAGTTCTCCGACTACGGCTACGGCGGCGGCTGCGGCAACTATATCGGCATAGGCGCCGACGCCTGCTCCACCTGCATACTGGTCAACGCCACCAGACCCGCGGGCCTGCAGATCACCAACGCCCAGATAGTGCCCACCCAGGGGGAGGACCATCACGCAGTCCTCATCAACAAGGACGTGACCGACAAGGTGACTCTGGTCAACTGCGGCTTCTGGGGAGGGGTGGACAAGGCCATAGAGATGCACGCTCCCCGGGGCATCGTGTCCGTGTCCGACTGCCACTTCGCCATATGGGACACCATGAATAAACAAAGCCCCTGCATAGATATCGCCGAGGGCACGGCCCTCATCCGCGGCAACACCTTCCGCACCAACAAGGAAATGCCCGTGGTAGTTATAGGCAAAAACGCCCTGTCCTGCGTGGTCTCCGACAACGTGAGCCAGCGGGTCTTCCGGGTGTCCAACATGATAGGCTCCGCCGCTGCGATCAGGGACAATCTGCCCTCTGCCGAGCCTCCCGCTCTGCCCGAGGGGGTCCGGAACCTGAAATTCGACGTGGCCAGCCCCAGAGTGGTGAGCTACTTCGGGGATATATACGGCAATGAGAATATGATCAACCGCTTCGGGGAGGACGTGCTGGCCTCCTGGATGGGGGAGGAGCCGGTGCTGCACCTGCCCGTCAGGCCCAACACCAAATACTCCTTCGAGGCATGGATGTATATACCCGAATTTGCCGAGGACCCCGGCAACGGCATCTGGGTCAACGGCAAGAAGGTCTGCTCGCTGGACAAGACCGGCCCCTTCAAAGTCAGGGGCGATCTGAAGAGCGGCAGGGAAAACACTCTGGACGTGGAATTCAGGATCAAGAGCTGGGTGCCGGCGGAGGTCTATGACGACAATCGCGACGGCCGGACTCTCAGCGGGGCTCTGAAGAGCTTCACTCTCATATCCGACAAAAAGGCTCCGGTCTTCGTCCTGGGCTCCGGCGAATACGAGGACGCCGCATTTCCCGCCGAGCTGCCCGCCCGTTAGCCCTTTGCGGCATCACGAAAGCCTGCCTCCGGCGGGCTTTCGTCGTATTTGTCTTGCGGAGAATATTGTGATATAATTATAATAGATATACACCCGATATATCGGGACAAGTCCCGATGATCTGAAAGAGGTAAACAATGTCCGGATCTATTTCCAGGAGAGCCCTCGGCATCGCTCCTTCGCCTACGCTGGCCATCTCGGCCAAGGCAAAGCAGATGAAGGCCGACGGGATCGACGTCATATCCTTCGGAGCGGGCGAGCCCGACTTCGACACCCCCGAATTCATCAAAGAAGCCTGCTTCAAGTCCATCGAAGCCGGCTTTACCAAGTACACTCCCGTAGGCGGGACTCCCGGCCTCAAAAAGGCCATCATCAACAAGCTGAAGAGAGACAACGAACTGGAATACGGCCCCGAGAACATACTGGTCTCCTGCGGCGCCAAGCACTCCCTTTACAACGCCATCATGGCCACGGTGGACCCCGGCGACGAGGTGATCATCCCCGCGCCCTACTGGGTGTCATATCCCGAGATAGTGAAGATGGCCGGCGGCGCGCCCGTCTATATCTCCGCAGACGAGTCCACCGGCTTTTGCGTCACCGGAGAGCAGGTCAGGGCTGCCATCACCCCCAGGACCAAAATGCTGGTCCTGAATACTCCCTCCAATCCCACGGGAGCCGTGTATCCCCCGGAGACCATAGCCGAGATAGCGGACGTCTGCGCCGACGCCGGAGTGATGGTGCTGTCCGACGAGATATACGAAAAGATCATATACGGCGGAGCAAAGCACGTGTCCATAGCCTCCCTCAACCCCCGCATCAGGGAGCTGACCATCACCGTCAACGGCCATTCCAAGGCCTATTCCATGACGGGCTGGCGTCTGGGCTACGCGGCTGCCGAAGCCGATATCATCAGCGCCATGAGCAAGATACAGGGCCACTCCACCTCCAACGCCACCTCCTTTGTCCAGGCTGCTGGCGAAGCCGCCCTGGCGGCGGACCAGAGCTTTCTGGAGGACATGAGAAAGGCCTTCGAGGAGAGGCGGGGCGTGATCTGCCGCATGCTGAACGACATCGAAGGCGTCACCTGCCTGGAGCCCGACGGAGCCTTTTACGTGCTGCCCAACGTGTCGGCCCTCTTCGGCAAGGCCTATGACAAATGGACCATCGGTTCCTCCGACGACCTGTGCGCCTATCTGCTGGAGCACGCTCTGGTGGCCTGCGTGGCAGGCAGCGGCTTCGGCGCTCCCAACAACATACGTCTGTCCTACGCCACCGGCATGGACGCCATTAAGGAAGGCGTGTCCAGGATAGCCGAAGCGGTGAGCAAGCTGCGCTGATGGACGACAAACAGATCGGGGAATTGTCCGAAAGGGCCGGGGTCCCTCTCGTCCCGTCCGCCTATCTGGACCAGTGCTTCGTGCACAAGTCGGTCCGGCAGGACGGCCTTGACGCCGAGTACAACGAAAGGCTCGAGTTCCTGGGGGACAGCATAGTGGGCGAGATAGTCGCCCGGATCCTTTTTGACAAATACCCCGATTGCCGCGAGGGAGACCTGAGCAGGATGAAGGCCGTGGTCATCGGCGAGCCCAGTCTTGCCGAGGCTGCCCGCCGGCTGAAGCTCTACGAATACATACAGGTGTCCGAAAACGAAAAGAAGACCGGGCTGGTCATGCGGCCCTCGGTGCTGTGCGACACCTTTGAGGCCCTGACAGCCGCCATATATCTCTCATGCGGCCGGGAGGTCTGCGAAGCCTTTGTGCGAGGGCAGCTCTCGGAGAGCATCGAGTCTGCTCTGGAAGCCATAGAGGACGTGGACACCAAGTCGGCCCTGCAGACTCTGCTGCAGGACAAGTTCCACTCGGCTCCCACCTACGAGACGGTGGAAGAGACCGGGCCTCCCCACAACAAAACCTTTACAAATTGCGTATTATTCAGTGGGAGAACGCTCGCCAGAGGAACAGGCGCCTCCAAAAAAGCGGCGGAAAAAGATGCCGCCGCCCGGGCGCTGGGCATACTCAGGGAGGAATTTGCCGCCGTGTATGACGTGTGCGTTGCAGGCGCCGGGCTGGCCGGAGTCTGCGCGGCAGTATCTGCCGCGCGGGCAGGGGCCTCGGTGCTCCTCTGCGACAGGCTGCCGGGACCCGGAGGCATGGCAGTCTATGGTCTGGTGAATCCCTTCATGACCCACTGCACTTCCGACGGCAAGCCCCTGGTGGGAGGCCTGTTTGACGAATTGAGACAGCGTCTCGCGGACCGGGGAGCTCTCAGGAAGAACTGCTTTGACTCCTCTGCCATGAGAGAAGCGCTGCTGGATATGCTCCGGGAAGCGGGGGTGACCTTTTTGCCCCGCTGCGGCTTCGTGTCCGCCGTGAGACGCCAGAACGGCGCCTTTGCGGTGGCTCTGGAAGGCAGATTTCTGGAGTGCCGCCGTCTCATCGACGCCACGGGAGACGCGCAAGTCGCCGCCTGTCTCGGCGCAGAGACCCGCACGGGTGACAGCAAGGGACAGGTCCAGGCCGCCACTCTCATGTTTGACGTGGGAGGCGTGGACGTCAGGCGGGCTCTTGCATACGTGGCGGAGCGCCCGGAGGAGTTTCTCTTTCCTAAGCTGGAGCCCGGGACGGACGTCATTGAGACCGCCCTCTCCAACTACAGCCCCGCCGGCTATTTTTCACTGGTGGGCAAGGCCAAAGAAGAGGGCTCGGACTTTCCAGGCGACATGATATTTTACATCTATCGCAAGACTCAGAGCCCCCGCTATGACGCCGTGGTGTTCAATCAGACCCACGCCGCCCTCGCTGACCCTCTCTCGCCCGGGGACATAGCCCGGGGGACCGGAGAGTGTCAAAAGCAGCTCCGGGAGGTGCTGAGGTTCGTCCGGGACAGAGTGCCCGGCTTCGAAAAGGCCTATCTCCTGAAGCGGGCCAAAATACTGGGCGTCAGGGAAAGCCGCAGAGTGGTGGGGGACTACGTCTTTTCGGACAGGGACGTGCTCAGCTCCATGAAGCACAGGGACAGAGTGTGCCGGCTGGCCTATCCCGTGGACGTGCATTCCGCCTCCGGCGAGGGCTACACCCTCAAAGAGTCGGGCAAAAAGTCCGCCGCTCCGCCGCCGGGAGACTGGTACGAGATTCCCTACAGATGTCTCACGGTGAAGAGCATACCCGGCCTGCTGTGCTGCGGCAGGATCATATCCGCCACTCACGAAGGCCTGGGAGCCGCCAGGATCATGCCCTGCGTCATAGCCACGGGTCAGGCTGCGGGAGCCGCCGCCGCCCTTTCGGTACAGCAAAACGTGTCTCCGGACAAATTGGATTATATTCTGCTGAAGCCATATCTGGCTCTGGCAGACAACAAACAGGAGTGAATATGTTGGTCAAGATAGCTTTGCCCAAAGGTTCGCTGCAGGAAGCGACCTTCAACCTTTTTGAAAAAGCCGGCTGGAGCTTTTCCGTGCGCAGCCGTTCCTATACCCCCGCCGTGGACGATCCCGAGCTGGACGCCATACTGCTGCGGGCGCAGGAGATCCCCAGATACGTGGAGATGGGAGCCGTGGACTTTGGCATCACCGGGTATGACAACGTGTGCGAGTGCTCCGCCGACGTGGTGGAGGTCTGCGAGCTGATATATTCCAAGGCCACCTCCAAGCCCTACAGATGGGTGCTGGCTGCTCCCAGGGATTCGGACATCAAATGCGCGGAGGACCTGGAGGGCAAGACCGTGGCCACGGAGCTGGTCAACGTGACCAAAAAATACTTTGCCGACCGGAAGGTCAACGTGAAGGTGGAGTTTTCCTGGGGAGCCACCGAGGTAAAGGTGCCCGAGCTGGTGGACGCCATTGTGGAGGGCACAGAGACGGGCTCCACCCTGAAGGCCCACGGTCTGGCCATACTGGACGAGATACTGGTATCCACCACCCGCCTTATCTGCAACAAGGAGGCCTGGGCGGACCCTGCCAAGAGAGAAAAGATAGAAAACATAGCCACCATGCTGCAGGCTGCCCTGACGGCGGAGACCCTCTCGGGCCTGAAGATGAACGTGCCCAGAGAAAAGCTGGACGCGGTGCTCTCCCTGCTGCCGGCCCTGAATACTCCCACCATCAATGAGCTCACAGACAAGAACTGGGTGGCTCTGGAAATAGTGGTGGACAACAAGGCCCTGAGGAACGTGATCCCTCAGGTAAAGAGGGCGGGAGCCGAAGGCATAGTGGAATTCCCGCTGAACAAGGTGATCTATTGATCGGCTGATACGAAGGAGGCGCTGTGATGATAGGTTATCTCAGAGGAAAGGTGCTGCTTGTCAGGCAGGACAGTCTGATCCTGGACGTGGGAGGAGTAGGCTACAGCGTCTGCTGCCCGGCCCCCCTGCTGGCCAGAGCGGAGGGAGAGACGGAGCTCTTTGTCACTACGGTGGTGAGAGAGGACGCCATCACCCTTTTCGGCTTTGACACAGAGGAGGACCAGTCCATATTCGAGCAGCTCATGTCTGTGAACAAGGTAGGCGCCAGGACAGCTTTGGGCGCCCTGTCCGTCATGACCAGCGCCGAAATAGTGAACGCCGTCCTCACCGGGGACAATGCAGCCCTGGCCCGCATACCCGGCGTAGGCAGAAAGATCACGGAGCAGATCATACTGGATCTGAAGGACAAGCTGGGCGACGCCCCGGCGGGCGCCGGCTCCGGCGACAAGGATACCCAGCTCATAGCCAGAGCGGTGGAGGCCCTCACGGGCCTGGGCTTTACCAGAAGCAACGCCGGGAAGGCCGTGAATGACATCATGGCTGCGGAAGGAGCGGACGACCTGTCCGGCCTGATCAGCAAGGCCCTCAAGCAGCTGGGCAAAGGCAAATCGACTAAATAGGGCTACACAGGATATGTCTATCAAACACCATGACGAAGCGGAGGCTCCCAGGTTCGTGGCGCCGGAAAGGCGTCCCGAGGACAGCGAGCAGGAATCTTCCCTCCGTCCCCGCAGCTTTTCGGAGCTCATAGGCAGAGACAAGATAGTCAGCAACCTGAATATATACATACAGGCTGCCAAACAGAGAGGAGAGGCCCTGGACCACGTGCTTCTCTACGGACCTCCGGGGCTGGGCAAGACCACTCTGGCTTATATCATCGCCAACGAAATGGACGTGAATATCGTCTCCACCTCCGGGCCTGCCATAGAAAAGCCGGCGGACCTGGCGGCCATACTCAGCAATCTGGAAAAGAACTCGGTGCTGTTCATAGACGAGATCCACAGGCTGAACAGGGCAGTGGAGGAGATACTGTATCCCGCCATGGAGGACTACAAGCTGGACATCGTGGTGGGCAAGGGCGCCGGAGCCTACACGGTCAACGTGTCTCTGGAGCGCTTTACCCTGGTGGGCGCCACCACCCGGGCGGGGCTGATCACGGCTCCTCTCAGGAGCAGATTCGGCATAGTGCACAACTTCGATCTCTATGACGTGGATGCTCTCAGCCACATAGTGGACAGGACAGCCCGCCTGCTGGATACCCAAATCACCAAGGACGGCTCCATGGAGATAGCCTCCAGGAGCCGGGGCACACCCAGGATAGCCATACGCACCCTGAAGAGGGTGAGAGACTTTGCTCAGGTCATGGGGGACGGCACCATCGATCTGGAGTGCGCCAGAGAAGGGCTCAGGAGACTGGAGATAGACGAAGAAGGTCTGGACGCCGCCGACAGGCGCATCCTGGACATTATCATCAACAAGTTTAACGGCGGCCCCGTGGGCATGGACACCCTGTCTGCCGCCATAGGCGAGGAAAAGGATACCATCGAGGACGCCCATGAGCCCTATCTCATCCAGAAGGGCTTTATCAGCCGCACTCCCAAAGGCCGGGTGGCCACCCGGCTGGCCTACGACCATCTGGGTGTAGATCTCAGAGAAAAAGGGCTTTTGTCCTTCACGGAGAAGGAGGATGACCATGACTGACACTTATAAGTATTCGGATCCGGGCGAAGAAAAGCAGCTGCTGGACCTGCTGTGGGATCAGTACAACGAAGGCGAATACGCCGACTGCGCCACTCTGGCCGAGAGCATACTGGAGACCAGTCCCGAGAACGTGAACGCGCTGTCGGTGCTGGCTCTCGTGTACGAAAAGCTGGCCGACGCCAACCGGGAGGCCGGAGACACGGAGGGGGAGAGAGAGTATCTCTCCAGGGCTCTGGAAAACTATCTGAAGATCATACGGGTCTCCCACGACAGCGTGGCGGAGCAGGTCAAGGCCGAAAGGCTGAAGCAAAAGCTCTACGGCTCGAAAAAACGCGCCGGCTCCCCGACGCCCCTTGAAGACATAAAAAAGGCCTTCGGCAGCTGGTCGGAAAAGGCGGCTCTCTGGTACAGGGAGAACAAGGACCAAAAGCGCTTTAGGGTCATGTGCATAGCGGCGGCCTGCTGCGTGTTCGTGTCAGCGGGAGTCATATCCTACGCCGTCTCGGTCCACCACAGCCGCGAAGAGGCCAAAAGGATGGCGGAGGCCAGGGCTCGGGAGGAGATAAAGCAGTTTGCCCCCGAGACCCCTCAGGCTGCGGCGCCCTCTGCCCCCGCTCCGGCTCCGGTCCAGCCCTACACGGGGCCCATGATGACCTACACCTACGAGTCTCCCGAATACAAGGCTCAGCTGGAGGCCCAGCGCCAGGAGGCCAACGCCAACCGGCGGGTGGTCAGGGACCCCAATACTCTGGTGGACAAGGGCAGCCACATCAAGACCGGAGGCTCTCAGCCCCGGAAGGAGCAGGACGAGAGAGACACCAAGTCCGACTGGTACGCTTCCCGGAGAGAGCAGCCCAAGTCCGACTCCAAGGTGCCCTACACCGATTTTGAGCTGAGGCCCGCTCAGGGCGAAGACGGCTCCGGCGAGGGAGTGAACCCTCTGAAGGTGGAGCGGGACAAGCCCGCGGACAGGGACAAGGATGAGGACAAGCCGAAGAACGACTCCTCTGCCAGGCTGAAGGCTGCCAACAATCTGCTGAAGTCCGCCATCAAGGCCGGAGACTTGGGCAATTATGAAGAGATGCGCAAGAACGCTCTCGCTGCCAAGGAAATATATCAGGAAGAAAGGGCCAAGGGCAACAAGCCCGAGTTCTGCAAATCAAACATAGATACTATCAATACACTATTGGGATATTAGAGCCTATGAAAAAGCTGTTGTTTATAGCCGCCGCTCTCTTGCTGGCGGGCTGCGTATACGCCCAGGACTCTCTTCCCGCTCTGCTTTTGTACAACGCGGATCTCTCCAGCGGAGCCAAGGAGAGCGACTCCCGGCTCGTGGCCAAGACCCTGCGCTTTTATGCGGATAAGAGCAATCTGTTCTCGTCTCTCATCTTCAATCCGGAGCATCCCGTGGTGGTGCTCGCCCTGAACAGAGGCCGGATCACCGCCGACGACGTGAGCTCCAACGCTCCCGTCACCTCCAGGATCAGGGTGGCCAAGGAGCTGAAATACGACTATGCGGGCATATCCGAGGTCTCCCGAAAGGACGGCAAGCTATATATCAGCTTCAGTCTGTGCAGCCTGAAGGACGATTCGGTGTATTCCTCCGAGGCTTCCTGCGCCATCGCCGAAGGGGACGACACTCCCGTGTCCAACTCCCTGCACACGGCCTGCAGCGGCATTATGAGCAAGGTGATATCCGAAGCCCTCGGAGTGAACGCCGTGTATTCCGGCCAGGCCGAAACGGTCATGACCGACGAGTCCGGCAGGGAGACCAAGGCTCCCGACAATTCCTCCGACCTGTCGGAGCTGGACTCCAAGGCTCTCTCGAAGCTGAACGCCGCCGCCATGAAGGACAAAAACTACTCGGAAGCCTACAGGATCGTCCGCAGGATGATAGACATGGACCCCAACGATCCGGAGCTGAGGCTGAAGCTGGCGGAGATATACTATGAAAAGCAGATGTTCAAGGATGCCCTGGAGTGCTATTATGCCGCCATCAATATGGGCTACAGAGGCATCGATATAGGCGAGCTGAAGACCAAATACGAGAGCAGGGTGCGCTTTGATATCACCGACGAGCCCGACAAAGGCGACGACTCCGTCACGGTCAGGACTCCTTCTCCAGCGCCCGCCCGGTCCTCTCAGGTGTCCGCCCTCATCTCCGAGGCGGACAAGCTGTGGCTGCAGGGCAACACGGACGAAGCTATCAAAAAATACAATGCCGTCGTCCTGTCCTATCCCTCCGACTGGCGCCCCTACGAGAGGCTGGTGTATCTCTACACCAACTCCCAGCGCTACATGGAGGCGGCCTCCGTACTGAAGACCATGAACGCCAGAGGCGCCACCGGCGAATACTACGCCATCACCAAACGCTCCGCCACCATGCACGCGCTGCTGTCCACGGCCCTGTCCAAATACACCGGCGAGATCAAGAGCTTTGGCTACACGGTGGCCAAGACGGAGCCCGGCAAGAGCTCGGTCAACGACAAGATAAAGCAATACAAGAACAAGATAGACAGCCTGCTCCTGGTGATCAGCCAGCTGGCGCAGATGGACCCGAACACCAATTTCGGCAATCTGAAGCTGGTGGGCAATCTGCTGAACTCCGCCGCCTCCGGCTACGGCGACTTTTATGAGAGCCGGGACGACGAATCCCTGTCTGCCGCCCAGGACTTTACGGATCAGGCGGAGAGCAGGATCAAGTCGGGCGTATAGCAGGGCATGGCTCCGAAGTATATACTCTACGTCTGGGGCTGCCAGATGAACGAGGAGGACGCGGCCCAGATAGGCGACTATCTCAGGAAGGCCGGCTACGAGGAGACCCGGAATCCCGAGGAGGCCGCGGCGGCGGTGCTGGTGACCTGTTCGGTGCGTCAGAAGCCCGAGAACAAGGTGCTGTCCAAGCTGGGAGAGCTGGCCATCATCAAGCAGGAGGCCAACCCCGGCCTGATCATAGGCGTTTACGGCTGCATGGCCCAGAGGCAGGGCAAGGCTCTGAGACGGGGCAGGCCCTGGCTGAACTTTGTGTGCGGCACCCACAGGCTCTCCGCCATACCCGGCCTCATAGCCCGGGCTCAGGCCGCTCCCAACGGGTTTTTCTATGACCTCGAGCTTCCGGACAAGGAGCAGGGGGAGCCTCTGCCCGTGCCCGAAAGGACCCCGCGGCTAAAGCCCTCTCTGAGGGAATACGTGCCCATCATGTTCGGCTGCAACAACTTTTGCTCCTACTGCATAGTGCCTTACACCAGAGGAAGAGAGAGGAGCAGGGACTATGCCGACATCACGGAGGAGATAGAGCGTCTGGCCCGGGGCGGCACCAAAGAGGTGACCTTGCTGGGACAGAACGTGAACTCCTACTCCGGCGGAGTCACCTTTCCCCGGCTGCTGGAGCTGGTGAACGATATAGACGGCATAGAAAGGATACGCTTTACCACTTCTCACCCCAAGGATCTGACCCCTGCTCTCATAGACGCTATGGCGGGGCTGCCCAAGGTGGAAAAGCACATACATCTGGCCATACAGAGCGGAGACGATACGGTGCTCCGGAACATGAACAGAAAGTATGACTCCCGCAGGATCAGAGAGCTCATAGCCGCCCTCAGGAGCGCCGTGGAGGACGTGGCCGTCACCACGGATCTCATAGCCGGCTTTCCGGGGGAGACGGAGGAGCAGTTTGAGCATACCCTCGCGCTGGTGGAGGAGATCAGGTTTGACGCTGCCTTTATGTTCAGCTACAATCCCATCCCCGGTACTCCCGCTGCCTCCATGGAGGGGCAGATGCCCATGAAGGATAAAAACAGGAGACTGGAGCGTCTCATAGCCCTGCAGAACGCCATCACCGTGGATATCAACAGGTCCCGCATCGGCAGGACGGAGCGGGTGCTGGTCCACGGCAACGCTTCCCGGCCCGGTCAGAGGACAGGTCTCACGGAGCAGGGAAAGACCTTTAATTTTGAGGGAGCTCAGCCCGCCACTGGCTCTGTGACCGAAGCCGTGGTGACCGAGGCCGGACTCTACGGCTTTACGGGCAGGCTCCCCTGACAAGGCCCTCAAACGATATGAAAGCAGACAAAAAGACTACCCCTATGGAAGAGCAGTATCTCCGGGTCAAGGCTCTGTATCCGGACATCATACTGTTTTACAGAATGGGCGATTTTTACGAGATGTTCGGCGAGGATGCGAAGATCGCCTCCAAAGAGCTGGAGATCACTCTCACGAAGCGCTCGGCTGGTTATGCCGCCGACATGCCCATGTGCGGCTTTCCCTTCCACGCCAGAGACAAATACATCGCCCGGCTGGTGGCCAAGGGCTACAAGGTGGCGGTCTGCGACCAGCTGGAGGACCCCAAAAAGGCCAAAAAGCTGGTCAAAAGAGGGGTGACCAGAGTGGTGACTCCCGGTACCGTCATCGAAGAAGGCATGCTGCAGGGAGACGCCAACAACTTCATAGTGGCCCTGGCCGGCGAGGACAGGTCGGTGGGCATGGCCTTTGCGGACGTGAGCACCGGAGAGTTTGCCGTGTGCGAGTTCCCCATGAGCGAGGCCAGGCAGACCATCGCCGACGAGCTGGCCCGGCTGTCGCCCACCGAGATACTGGTGAGCGACCGGTCCGGGAGAGACTTTGAGAATCTGCTCCTTTGCTGCACCAACTCCCGCTACGAGCTCACAGACGCAGGGCTTATGCCCGGTGAGACCCCCCGGGAGGCTCTGTCGTCCTATTTTCGCACGGACTCCCTGAGAGGCTTTGGTCTGGACGACTATGACGCAGGGCTGTGGGCCGGGGCTCTGATACTCAGCTACATACGCAAGAACAGCCCCGACATCCTGAAAAACATCATCTCCATATCCAACTATGACCCCCGGGGCTTTATGCTGATGGACGCTTCCACACGCCAGAATCTGGAGCTGACCCAGCCCTCAGGGCCCGGGGACAAAAGCCTGACCCTCATGGCCACGGTGAACAGGACCAGGACTGCCATGGGAGCCCGGCTGCTGCGCAGCTGGATAGAGGCGCCTCTGGTGTCCTGCCGGGATATCAACGACCGCCTGGACAAGGTGGAGGTGTTTGCCTCCGACCGCCTGCTGCTGGAGGATACCCGCAGGTCCCTGGGGCAGATCATGGATATAGAGAGGATACAGTCCCGCATAGTGTCCAAGATGGCTTCCCCCAAGGACCTGCTGGGACTTGCCGCCAGCCTGCGGGAGCTGCCCCGCCTGTCGGAGCTGCTGAAGGACAGACCCGGGGAGCTGGCCGCCGGCTTTGAGGGCTTTGAGGATACCGCCGGTCTCATCGAAAGCGCAGTCATGGAAAACCATTCCGCCTCCATACGGGACGGCGGCGTCATCCGGGACGGCTACGACCCGGAGCTGGATTCCCTGCGCAACGCCAAAAGCCAGGGGCAGAGCTGGATACTGCAGCTGGAAGCCGAGGAGAGGGAGCAGACCGGCTGCAAGACCCTCAAGGTGGGCTATAACAGCGTCTTCGGCTATTACATCGAGGTCAGCCGCAAGGAGCAGGACTCAGTGCCCGAACGGTATATACGCAAGCAGACTCTGGTGAACTGCGAAAGATACATCACAGAGGAGCTGAAGGCCATAGAGGAAAAGCTGCTGGGAGCCGACGAAAAGGCCCTGGAGCTGGAAAAGGAGCTCTGGGACCGGCTGCTGGACAAGCTGGGTGACGAGACCCGCCGCATCGGGGCCGCCGCCTCCGGCATAGCCAGGCTGGACGTGCTGTCCTCCTTTGCCTATCTGGCCGGCGAAAGCGATTATGTGAAGCCGGAGGTCAATGACAGCGGCTGCATCGATATCAGGGGCGGCAGACATCCTGTCATAGAGACCTGTACCGAAGCCTTTGTGGCCAATGACACCCATCTCAACGGCTCCGACAGCAGGATATGGGTGATCACCGGTCCCAATATGGCCGGCAAGTCCACCTACATGCGCCAGACGGCCCTTATAGTGCTGCTGGCCCAGATAGGCTGCTACGTGCCGGCGGAGGAAGCCCATATAGGGGTGGTGGACCGCATATTTACCCGCATAGGGGCCCATGACGAGCTGGCCACGGGCCAGAGCACCTTTATGGTGGAGATGAACGAGACGGCGAACATCATCAACAACGCCACCTCCGACAGTCTGGTGATACTGGACGAGATAGGCAGGGGCACCTCCACCCACGACGGTCTGGCCATTGCCTGGGCGTCGCTGGAGGAGCTGGAAAGGATCGGCTGCAAGGCCCTCTTTGCCACCCACTACCATATGCTCAACCAGCTGGAGCAGCATATGGAGGGAGTGGTCAATTACAGAGTGGCCGTCCGGGAAGAAAAGGACCGGGTGATATGGCTCAGAAAGATCATGAAGGGCGGCACTGACAGATCCTACGGTCTGGAGGTGGCCCGGCTGGCGGGCCTGCCCGCATCGGTCATAGGGAGAGCCAGAGACATACTGGCCCGGCTGGAAGCCGAGGACTCGGACAAAAAGGCCATCGGCCCGGCTGCGGAGAACATACAGCTGAAGCTGTTTGACATCGCTCCGGATCCCGTCACCGAGGAGATCAGGGCCGTCAATCCGGACTCCCTGTCTCCCATAGAGGCTCTCAATCTGATATACACCTGGAAGAAGAGGCTGGACAATGAGCGACGCTAAGATCAACATACTGGACGACATCACCGCCAGCCAGATAGCTGCCGGCGAGGTGGTGGAGCGGCCTCTCTCCGTGGTCAAGGAGCTCTGTGAGAATTCCATCGACGCCGGAGCCGACGCCATCAAGATAGAGATCGAAAACGGCGGCCAGACCTATATCAGGGTCACGGACAACGGCTGCGGCATGTCCGAGACCGACGCGGTGATGTGCCTCTCCAGACACGCCACCAGCAAGATACGCTCTGCCGACGACCTGTCAAACATCACCACTCTGGGCTTCAGGGGGGAAGCGGTGCCCAGCATAGCCTCCGTCAGCAGGATGGTCATAGAGACCTGCGACAATCCGGAGGGCAACGGGGTGCGCATCACCGTCAGCGGCGGGGAGCCGGAGAGCGTGGAGCGTATCGCTTTTTCCCGGGGGACCCGCATCACCGTGAGGGACCTGTTTTACAACGTGCCCGCCAGACGCAAGTTCATGAAGACCGCGTCTTCGGAGCAGAATGGCATACTGGGCGTCATCAGCCAGCTGGCCATAGGAGAGCCCGGCAGGCGTTTTGAGCTGGTGAACCTCATACGCAGGGACAGGGGCGAATACACCCCGCGAAGGCTGCTGCTGTCGGCTCCGGGAGGCAATCTGCTGAACGCCATCACCTCCGTGCTGGGGGCGGATACTGCCAGGGATATGGTGTATTTTTCCGAGACGGACGGAGTCTCCACCGTGTCCGGCTACGTGTCCACCGCCCAGGGCTGCCGGGGCTCCAGAAGAGACGAATATATGTACGTCAACGGCCGCTGCGTCAAAAACAGAAAGATGCTGTATATGGCAGAGCTGCCCTACAAGACTCTTGCTCCCGGCAAATATCCGGCCGCCGTCATATTCGTGACGCTGCCGCCGGGGCTGGTGGACGTGAACGTGCATCCCGCCAAGAGCGAGGTGAACTTCAGCAACGAAAGCCAGATATCCGGGCTGATACACAAGGGAGTGACCAAGGCTGTCTCCGGCAGTCTCGGCTCCCTGAGACCCGCCGAGCGGGGCGCCCTGCAGACAGGCGCCGAGCCGGAGAAGCAGGGACAGTCCGCAGGGCAGTCCGGAGGACAGGAGAGGAGCCGGGCCGCGGGGGAATACCGCCGGACCCCGGTGGAGCTGCCCAAGACCATGAGCGGCGGGACCGATACCTTCAGGATAGACCTGGCGGACCGGAAGGAGGAAGGGGACCCCTTTGCATGGGGCAGCCTGCCCGAGCAGCCGGCGCCGGCTCCCATCCCCGGCGAGCTGAAGGTCATAGGACAATACAGGAACACCTATATCATATGCTCCTCCGACAAGGGCATCATAGTCATAGATCAGCACGTGGCCCACGAGCGCATACTCTACGAGAGCTTTGAAGAGCGCTCCGCCGAGAACACCGGGTCCCAGCTGATGCTCATGCCGGAGACCATCAGCTGCTCCATGAAGGACGCCGCCATAGTGAACGCCCGGATGGAGGAGCTGTCCAGAGCCGGCTACGTGCTGGAGGACTTTGGAGCCGGCAGCTTCATCATGCGCGGCTATCCCGCCTGTCTCACCGAAAAGAACGCGAAGAGCGTGCTGCAGGAGATCATAAGCGATATGTCCGAGGAGCAGGGGGACAAAAAGCTGGTCATCAAGCCGGAGAGGGTGCTCATTTACGCCAGCTGCCGCATGGCCATCAAGGCCGGCGACAAGCTGTCGCAGGAAGAGATGCAGACTCTGGTGGACGAGCTGGTGAAGTGCCGCATACCCAACACCTGTCCCCACGGCAGGCCTATCCTCATGTCCATCACGGACTACGATCTGGACAAGGCCTTTCAGAGGATCTGAGTTGCCCCGGAGGGGCTGTATGTGATATAATAGAGAGGGTGCGTCTGTGACGCCCCCGCAAGAGGAGGACAAGATGATAATCAAAAAAGCGAACGGACTTCAGACCTTTGCAAACCATAGCGAGCTCGTCAACCCCCGGGAGCCCAACCTGCTGAGGGAGCAATTCCCTTATACGGAGGTCCCGGCCATAGTCTTTGACGGCATGAGCGTGCCTATGGACCCTGTGGAGGATTATTATATCACAGATACCACTTTCCGGGACGGACAGCAGGCCAGGCCTCCCTATACCGCCGGCGAGATAGTCAAGCTGTACGACTTTCTCAGCCAGATAGGCGGCCCCAACGGCATCATCAGATTTTCGGAGTTTTTCCTGTATTCCGACAAGGACAAGGACGCCGTCAACAAGTGTCTGGAGCTGGGACACAAGTTCCCGGTGGTCACCGGCTGGATCAGGGCCACCAAGAAGGATTTTGAGATAGTAAAGCAGATGGGCCTGAAGGAAACGGGCATTCTCACCTCCTGCTCGGACTATCACATCTATCTGAAGCTGAAAAAGGACCGGGCGCAGGTGAAGGAGCAGTATATCTCTCTCGTCAGGGACGCCTTTGACTTCGGTCTGGACGCGGTGCGGTGCCATCTGGAGGACATCACCAGAGCCGACTTTGAGGGCTTTGTGATCCCCTACGTCACCGAGCTGATGAAGGTGGCAAAGGAAGCCGGCAGGGAAGTGAAGATCCGCCTGTGTGACACCATGGGCTACGGCGTGCCCTGGGCCGAGGCTGCCCTCCCCAGGTCGGTGCCCAAGATGATCTACACTCTCAAGAACGAGTGCGGAGTCCCCGGCAAGTGGCTGGAATGGCACGGACACAACGATTTTCACAAGGTGGGCGTCAACGGCACCACCGCCTGGCTCTACGGAGCAGCCGCCGTCAACGCGTCTCTCTTCGGCTTCGGAGAGAGGACCGGCAATCCTTCGCTGGAGGGGGCCATCTTTGACTACATCTCCCTGAAGGGCTCCGACTGCGGCATCAATACCCGTATGATCACCGAGGTGGCCAAATACTACACCGAGGAGCTGGGCCTCACCATACCGGACAACTATCCCTTCGTGGGCTCCAACTTCAACGTGACCAGCGCCGGCGTCCACGCCGACGGCATCCTGAAGAACGAAGAGATATACAACATCTTCGATACTGCCAAGATACTGAACAGGCCTGCCAGAGTGAACGTCACGGACAAGTCCGGACTGGCCGGCATAGCCCACTGGGTCAACGCCTTCCTGGGCCTGAAGAGCGAATACGCCATAGACAAAAAGCATCCGGGTCTCTACAAGATCAACGAATGGGTCCACGAGCAGTACAAGGCCGGCAGGGTGACCAGCATATCGGATACGGAGATGCTGGCTCAGGCCCGGATATATCTGCCCGACTATTTCAAGAGCGACTTTGATATCATCAAGAACAGAGCTCTGGACCTGACCGAGAAGATCATAGAAGAGATAGTGGAAGACCCCTGCACCCAGAAGATGAACGTGTCCGGCATAGAGGCCAAGCTGTCGAATATAGTCAGAAAGCACGACTTCATACAGTTTGCCTACGTGACGGACAGCAAGGGCATACGCATCACCCAAAACATCAACCCCAGTCAGCTGAACGAAAAATACGTCTCCGCCACCGGCAGCGAGAACTTCAGCGAAAGGGAGTGGTTCGTGGAGGCCAAGAAGAACAAGGGGATATATATCACCGATTTTTATACCTCCCGCTACACGGGAGAGATGTGTATCACCGTGTCTGCTCCCATATACAACGATGACGATGATTTCATCGGCGTGGTGGGTATAGATATCCAGTTTGAGGCGCTGGCAAGGATGCCTCTTATCAACGATTAAAAACGGCTTCGGCCGTTTTTTTGTGTCAGGGGCGTCTGCCCGGCATGGAGTAGTCTCATGATCGTCAAGTTTCCATACGGAGAAACCTTTGCTCCGGCAGAAGTGCCGGACCGCAACCTTATCAGCATCTACAGCAAGAACAACCGCGAGCCCATAGAATATGAGGACATCCGGGACGCTGCCGTGGAGGCTATAGAGGCGCCCGTGGCTTCTCCGGGTCTTGCCCGGCTGGCCAGGGGCAAGCGAAGGGCCGTGATAGTCGCCGACGACAACCCTCAGACTCCCGTAAGGATCATAGCGCCTCTCATAGTGTCCCGGCTGGAAGCGGAGGGCATACAGGACATAGCCTTTATCACCGCCTCGCCCCAGGTCCTTGACGACGCCGAAAAACAAAAGAGATTCGGCAGGAAGCTGTGCGCCAAATATCCGGTGCTGGATCACACTCCCGCCGACAGCCTGTCTCTGAGAGACCTGGGCTACAGCGAAAGCGGCACCCGCATCTACGTCAGCAATACTGCCACCGAGTCGGACCTGCTCATATCCATAGGCCAGATCGCTCCTTCTCACATATCCGGCTTCACCGGGGGAGCGGACGCGGTGCTTCCCGGGCTGGCCGGAGAAGAGACTGCCAACCGCCTCTATTGGGAAAGCGGCCTCTATACGGGGGGCGAGATACTGGGCAATATCCAAAATCCCATACGCCGGGAGATGGATCTGGCTGCCGAAAGGGCAGGGCTTTCCTTCATAGTCAACTGCATCATCAACACGGAAGGGGAGCCGGTGGGCTTTATAGCCGGCGACCCGGTGGAGGCCTTCAAAAAGGGAGCCGAGATGGCGGAGAACGTGTTCGGCGCCTATTTCCATGAGCATGCCGACATAGTCATATGCTCCTCCTTTCCCTATGACAGGGACCTGTGGGAGGCTTCGAGGGCCCTGTTTGCCGCCGGCGTCATGGTGAAAAACGGGGGAGTGATCATTCTGGTGAGCCCCTGTCCCGAGGGGGTCAGCGCCGATCACAGTCAGATAGAAGAGCTGGGCTATCACGGAGAGTCCGAGACCGTGGCCGCAGTGAACAACGGCATCCTCACGGATTTTGCCGCCTTCAGCCATTTGCTCCACGTGGGCCGTCTCATCAAGGAAAAGGCTTCCTGTATCATGGTGAAAAACGGCATAGAACGGGATACGGTGATCAAGCTGGGCTTCAAGTTCTCTTCCACGCCTCAGAGAGCCGTGGACCGGGCTCTGAAGCTCATGGGGCCCGGAGCCAGGATAGCAGTGCTGGGAGAAGGCGGAAAGGCTCTGCCCGTGTATATGCAGGTGGCCAGGTTCTGATATGCTGCGACGGCTGACAGTGTGGCTGCCGATACTGGTGTTGGCGCTGGCAGCGGCAGCTGCTGTGGCTGCGGCGCCTGCGCTGCCGGGAGCCGGCAGCGACGCCTATACGGTGCCCGTCAAGCTCACCTGCCTCCCGGCGGGGGGATATACCCTGAAGACCATATCCTCCTGCAAGGGGATGCTGGCAGATACCCGGCGGGATATACCCGCCGGCTCTCAGATCAGCTTTGTCCCCTCCGGTGAGCTGGTCCTTGCCCGGATAAACGGGCAGGAGTTCAAACAGACCGCGGCGGAGCTCACAGGCAAGTTTGCCTGGGGAGACAGCAGGATCTACGCGGGCACTCTCCGCATCAGATGCTCCAAGGGCCGCCTGTCCGGCGTGTGCGTCACGGATCTGGAGGACTATACAGCCGGGGTACTGGCCTGCGAGATAGGCGCTCTGGCTCCCGCCGAGGCCCTGAAGGCCATGGCGGTGGCTGTCAGGACCTACGCTGTCTGCCGGGCCGCAAAGACAGAGCTGTGCGACTCTTCCCACTGCCAGAATTTCAGAGGCGTCACCGAGAATCCAAAGCTCACGGGGGCGGCAGCCGCCACCGCGGGTCAGCTGATGCTCTGCAAGGGCGTGCCCATAGAAGCCATGTATTCCGCGGATTGCGGGGGAGTCACCGAGCAGGGCAACGCCCCCTATCTGAAGTCCAAAAAGGAGCCCTCTGACATGAAAGGGCACAGGTCCTGGACCTACGTGTATCCCAAGAGCAAGCTGTCCGCCCTGCTGGGACTGGGGACCATCACCCGTATCACTGTCGCCGAGTGCACCCCCTCCGGCAGGATCAGGACTCTGGTCGTATATGACGGCGACGCCGACAAGACCGTCCGCATCAGCGGGGACAACCTGAGGTCCAGGCTGGGCTATGCCAATCTGAAAAGCACCTTCTTTACGGTGGCCGTCATAGAGAAGGACGTGGTCTTTTCCGGCAAGGGCTACGGCCACGGCAAGGGGCTGTGTCAGGCCGGCATCACAGAGCTGGCCGGCCGGGGCTGGGATCACAAAAGGATCCTCGCCTGGTATTACGACGGTATCGTCATTACGGATATAGGGACCTACAAGCAGGCTGCCGGCCGCAAATGAGACTGCCAATGAATTCTATTATATGCTATAATTATAATAGAACAGGAGAAACGCCTTGAGAAAAATATTCATCATAATGTGTATGCTGTGTGTCGCTGCCGTTGCATACTGCCAGCAGACGGACACCATCAAATTCTATACCACCTGGGACGACCTGATGCTCTACGTGGCCGTGTCTGCCCAGGGGCCGGACCTGCGGGCAGTCCACAAGGAGTTCAACAGTCCCACAGAGGGCGACGACGGCCTGGAGCTCTTTTTGAACCTCTCCGACGACCGGACCTCCGCAGCCTATACGGACAAGACTGCCTATATCTCCGTGTCGGCTGCCGGCGGCTTTGAATTCAGGCGGGGCAACGGTACAGCCCTGGAGCAGGAGAAGCTGTTTTCCCACAGATACGGCGTGGACGTGCAGGGCAATCTCAACGACCCGGGCAACATCGACTCGGGCTATTCCATAGAGCTGGCCATCCCCTGGAGCGAGCTGGGCGGCTCCAATATGAGCTACAAGTCCATAGGCATCGATTTCAGGATCACGGTCTGCGGCAAGTCCTACTGTCTGTCGGGCCCCGACACCTTTATGCAGCCGGACAAATGCTGGGACCTGCTGCTCTCGAAGTTTTCCACCCTGAGCACCAAGGGCACCCGCAAGATAGTGTCCAATCACTATATGGCGGAGCCCAGGATCAACGGCGAGCTCAAGGAAAACGAGTGGTATTCCCGGACGGCCTACGTCATAGAGGTCCCGGTGGAAGGCGACGACCCCTACGCCCTGATATTTGCCGATCAGCCCCTCAGATCGGCGGTATTCGATCCCCGCGAAGGCACCCGGGGCATACTGGACGATCCCCGCAGAGCTGGCTGGCTGAAGGAGAGCATAGCCGGACTGGTGAAGAATGAAGGCGCCGACGCTCTGGTCATACCCGCAGACAATCCCTTTATTTGCCAAATAGCAGAGGCCCTGAAGGCCTGTCTGGCCGAAGGGACCGCCGCTGCCACTGCCAGCCCCTCCCTGTTTGGCTGCGACGACCCGGAGGGAGCCCTGCTGGCGTTTTATTCCGCCATACCCGAGCAGCTGAGGCGGACGGCTCTGGACAGCGAGGGCCACATAGGCTATCCCGTATATACCGACGAGCCCGATGAGGAGCTGGCCGGAAGGTTTGCCGAGCTGTTCGGCAGAAGGCCTGTGTTCCGCTCCGGAGCAGACCTGAAGGCGGAATCCGCCGCAGAGCGGCCCAAAAAGGCCTATTCGTATATCATCAGCTCCGTGACCATGCCCGCGGCTCTGGACTCCCGGACCGGCAGGCAGGCCTCTATCGTCATCAAAAATACCGGCACTCTGACCTGGAAGTCCGGCGAGGCGGCCCTGGCCTACAAGTGGTACGTGGGAGGCAGATTCTTTTCCGAGGGTCTGGCGCCCGTGCCCATCATGAAGGACGTGGCTCCCGGCGGTCTGTATCAGATGAACACGGCGCTGGCTCCCATGTCCGACAAGCGCAAGCCTCTTCCCGAAGGCGAGGCTGTGTGCGAGCTGGACCTGATCACTCAGGAGGACGGCAAGAGCATGGCCAAGCCCGACGGCGACACCTTCATCTTCAGGACCGTCATACAGAAGAGCGCGCCCTCCGGCGAAGACGCAGCGTCCAAAGCGGCTCTGAAGGAGCTCAGGGAACAAGCGCCCAAGCCTTACGTGGTGTCGGCGGACGAGCCCTGTCTGGTGGCCCCCGGCGGCTCTTACAGGGTCATACTCCAGGTGTGCAACACCACTCTGGAGGGCTGGACTCCGGACAACGTCTATGCCGAGGCCAGGGTGTGCGTGCTGGACAGCTCCGGCAGGGAAGAATACTCCGGGCCCAAGGCCAGACTGGAGCTGAGAGACGACACTCCCGACGGCACCATAGGCGCCTTTGACGGCTATCTGGATACAGGCAAGCTGAGACTCATTTCTCCCGGCTCCGGTCACGTCTGCGTCATCAGATATACTCTGGGGGACAAGAAAAAGAGAGTCGATCTCAGGGAGCACCGCATGCTGACGGCGGACAGGGATGACAATCAGCGCATCATCGCTCTGAAGGCTCCCGAAAAGAACGGGGACGACCTGACCGTCACTCTGGGCGTCAGGAACGCCGGCATCAGAAAATGGCCCCTGGCCACCACCTTCATCACCGCATCCCTCTACAGCCCCGAGGGGGTCCTCATCAAAAAGGACCTTTACAAGGGCCTGCTCTCCGAGCCCGGGAAGAAAAAGAAGACTCTGGATCCCGGCGAGACTGTGGAAAGAGTCATCTCCTTCAGAGACGACCCGGACCTCACCGAAGGAGTGCTGGTGGTGGAGCTCACCGACGACGGAGAGCCCTTTGGCAACTCTGTCCTGGAAAAGCCTGCGGACAGGCTGATACTGGAGCCTGATGCAGAATAATACGCCGGCCGGGGCCCGGTCAGTTGCATAAAATTCGCATATATGATATAATATATAAGATACACTTTCAGATGGGGGTTACCTAATTTGCCTAATATCAAATCTGTGATGAAGGACGTCAAAAAGTCCAGAGAGAATCATCTTCGCAATGTTTCTACAAAGAGCAGAATAAAGACACTTACCAAAAAGACCAAGCTTGCTATTGACGAAAAGGCTGACAACGTGGCCGCATTGATGAATGAGTCATTCAGCGTGATTGACAAGGCAGCCAAGAGAGGCATTATTCATCCTAACCAGGCGGCCCGCAGAAAAGCAAGGCTTGCGAAAAAGCTGGCGAAAGCTGATTAGTTTTGAAATAATGCCCCCTTTCGGGGGTATTGTTTTGTGGAGCCCTGCGCTCCCGCGCCGCTTGTGCAGATGAAAGACACGCAGGCATTGCTTGCAGCGGAAAAGCATCTCTTTGAATACGCCCCGGCCGGCAAGGCCGCCGTCAGGGTGGGAGTAGGATTTCCCAACACCTACACCGTGGGAATGGCTTCTCTGGGCTATCAGCTGGTGTGGCACTTTTTTTCCTGCTGCCCGGGACTGGCCGTCTATCGGTTTTTTTTGCCCGAAAAGGGGGGAGCCCCCGTCACTCTTGAAGAGGGGCTGAGCCTGGCGTCCATGGACGCGCTGGCCTTTTCCGTGGCCTTTGAGATGGACTACGTCAATCTGCTGGGGATGCTGCAAAGCTCCGACATACCTCTTCTCTCCCGGGAGAGGAGGGAGGAGGACCCGCTGGTCATCATAGGCGGCAGCGTGACGCTCATCAATCCCGAGCCTCTCTATTCCTTTGCGGATCTGGTCTATACGGGCGACCTGGAGCCGCGGTATGAAGAAATATGCGCCATACTGGCCCAAAAAAGAGATCTGGGCCGGCAGGGGACTCTGGAGCGGCTCTCCGGGGTGCCGGGCATGACAGCCCCTCTGCTGGGGGTCCGCGGCGAAAGGCAGGTGGAGCACGAGCTGGACAGGTATTGTCCACACTCTGTCATATGCACGCCCTACGCCCGATTCGGAGACACTCTGCTCTTTGAGACTGCCAGAGGCTGCGCCAGAAGGTGCCGCTTTTGCGCCGCCGGCAATACCACCGGCCCCATGCGCATCCGCAGGCCGGAGCTGCCGGAGTATCACTGCTACGGCATGGTGGGGGCCGCCGTGTTTGACTCCCCTTACAGCGTGGAGCTGTGCAGGCGCTTTGTGAGCAGAAAGGCATCCTTCAGCCTGTCCTCACTGCGTCTGGAGACTCTGGACGCGGAAAAGCTGTCCCTGATGAAGCAGGGAGGCGTGGAGACTGTGACCATAGCGCCGGAGGCAGGCACGGAAAGGCTGCGGGACATACTGGGCAAGAGCTGCCCGGACGAACGCATATTCCATGCTGCGGAGCTGGTGGAGCAGGCGGGCTTCAGGCGGCTGAAGATGTATTTTATGACAGGCCTTCCCGGGGAGACCGACGAGGACATAGAGGGCATACAGACTCTTGTCTCCCGGCTGCACGAAGAGCATCCTTCCCTGAGCCTGTCCGCCTCTGCGGGCATCTTTGTCCCCAAGCCCCGGACGCCCTTTGCCGACGAAACGCAGCCCCCTCTGAAGGAGCTCACGAGACGGCTGGATATATTGAAAAAGAGATATCTGAGAGGCTGCGACGTCACCTGCGAATCGCCCAGGCTGGCCAGGATACAATGGCTGCTGGCGCAGGCCGATGAGGAGCTGGGCAGAGAGCTGCTGCTGCGCTGTCTTGAAGGCGGCTACAGAGCGGGCCTGAGATACGCTGGATCTTTGGACAAATGAACCGGACTATTACTGTACTGAGAAACGTATATGAAGTGATCTACGACGCAGTGGTGGGCTATTTCCGTGATGACGGACCTACCCATTCCGCCGCGGTGACCTACTATATGTTCCTGGCTATCCTGCCCATATTAGTCACGGCGGTCTCCGTGTGCACCACCGTCTTCGGCTCCACTCAGGAGGCCTACAACTGGGTGATGGTGTACGTGGACAAGTTTTCTCCGGAGCTTTCTTCCGCCTACAAGGCCCAGATACGGCTCACCATAGACGAAGTCATATCCGTGAGAGGCACCGCTATCGGAGTAGGTATAGTCAGTCTGGTGTGGATAGCCCTGAACGGCATCTGCGCTCTGGAGCACAGCATCAACGCCGCCTGGAAGCTGACCATCAACCGCAATCCCGTGATGCGCCGGGTGGTGAGCCTCATATTGCTCTTTGTGCTCTTTGCCATGCTCTACGCCACCTCTCTCTTTTCCGCCTTTTCGGCCAAGAGCCTCCAGGAGTATTTTGCATATCCGGAGATATTGAGGATACTGGCCATAGTGGGCTCTTATCTGGTGTATTTTCTGGCCTTCCTCTTTATATACTGGTTCCTGGTGCGGATACAGGTGGCGGTGCAGTCCGTCATAGCCGCCTCACTGGCGGGGGCCGTGATATGGGGCGTGTCAAAAAGCATATTTTCCTGGTTTCTGATCAGCTTTGCCCAGTATTCCCGCATATACGGTCCTGTGGCGGGCATCATGGTCTTTCTGATCTGGATGTATTTTTCGGTAGTCATTATAATCTTTTGCGCCGAGGTGGGCTACGCCGTCAACCTCAGATGCAATCACAGTTAGGTGGATAAATGGAAGCGATCATACAGGCCCTGACCGGCTTTATCATCAACGTGCTGGACCCTCTGGGGTATTGGGGCATCATCATACTCATGGGCATAGAAAGCGCCTGCATTCCCGTGCCCTCAGAGATCATCATGCCCTACGGCGGCTATCTGGCCGCCACCTATGACAATTTCAACGTGGTAGGCATAGGTCTGGCCGGCGCCATAGGCAACGTGTGGGGCTCCGCTCTGGCATACTGGGCCGGAAGAAAAGGCGGCAGGCATTTTGTCATCAAATACGGCAAATACATACTGATGAACAAAAAGTCGCTGGACCGGGCCGACCGGTTTTTCGAGAGATTCGGCGATTTTGCCGTGTTCATAGGCAGAGTGCTGCCCATTATCCGCACCTTTATATCCTTTCCCGCCGGCGTTAGCCGGGTGCCCTTTGGCAAGTTTATCCTGTTCACCTTTCTGGGCTCCGTGCCCTGGTGCATGGGTCTTGCCTATATAGGCTGGGTGCTGACTGCCAAATTTCCCGACACCCCCGCCTGGGAATACGTGGAGAACTCTCCCATATCTCACTACGCCCACTATATCATAGGCGGCCTGATCCTCATAGGCCTGGCCTCCTATATATGGCACCACGTAAAGGAGATGAAGGAGGACGGGGATGAAGGCTAAGATACTCATGATGGACGTGGACGGCACTCTGACCGACGGCAAGATCTACATGGGGCAGACAGGCGAGGTCATGAAGGCCTTCAGCGACAAGGACGGCTACGGCCTGATGAACGCCCTGAAGCGCGGGCTGATCCCCGCCATAGTCACCGGCAGGACCAGCGACATAGTGATCAACAGGTTCGGCAAGGAGCTGAAGGTGCAGGAGATATATCAGGGAGTCACGGACAAGACAGCCGTGGCCGAAGCCCTGGCGGCAAAATACTCACTGACCCTCGCCGACTGCGCCTACATAGGCAACGACCTCAACGACCTGGAAGTGATGCTGGCCCTGAAGCGGTCGGGTGGACTCTGCGGCTGCCCCGCGGACTCGGTGGAGGGGATAAAGGAGATCAGCGACTTCGTATCGCCCAACGTGGGCGGCAGCGGCGCCGTGAGGACCTTTATCGACTGGCTGCTGGAGGACTGAGCCGGGGCCGGGAACAAAAACGCCCGAAAAAGCGTATAATAAATGATAGACGATTTTCCCTCCGAAAGGAAATGAAAGTGATCGGACGGGAGTGAACCTGCCGTCCGGATGCCGATCTGAAAACAACAACCGATATAAAGACAACTAAAGATAAAGGAGTACCTCTATGACACTCGTTGTCACACTTTACCTTCCACCTTTGGCGGCAGGGCCATGGGCGCCTTGCCGGTTTCCAACGACAAAACATATTGCATAGAGCAGACTGCAGGGTCTGTCTGTTGTCCGCGCTGCGTGGGACTGTTTGATCTGCGGGATCTGTGATCCTGCGGAGGCCTTGCGCGTCGTCCGGGCTGCGGAGACCCGGGCGCCGAGGCGTCAGGGCCCTTTGGGTGTTCAACTATACGGAGGAGGCTTGTTATGGGGTGTTTGTGGAATGTGTGGTCATGCATGACGCTGTTTTTTTTCCTTGGCTTGTGCAGCGCCCATCCCTTGGGTTTTATAGCGTTGTTCTTATACCTTTCCCTGCTCACCCGGGTCGACCATGGAGACCGTGAAAGATATTTTAAGTGTCCGGTCTGCGGAGAAGTGTGCAGAGAGTCTGATCTGCGCTGCCCCGTGTGCGGCACCAGACTCAGATGAGATATAAAGGAGAAAGAAGTGAATAAAGCTTTTTGGGGGAGGCTGCGGCAAACGCGGCAAAGCGTAGCCGCCTGCTATATCCGCGTATGGCTCATTGATTTATGTATAGCAACAATAGTATTTGGCATATCTATGTGTGCCGTCAGGACAGCTCAGCTCAGCAGCAATATCGTATTTGCGGTCTTTGGCTTTTGGGGTGTAGTGTGGCTGGGGCGATATGCGGGTATTCTGGTCGCTGCGCTGTTTCTCACTGCGCCCGGTCCGGATAAACGCAAGGCTGTCAGGCGGCTTATATGGCTCCTTCTCTTGTGCGCCTTTTTCACTTTGTGCATCATATTTTTAGAGATGTGTCTCTGCGCAGGGTTGCCGGAGGCTGCGGTAAAGGCCCTGGGCCGGCCGGCTCTCCCGGCGCTGTGTGTCTGGTACTTTTTGTGGTGCGGCGATATTGTGAGACGGCTTTGGCACCGGTTCTGACGCAAACCGGGCAGAGACAACGGATCAAACGATTCGGATGAGTGAGGAGAGGTGTTATGTCATACATATTCGGTGTTTTAATGCTTATTTGTCTTATCAAGAGTCTGCTTGATTAGAAGGAAGCTCGGCAGGCATACGATGTCATCAATTAATATAGGAGTAAACAATGGAAGAAGCAAAGAGAGAAGATCTCTTTGAGATCAAAACAGACCGGCTGGGCCGGCGGGCGCTGACCAAATACAGAGGGAAGGACCGGGCGCCGGAGCTGCCGGAGGACATAGAGGTCATAGGCGACTACGCCTTTTGGTGCAGAGATATAGTGAGTGTGCGCATTCCCGACTCCGTGAAGGAGATAGGGCAGGGAGCCTTTATGTGGTGCGACCGTCTGACCGAGGTCAGTCTGCCTGAGGGGATAAGGCTGGGGACCGACGCCTTTGCCGACGCGCCGGGCGTTCCCTTTTCCCTCTGCGTCACCGACGGCGTGCTGATGGGCTATCACGGGGTCTGTCCGGAGGAATTGGTGATACCCGCCGGCGTCAGGTCTGTGGCCCGGGGCTTGTTTGAGGGTCAGATCTTTACCCGGATAGTGTTCCCCGAGGGGCTCACTTCCATCGGCAGGGAGAGCTTTGTCCATTGCGAATACCTTACCGAGGTGGTGCTCCCGGACAGCGTGAAGAGGATTGGCGACTGCGCCTTTGCCTGGTGCCATCAGCTGACGAAGGTGTCCCTTCCGAAGAGCGCCCGGATGGGGGTCTATGCCTTTGCGGACGCCCCGGGGGTCCCTTTTTCCCTGAATATACGGAACGATACCGTCGTAGGCTGGACCGGAGACATACCGGAAGAGATAGTGTTCCCTCCCGATGTGAAACGTATATACTGCGACTTCGATACCGACCATATCAGGCGGATAGTCCTGCCGGAGGGCCTCCTGAAGATCTATGGCGGCGCCTTCAGAGCCTGCTCAAATCTTGTCTCGGCAGCGATCCCGGATACGGTGAAGGAAATAGACGATCTGGCTTTTGCGGATTGCGTGAGTCTGACGGACCTGTCAGTCCCCCGGGGAGCCGGGATCCGGGAAGGCGCTTTTCGGAACGTCCCGGGGGCAGAGTTTTCCCTGTGCATCACGGACGGCCGCCTGGAGGACTACAACGGCGTCTGTCCGGAGATGCTGACGCTTCCCCCGGAGGTGGAGGTGATAGAGGATGGGGTTTTTTCCGAATGTCCGACTCTTGTCTCCATTGTGATCCCCGAAGGGGTCCGGGAGATAGGCCGTTGGGCTTTTTCCGAATGTCCGACTCTTGAGTCTGTGGTGATCCCGGACAGCGTGGAGGAAATAGGGGAAGGGGCTTTTGAAGATTGCTGCGATAGTCTGACGATAGTGACAAATAATCCCGTGGCCATAGAGTATGCGAAAAATCACGGGCTCCCGTGGACCGTGGGCCGGAAGCAGTGAGACTGCCGCGCCGGCCCGGCAGGCAAAACGGAAACAGAGAGTGTCCCTTGGAAAAATGAGCATGGTATAAAGGAGTACTGATATGCGTTTGAATCGTGAAGAGAGATGGGGTGGGGGTAACTGGTGGCGAGATGAGCAGACAGGAATTAAGTGGCGGTCGCCTTATGATTTATGTGTTAAAGGTGATGTTGTTCCCGTAAATAGTGATATAGAAAATAAAGGTATAGATATTCTGCTTGATAATGGATATAAAGTAGATTACAGTAAGATCATCAAGTATGAAGTGAATATTTATATGCATAATATGCCGAAAGAGGTATGTCATGATAATATACTATATACAATAAGGAGAAGACTGTTTTGTTCTGATAAGTATGGAGATTTATGGGAAGCAGTTCTCGATATCACCAGACTGTGCGAGTGTAAAGACGAAAAATATTTAGAATATTGTTATGCGAATAAGGCATACAAGTTTGACAGGGGGCATATCAGTTGCAGCGGCGAGCTTTACACAGTGACTAAAATGCACCTGGACGGCTTTCCCGAATATATTCCCGCCATTGAGTATTAAGATCAGCGCTTATAAAGCTGACGTCTCCGGATGTGTGTGGAAGCCGCCTTTCCCGATGCGCAAAAGCCGCGGCCGGGCGTATGCCTGACGGCGGAATATGCTATAATGATTGTGGCAGCAAGTTTAGCGGCATTACCGCCGCCTTGCCGCAATTATTATTGTGAGAGACGCTTATGAAAACCTTTATCCTTTTGCTGCTCATTATTCTCTGCTCCGGAGCCCTGTATGCGGGGTCCGGGGACAAGTTTTTCTCCGTGGCCTGGCTCATCAGGGATTTCCCCGGCAACGATGCGCCCCTGGGGCATTGGATCAATTCGGAGACCAACTACCGGGGCCTTGTCAACGCCGACCGGATATTCACGGACTGCCTGGCGCGGGCCCGGAAGGACCGGCCGGAGCTGCCCCGGTATATGCCTCAAACCATCGGCCTCTACAACGCTCCCACCACGGAGAAATATGGCAATATCATACGCAGGATGCTGGAGAGAGGCAATTGCGAGCTGGGAGTGGCCAACGCCATCCCGGACCAAAGGATGAAGGAAATATCCGACTATTTCGGCGGATTCCCGGTGACGGCCAATATGAACTGGGAGCTGGAGGAAAAGCCGGAATACACCAAATACTTTGCCGGCTTTGGAGTGAAGACTCAGTTCAACGCCGTATTGGAGGGGGACTCTCTCATCGGCGAGACCATAGACCTGGGCCACAACTGGGAGGGCAGGCCCTTCATGCCCTATTATACCCAGCTGCGGAGCGAAGACCCCCGAAAGAGCTGCAAGACCAACAGGGAGCTGCGGGAAACCGGCGCGCCATTGGACCTCTTTTGGCTGACCCGCTCCCCCTGGTCCGAATATGACCGCTATTGTTTTCAGTATTCCACCCATCCCGGGGACGTGCTGGTGGGCCCCGGCAGCCGCAAAAGGGCCTATCCCGACAATATCTGGTATTGGGAAAACGAGATAAGAGAGTGGGAAGACAATCTGGACAAGGGCTATATCCCCTACGCCCACATCAGCATAGCTCTGGAGGGCGAGCTCATAAGCGACCCCATGTCGGATACGGATGACAGGCATATCAAGCAAGCTATACTGAAAAATCTGGTGGACCTGCTGCTTGCCAGGGGCTGGAAGCCCGTGGCTTCTCTGGAGTTCCTCAAGTGGTACGAGGAAAAATGGCCCTGTCCCGAGGCTCCCAACTCCGTCATATATTTCAACGATACGGCCCGGGAGCCCGACGGCCGCTATTTCACTCCCGCCTGGTCCTACGTGACCGAGGACAAGGAGACATCGGACATGGGGCAAATATTCATAGCCGAGACCAAATATTTCAGAGTGTGCGAGCACCGGCACAGGCTGTCACCCTTTATGGAGACCGCCTACGAGCTGGAATGCCCCAATCTCTACGCCCAAAAGCATGCCGGCCACGACCCCAGATCGGTGAAATCGGAGCTCCACGGCGGCGCCACCTTTGCCGACGGCACAGGCTGGCCCGGAGACCCGGACCAGCTGTCGGTGACGGCTGCCAGCGGCAACACTCTCTTTTGGGGCAATGACCCTCACAGACACGTTCCCGCCAAATGGGACTATATGGCGGAGAGGCTGGGGCTGGAGCCCCTGGCCAAACACCGCTGCTATACGCTGTTGATAGACGGCAGGGACGTGCAGTTTCCCGCAGAGTGGCGTCCCAACGAATACTACGGCGAGATCACAAATATACTGAGAAACGACGCCATCATCAGCTGGGAAAAGCGCGTCACCGCCATGGTGGACGGCAAGGCCTTCAGGATAGGCCTGAAGCACACTCTGGCAGGCAAGACCCACAGGATAAAGCTGCTGGACCCGGAGGGGGACCTGCAGGGCCACAACCTCGAGCTGGTCTTCCGTCCCTTCTTCTATCAGGGCTGGCTGGCAGATCAGGAATACATGGTATTTGCACAGCCCTTCGGCAGCTCCGACACCTTTGCGTATTCGGTGGACAACCCGGAGGAGATCTGGCGGACCTTTGGCTTCGGCAGAGTGGGGAAGGGCTTCAGGATATACCACAACAATCCCGATTATCCGGAGCTGGGGCGCTCGGTGGAGGTGTCTTTGGACGGCGCAGCGGAGTCGGTCACCTTTGTGGACGTGAAGGGCTCCGGGCAGTATGTGGAGGCCCGGGTGCCCCTGTCGGGCCCGGGAGAGTTCTCCCTGAGATACAAGAGGCTCCACCCTCTGGACTAAAGGACTTGTCTCTGCAATAAGTATTCGGCGGCGAGGGCCATAGGCCCTCGCCGCCGATATCACATATGATAGTCTATCCGCATTTGCTCCAGCCGCAGAAGCGGCACACCAGACAGCCGGACTCATGGTCCACTTCGCCGCCGCAGTCGGGGCAGGCGCCGATGATATTCTCTGCCGTTTCGGCATCGTCCCCGGCGTCGGGGGCGTCCTTGCCCGGGTTTTTGTATTCCAGGTAGTGGTCTATGGCGATGCCTATGGCATCGCTGCAGGACAGCACCTGTCCGCCCTTGCCCCAGGCAGGGTTGGGACATCTGATGCCCCGCAGGTGCTTGCGTATGGCGGTGATGTCCACTCCGGAGCGCAGGGCCAGGGAGCAGAGCCTGCTGATGGCTTCCAGCTGGCTGGAGGCGCAGCCGCCGGCTTTGCCTATCTGGGTAAAGATCTCAAAGGCGCCGTTTTCGTCCTCGTTGATGGTCACGTAAAGGTGGCCGCAGCCGGTCTGTATCCGTTCGGTGCGTCCCGTGGTCACGTCCGGGCGGGCCCTGACTCCGCCGGGCTTCTCGTCCTTTTTGTCCTCCTTGCCGATGTTGAGCACCTGGGCGTCCCGGGAGCCATAGCGGTATATGGTGCAGCCCTTGCAGCCCAGCTCATAGGCAAAGCGGAAGGCGTCCCGCACGTCCTCCTTGGTGGCCTCCTTCGGGAAGTTCACAGTCTTGGATACGGCGTTGTCCGTGAATTTCTGAAAAGCCGCCTGCATGCGTATATGCCATTCAGGTGTGATGTCCAGAGCTGTCTTGAATACCCGCTTCAGGTCCTCGGGCACCTCGTCTATGCCTGCCAGAGAGCCCTGCTCTGATATCTTTTCCATCAGCTCTTCCGAATATATGCCTCTGTCTCTGGCTGCCTTTTCAAAATAGGGGTTGACCTCAAAGAGCTTGTTGTTGTCCAGCACTCTCTTGAAGTAGCTGATGCCAAACACGGGCTCGCAGCCGCCGGAGCAGGAGGCGATGATGCTCAGAGTGCCGGTAGGGGCGATGGTGGTGATGGTGGCGTTTCTGAGGGGCATGTCCGCCTTTTCGTATATGCTGCCCTCGTAGTTGGGGAAGGTGCCTCTCTCCCGGGCCAGCTCCATGGAGGCCTCCCGGCCGGCGGTCCTGATGCAGTCCATGACCTGCTCGGCTATTTGGCAGCCTTCCTCGCTGTCATAGGGGACCATCAGCTGAAACAGCATGTCCGCAAAGCCCATGATACCCAGACCTATCTTGCGGTTGGCGCAGGTAGTCCTGGCTATCTCGGGGATGGGATATTTGTTGATCTCGATGACGTTGTCGAGAAATCTGACTGCCGTCCGGGCCGTGTCGGCCAGCTTGTCAAAGTCCACCACGGTCCTGCCGCCGTCGGTCTTCACCATGTGGGCCAGATTGATGGAGCCCAGATTGCAGGCCTCGTAGGGCAGCAGGGGCTGCTCGCCGCAGGGGTTGGTGCTCTCTATCTCTCCCTTGTGGGGAGTGGGGTTGTCCTTGTTGATGCGGTCTATGAAGATGATGCCGGGCTCCCCGTTTTTCCAGGCCATATTGACTATGAGGTCAAAGACCTTGGAGGCGTTCACGGTGCGGACGCACTGGCCGGTGCGGGGATTGATGAGCTCGTAGTCCTCGCCTGCCTTGACCGCTTCCATAAACTTTTCGGTGAGGAGCACCGATATATTGAAGTTGGTGAACCGTGTGAGGTCGTTCTTGCAGGTGATAAATTCCAGTATGTTGGGATGGTCCACCCGCAGACACCCCATATTGGCCCCCCGGCGGGTGCCGCCCTGCTTGATGGCTTCGGTGGCGGAGTTGAACACGTCCATAAAGGACACGGGGCCGCTGGATACGCCGTTGGTGGAGCGGACTATGTCGCTGGCGGGCCTCAGCCGGGAAAAGGAAAAGCCGGTGCCGCCGCCGCTCTTGTGAATGAGGGCAGTGTTTTTGATGGTCTCAAAGATGGAGTCCATGCTGTCCTCTATGGGCAGCACAAAGCAGGCGGACAGCTGGCCCAGGTCCTTGCCTGCATTCATGAGAGTAGGGGAGTTGGGCATAAAGTCCAGGTCACAGAGCAGCCGGAGAAACCTCTCTGTCATCTTCTCCCTCATGGAGGGGTCGGACTCGGCTCCGGCCACGGCAGTGGCCACCCTCTCAAACAGGCCCTGAGGGGTCTCCTTCAGATTGCCCTCCTCGTCCTTGGTCAGATATCTTTTTTCCAATACAGTGATCGCGTTCTCGCTAAGCTTCATCGTCTTCTCCGCTGTTGATAAGTTTGCTGAATTGCTCTATGCTCTCAAAGTGCATATATACAGACATAAATCTGATATAGGCCACCATATCTGTCTTTTTCAGTTCTTCGGATACCCATTTGCCCAGAGTGCCGCTGGTGACCTCTGAGTCTCCGCATTGGATGCACCTTTGCTCCAGCTCCTTGGCTATACCGGCGATGGTCTCGCTGGACACGGGTCTCTTGTTGCAGGCTATCTGTATGCCTCTGATGAGCTTGTCCTGACTGAAGATCTCCCGCTGGCCGTTGCGCTTGACTATCATGGGCGAGATGTTGACTACCGTCTCCTTGGTGGTAAAGCGTCTGCCGCAGGACAGACACTCACGGCGCCGACGGAGCTCGGCTTTGTTTTTGCCGGATCGGGATTCGAGGACCTTGTCGCTGCTGGATCCGCAAAAAGGACATATCATGTGTGACTACCTCTTATATGGTGTATATATCAATTATAACACACTATATAAAAGAAGTCTATGAGGCGCGTGAAAAAACCGGAAAAAATCTCACCCAACAGAGAGCCGGGAGAGCAGGGCGCAGACGCAAAAAAAAAGCGCTGCATGGCAGCGCTTCGCGTGTGTGCTTTATTTGTAGATGCCTTCCTCGTGCCACACCTTCCAGATGAGCTCGTATCTCTCCAGAGCCATGCCCGTGTAGGCGCAGTTGGAGGTGCAGAAGATGTAGCCGCCGCCGGGCATGCCGTGCTTCAGGCAATAGCGGGCAGACTCGATGCATTCCTCATCGGTGCCGGTCTGCAGCAAGCCGCAGTTCACGTTGCCGCAGAGGCACACTCTGTCGCCATAGAGCCTCTTTACCTCGGCGATATCCACGTTTGCCTGAGGGTCTATGGAGTGGAGAGCGTGGGGGTTGCAGTCCACCAGCTGGTCGAGGATGGGCATGATGTTGCCGTCTGTGTGCTTGATGGTGTAGAAGCCCAGGTCCCTGTAGCCGGCGATAAGCCGCTTCAGATAAGGAGTGACGAACTCGGCAAACTGGGCAGGGGACAGGAAGGGCCCGGTGTTGAGGCAGTAGTCCGAGCACAGGGCAAAGCCGGCCAGATCCGTGTTCTCCTTCAAGAACTCGGCGTTCCTGAGAGCGTTGTCCACGCTTCTCTCGGCTTCGTCCTTTACCTTGTCGGGCTCGTCAATGAGCCTGTAGGAAAACTCCATCATATGGTTGCCGTCGGGGATGGCGTAGGTGGCGTCGCCATGGATCATGACGAAATACTCGTTGTTGGTCTGCTCGTTGAACATGTTGATGGAGCGGACCATTTCTTCCCGGGAGCCGGGATTGGGGTGGAAGAACAGGGCGTCATGCTCGTATTGCTCCACGGTCATGCGATAGGTGTCCACTATGTCCTGACGGTGCAGCTGCCGCTCATGCTCGCTCATCTGCTGCCACTGGCCGAAGGCTCTCATGGAGGGATGCAGCTTGCCAAAGGCTTCCATGGTCAGAAAGAACACCAGCTCAAAGGTGGGTACTCTGCCGGTGATGGGCTTTCGCTCCAGGGCTGCTATAAAACGTTCTTTGTGTGTCATATATAGTCTCCGAAAAATAAGTGACTGCCGGAGGCAGACAGGGTGCAGGCGGCAAGCTGCCGCCCATATCACTATATATTATAGCATAATATCTGCGGGATGGATACTCCTATCGGGACAAAAGTCCAAGGATATCCCCGCAGGTGGCATAGCCTGTCCGGCCCAGCATTTTCACGCTGACGGAGGCTGTGAGACACCCGGTCTCCGCCGCCTCTCGGCAGGTTCCTCCTGCCGCCAGAGTCAGCACTGCCCCGGCGGTGAAGCTGTCTCCCGCGCCGGTGGGGTCTATCTCGCCCTCCACCTGTCTCGCCGGCACGAGGGTGACGCCCCGGGAGTCAAAGATGCTGACGCCCTGCTCGGACCGGGTGAGGAATACGGGCTTGCCGGTCCTTTCGGCGAGAGCTTTTCCCGCCAGCAGCAGGTTGTCCTCAGTCAGGGGAGCATCCTTCATCATACAGCCCACCGCTTCGGCGGCGTTGGGCTTTACTATCATATTGGCAAACAGATGTCCTCTCAGCCGGGAGTCCACCCAAAAGACCTTGGCGGGGTATTTGACCGTCAGGTCATGGAGAGCCTCCCGGACCCGGGGGGTGATGAGGCCGCAGCCTTCCTCCTCCACCTCGGACTGGTCGGCTATCACCACTCCGTCCGCCTCTTCCACGGCTGCGGCGATCTTGTCTGTCAGACGCTCTTCCTCCGCCGGTGTAAAGGGGGTCCTGTTTTTGATGTCGTAGCGCTCCTTTTCCCCGGAGAGTCCGGGGAGAGCGGCGTTCTGAGGCTTGGTGTAGGTGCAGGTGTGTCTGTCAAAGAGCAGCATGTATTCGTCGCTGCAGCCCAGCTGCCTGACGTCCTGTCTGAGCTCATAGCCCTCTCCGTCGTCGCCGGTGTAGCCCACGGCAATGACCCGTCCTGCGCCCATCTTCACCAGATTGGTGAGTATGTTGCCGGCGGCGCCGGGGCTGTGAACGACCCGTATCACCTGATTGGCAGCAAGACCCGTCTCTCTCGACTCCTCCCGTAGACTCTCGTCAAAATAGAGATATCTGTCCAGAAAAAAGTCGCCTATGACCGCTATGGTCCGGGAGCCAAACTGACCCGACAGCTCCAGAAAACGCTTTCTATCCATATTGTGATAGCTCCTTGTAAAGACCGGCGAGAAACAGCCGGTTGTCCAGACATACGTAGTCCAGCCGACCTCCCATGCGATAAAAGGACTTGCAGAATCTGAGGTAATAGGCCGGGTTGTCCTTGGGAGGCTCGCCTGCGCTCCAGTCCCAGCCCCCGCCGTCCTGCAGGTCCACTATGGCCACGGTGAAATCCCGGGCGGGGCCTCTGCCTTCGAGGATGGCCCGGTTGTTGGCTATGGACATGCTCTTTTCAAACACCATGGGGGACATGATGGCGCAGCCCACAGACATGGTGACTCCGCCTTCCGGGAGCCCGGACACGGCCTCGGCAAAGGCCAGAAAGTCCCTGCCTGCGGCCCTGCCTATGGCGGCCGGCCGGTTCATTGGATGGGTGTATATGATGTCGTAGCCTATGCCCGGATGCACCGTAAAGGGGACGCCCGACTCCCACGCGGCCCGCTGGACAGAATATTCCTTGCAGGAGTGCCTCACGGAGAGAAAGCCCGGGGGTATATCATAGCGGCGTATGACGCCCAGCAGGTCCATGGCTGCTGCGGCCCTGTCAGCATCTCCGCCCTCCAGACCCTCGTTTATCAGCTCTCTGAGGGTATCCGGGTCGGGGATATGGATGCCGTCATCGGCTATCATCCGGCCCACGGACTCCCCGTAGCCCAGACCGTCCACCGCTCCCGCAGTGACGGCCAGATTGATGTATCTGCCTGTCTCGTCCCAGGTGCCGAACCGGCCCCGGGCCACGTTTTCCCTGACGTTCTCGGAGCTCATGCCCATCCAGGCAAATTCCCAGTCGTGGATGGAGCCCGCTCCGTTGGTGGCCACGTGGGTGAGCCAGCCCTCCTGCAGCAGCCTGATCACGATGGGGCCGCAGCCGTTTTTTATGAGATGGGCTCCGTAGGTGAGCATGCGGCTTTTGCCCTCTTGACGGGCCCTGGCCAGCTCTGCTGCCAGACGACGGATCTGCAAGGCTTCGTTTTGAGGGACCCGGGGGGTCATGTCCGGGTCCAGGGCGATGTGGCGTATATCCAGATCGTTTTTTCTCTCTGAGAGAGGGAACATGCGTATGCAATCTCTGTCGAACTGCTTCACTTTATTCTCCCATGAGATATCGGCACAGGGCGCTGTGGCAGGAAAAGCTGGGGATGATGACGTCCGCTCCCACCGCCAGCAGTCTCAGGCGTTTGCCCTCGTCCGGGAAGGCGGGGTCCTTTTCGTTGGTGGCGGCGCCTATGGCGATGCCCCCGGCGCTCTTGGTGTTGTCTATCTCCACAAAGCCGTCGCCAAAGCCCAGGAGCCTGTGGCCCTCTATGCCGGTATCGGACAGTATCTGCTGTATCACTATGGCCTTGGAAAAGCTCTTGTAGTCGTCCCGGGCGCCGAAGACGTTGCCCTCGAAGATGCGGCCCACGTCCAGCAGGCTGCTCTCCTCCTCCACATATTCCTGATCGGTGCCGCTGGCCAGATACAGTGAGAGGCCCAGGTCCTTCAGCTCCAGGAGAAACTCTTTGGCGCCGGGCACCAGATAGTCCTCGGGCCGGGCGGCTCCGCAGCGGAGGCTCTCCCGCCTTTCGCCGATCTTTTCCAGCAGCCTTCTCAGATATTCTGCCTTGTATTCAGCCGGCTCCAGAGGCTCCTTGCCCCGCTTGCTGACCTCCTCCGCCAGGGCGATCATCTGATAGATGGTCTGCTTGCCGGTGGTCTCGGCTATGAGACGGTCTATATAGGCGCCCAGCCCCGGCTCCTCTCTGCCGAGAGGAGTGTCGGAGAGGACCTCCAGCATCAGGTCGCCCATTACCGACTGCCAGCCCTCCCTGATGAGGGATATGGTGCCGTCAAAGTCAAACAGGGCGTATCCGAAGCGGCCCCGTTCGAACTGTCTGATCACCTCGATGTTGGTGGAGGGGATAAAGTCGCCCCTGACGTCCGTGGGATACTTGTGGGAAAAATCGTTTTCGATCCTAATATCTGTGTTCATGACCTGTAAAAAAAAGCCTCACGCGGAGGCTTTTGTTATTTCTTTTCTCTGAAGATGATATTCAGCTTTTCCTTGTTTCTCCGTGACTGGTCGGGCTTTTTGCCGGAGGAATGTCCGGAGGAATGGCCGGAGGAGTGCTTGATCTTGCTGGTGTCGCAAAACTCCTTGTGGGTCAGGCGCACCTTGCCGTCATCGCTGATCTCCTTGACCTTCACCTTGAGGATGTCGCCCAGGGAGCAATAATCCTCGGTCTTGCCCAGACGTTCGGGAGTGAGCTCGGATATATGGCACAGGCCGTCCTTGCCGGGGGCCAGTTCCACAAAGGCTCCGAAGCTCTCGATCCTCACCACCGGGCCTTCGAATATCATGCCGGGCTCGGGGACCATGGTCAGGGTCTTGATGGTGGCTATGGCTCTGTCGGCGCCGTCGGCGTCTGTGGAAGCCACGTACACGGTGCCGTCGTCCTCGATGGAGATCTTGGCGCCTGTGTCGGCCTGTATCTTCTTGATCACCTTGCCGCCGGGGCCTATGACGTCGCCGATCTTTTCGGGATCGATCATGATGGTATAGACTCTGGGAGCGTAGGGCGACATTTCCGCTCTGGGCTCGGGTATCACGCTCTCGATGAGGTCCAGAATGGTGTATCTGGCCTTCCTGGCCGCGATGAGGGCATTGGATACTGCGCTGCGGGACAGACCGTGGGTCTTGGTGTCCACCTGAATGGCGGTGATGCCGTCTCTGGTGCCGGCTACCTTGAAGTCCATGTCGCCGGTAAAGTCTTCCAGACCCTGTATGTCGGTGAGGATGACCTCGTGCTCTTCGTCGCTCATGAGACCGATGGAAATACCGGCTACGGGAGCCTTGATCTTGATACCGCCGTCCATGAGCGCCAGGGTGGAACCGCAGGTGGAAGCCATGGAGGTGGAGCCGTTGGACTCAAAGGTGTCGGAGACCAGTATCATGGTATAGGGAAATTCTTCCTTGGAGGGCATCACGGGCCGCAGGGCCTTCTCGGCCAGAGCGCCGTGACCTATCTCTCTCCTGCCGGCGCCTCTCATGGGGCGCACCTCGCCTACCGAGTAAGGAGGGAAGTTGTAGTAGTGGAGAAAATGCTTCTCATAATCTTCTTCCAGATTGTCGATAAGCTGGGTGTCGTCCAGGCTGCCGATGGTCAGGGTGGTCATCACCTGGGTCTGGCCTCTGGAAAAGAGACCGTTGCCATGGACTCTGGGCAATACTCCCACTTCGCAGGACAGAGGCCTGATCTCGTCGAGGGCTCTGCCGTCGGCGCGCTTGCCTTCGTCGATGACCATATGGCGCACCTGCTTTTTGATGAGCTTTTCCAGAATGTCGGGGATCTCCTCGGCTCTCTCTTCGTACTCTTCGGCCAGCTCAGCCTGCAGCTCGTCACGCAGGTCGAATATGGCAGACTCCTTGCCTGCCGCTTCGGGGTTGCGGATGGCGTCGATGATCTTGTCGTTGACCTTGAGGGCGATCTCTTCGGTGAACTCGGGGTCGGGCTCCAGAATGGGGATCTCGGCCTTGGGCTTGCCGCACATGGCTATGAGCTCGTTCTGCAGGGCCACGAACTGGTCGCAGACGCTGTGAGCCAGGGTGAGGGCTTCCTCCAGGTCATCCTCGGAGACCTCTTTGGCCTCCAGCTCGATCTCCAGCAGCTTGCTGTCCCGGCCGGCTATAAAGAGCTCCATATCGGAGGCTTCCAGCTGGGACCGGGAAGGGCTGGCTATGAACTCGCCGTCCACCCGGCATACGGTGGCGCAGCCCAGAGGGCCGTCCCAGGGGATGTCGGAAATGGCGGTGGCCGCGGAGGCGGCTATGACGCTGAGCAGGTCCAGAGGGCTGGCTTCCTCGGCGGCAAGAGGCATGACCACTATCTGTACGTCATTCCTCATGCCCTGAGGGAACAGGGGCCTCATGGGTCTGTCTATGAGTCTCGAGATCAGTATGGCTCTCTCGGAGGGCTTGCCGTCCCGTTTGTTGAAGCCGCCGGCTATCTTGCCTACGGCATACTTTCTCTCTTCAAAATCCACGGTCAAAGGAAAGAAATTCATCCCTTCCTTTGGCTCTTTGGTCATACAAGCAGAGGCAAAAACTATGGTGTCGTTGCATCGGACGGTGACGGCGCCGTTGGCCTGGCCCGCCAGCTTGCCCGACTCGATGATATAGGTCTTGCCCGCAATCTCTTTTTCTACTCTGTATATGGGCATTCGATCTTCCTTGTGTTATTTCTTGATGTCTCTTATGCCCAAACGGGAGATGAGCTCTCTGTATTTCGCAATGTCCTTGTTGTAGAGATATTTCAGGAGTCCCTTTCTGTGACCTACCATCATGAGCAGGCCTCTTCTCGAATGATGGTCCTTGTGATGGGTCTTCAGATGCTCTGTCAGCGTGTTGATACGGCTGGTCAGAAGAGCTATCTGTACCTCGGGAGAACCGGTGTCTCCTTCCTTCTGAGCATATTCGCTGATGATTTGGCTTTTTTTGGCTTTGTCCATTGTGATCTTCTCCATATAGAATTATTTACCGCCAGGACCGTTTGTTAGATCGCCGATCACTAACTCTCGACCGCGGGAACGGCAGTATGTAAATGTGACACTTATATTATAACACTATCGGGAGCTCCCGTCAAGCGGCGGGGCTCATCTCGATCTAACCGCATACACGGTGCCTTCGCCCAGCTCCAGCTGCCATCTGCCGCTGCCCAGGTCTTTGCCCTCGGTCAGAGTCCAGCCTTCGGGGATGGTGACTATCAGGTCTTCGGCGGGGCCCATGGCAGATATGGAGATCATATCCTTTGCGGCCTTCAGGTCCAGCACGTAGTTGCGGTAGCGGAGCCCCTTGATCTCGTAGGAGGGCCAGCTGTCCGGCAGGTTGGGCGTCAATTTGAAGCCTTCCGGGTTCGCCTTGAAGCCCATAAAGCCCTCGATCATGGTGTAGGGGACCAGCAGCGTCTCCACGAATTCCATGTCTATGCCGATGCCGCCGGCTGTGCCGGAGCCCTGCATGGTGTTGCCTTTGGAGCCGTCGGCATAGTAGGCGCGGTAGCCTCCCGCCTCCTCGACTTCGGTGTACCAGTCCAGGATGCCTTCAAATCTCTGCCAGGCGTTGTCGGGCCCGTACACCTTGATGCGGCTCATCATATCGTTGAAGCTCTGGGCAAATACGGCTCCTCCGTCCTGGACCTGCAGTCCGTAGGGGAAGGCGTTGCAGTCCCAGGCCCATAAATACCACTTGTCGTTGCGCAGGGTGGTGGCTCTGGGAGCCAGGCGCCAGCGGTAGATGTCCTCGCCCTTGCTGGTGTCGCCGGCTACGGTGCGCCTGCCGTCTATCCAGTCCATGATCTCCCTGGCGTGGGCCGGCGTGGCAGCGCCGTAGTATATGGCCTCGGTGTTGAGGAAGGTGAAGCCAAAGTCCCATTTGTCTCCGTTCACGTCCTCGGCGCCGTAGAACCTGCCGTTGTCCGGGTTCCACAGACGGCTGTTGAGGGTCTTCACTATGATGTCGGCTTCTCTCCTCATGGCTGCGGGCTTCATGGGGCTCTTGCCCAGATCCAGCTCGGGATGGGAAGCGATATAGTCTTCCAGGTCGGCCATCATCCTCAGGGTATAGACGTAATAGTAGGAGGTGTATGTCTCCAGATTGCCGAAGGGCAGTATATCCCAGTAGTTGCCTCCGATGGAGTGACCGAAATTGTAGGTGCGGTGACCGTTTTCGTCAGTCACGTAGCCCGGGATGCCGTCATGGCCCTGATAGCGTACCCGTATCATGCCCGCCTTGCTGTCGTAGAGCTCCTTCTGTGCGTAGCGGAACACCTGCCTCATACGGTCGATGTTCTGAGTGAGGAACCCGGTGTCTCCGGTCTGATTGAAGGTGTTGATGGAGCCTATGAGAAAGTTGCAGGCGTTCATCTGATGTCTGGTGTTGAAGGCAGAGAATATGGAATTGATGCCAAAGCCCAGTCCCTCCTCGGCGGGGAAGCGGATCCTCAGCCGGGTGACGGTGCCGCTCCATTCTTTGGATTTGGAGGGCTCTGCAGCGCAGAACCTCATGACGCTGCCCATAAAGGGGTCGGGAGTCTGCAGGTCAAATCTGACGGACCTGCGGGCAGACCAGTCCTTGTCTTCGCTGCGCTGCCACTGGATAGTGGCTGTCATGGGCTTGTCGGTGCTGATATAGGAGCGGAAGCTGATGAAGGGACACATGAAGGCTTCGCACTTGAAGCCGTCCCGGGTCTCTATCCAGGGATCGGGACCGGTGACCTTGATCTGCCAGGTGTCGTCTATGATGCCCAGATCCTCCATGTCGTGGACGACCCATCTGGCGGCAGCCTTTTCGCCCATATAGCCCTTATTGTCGAGAGCGGGGGCGGAGGGAGCCAGCATCATGGTGATGTCCGAGGGGCTGTCCTGAAACAGGAAGCCAAAGGTCTTGCCCTCATAATCCCCCTGTATCTGAGGGAAGAGAGGGAAAGGCCAGCCGTCGTCCAGGGCGTGGCTGAAATGCTGATTGCAGGTCACGTAGCCGTCCTTGTTGATGCCGCGATGGAGGAAGGTGTCCTTCCACACGCTCATCATGTCCTTTTTCAGAGGAGCCACGCTCATGAGAGGCACGGGCGCCCACACGTCTATATAGGAGGCGCCGGGAGTGGCTACGGGATTCATGTATGCGTCGTAGTATATCTGCCGTATCTGACGCATTTCATTGTCGTGGCCCGGCACCGTAAAGGATATGAATTCGTCGGGGATATCCGCCGCAAAGGCGCAGCCCGATATGATGACAAGTGAGAAAAGGAGCAATATTATTTTCATGGTGACGCTTCTCCTGCGAGTAGTGATATATCTATTATAGCACTTACCGGCGGCCACGGGCAAGGGAGAAAAGAAAATCCTGCAAAAAAGAGGCGAGAGGGGGCCGTCTGCCAGGGACAAAAAAATCCCCGGCGGGGCCGGGGACTTGTGGGTCTTTTGTTATTTGACCACTTCGATGCCTTTGTCCGTCAGGGTCTTGAGGATGTTGGCGTCGGTAGCGGCGTCGGTGACCACCTTGTTGATGCTGGAAAGAGTCACCGAGGGGCACAGTGATTTGCCGCTGAACTTGGAAAAGTCAGCCAGCAAAATGATCTCGTCGGCATTGCGGACTATGGCCTTCTTGGTCTCGATGAGATTCATGTCGGCCTCGTAGCAGCCCAGAGGCAGAGCAAAAGCCTTGGTGCTGATGAACGCCTTGTTGGCATGAAACTTGTCGATGTTCTCTATGGCTATGGTGCCGGTGGTGGAATAGGAGCTCTTGTGGATGCTGCCTCCGATACAGATCACGTTCGCGTTGCTGAAGGATGACGCCTTGGTAGCGGTCATCAGAGCAGTGGTGATGACTGTAAAGCAGATGTCCGGATCGATAAAGTCCAGCATCAGATAAGGAGTGGTGCCTCCGTCAAGATACAATATATCGCCGTTTTCCACCATGCGCGCCGCCAGCCTGGCTATGTGCTTCTTTTCTTTGATGTGCTCCTCCATCCTTTGCTGGAAGGAAGGCTGCAGAGAGTCCTTTTTGCTCTCCTTGGCCAGTACGGCTCCGCCATGGATACGGGTCAGAAGGCCCCGGCTCTCCATCTCGTCCAGATCGCGTCTGATAGTCATCATGGAGCTGGCTACCTTGGGTACCAGTTCGGAAATGCGGATCACACCCTCTGCCTTCAAAAGACTCAGCAGATAATCTTGTCGTTCTCTTTTTAACACAATAACCTCACAAGTGATTGATAAAACTGTTCAACTACATTATATGTTATTCCGATGTTTATGTCAATACGTTTTTTGGAAATACCCTGCTTTTTGGCGTTAATTTTATGAATTATTTTTTATGGCCCCGCAGCGGGGGCAGCGCGGCTCCGCGGCCGCCCATTCTCCGCGATTTATGTTATAATATAATTGTAGTATCAAAGGACTGTCCCGATGCGTTTACTGGATAAATATCTGATAAGGGAAATGGCCGGCCCCTTTTTGCTGGGCTTTTTCCTCATTCTCATTCTCGTGTTCGGCAATATAGTGTATGCCAACCTCAATCTTATCGTGAGCCGTCTTCCCCAGTGGAGACTGGTTGCCTGCTATTTGCTGTGCCGTCTCCCCGGCTGCGTGCTGATCAGCCTGCCGGCCGGCGCCATATTCGGCACCTGCATGGGACTGGGCAGGCTGGCCAGGGAAAACGAGCTCACCGCCATCGGCATAGGCGGCATCCGTCCCGGCAGGATACTCCGGGCGGCTCTGTGCTTCGGCGTCATACTTACGGTCCTGGGGTACGCCTTTCAGGAATATGCCGTGGTCAGATCGGAGTCTGCGGCGGACAGCATCATGAAGCGTATATATTCCGTGCCCGGAGATCTGCCCATCGAGCCCGACATATTCGTCAAGTCAGGTGATTATTGCATCAGAGTGGCCAACATAGAGCGCAGAGACGGCGTCATAGTCTATCACCGGGTCATGCTGTTTTCCCTGGACCGCTCCGGCGATTATCCCGCTCTCGTCACCGCCTCCTCCGCCACCGGCGACCGGGGAGTGTGGACTCTCAGGAACGGCTGCAGCTATATGTTTGACGACAACGGGCTTCCCGGCGCGGCCATAGCCTTTGAGACTATGGAGCTGCAGATAGATACCTCCGTATTCGCCTCTCTCGTGGGCTCCCGCAGGGACAACGCTTCCTACAGCTGTCTCCAGCTCCGGGACAAGGTGAGAGAGCTCAAAAAGGCCGGCATCAAGCCGGGAGACGCAGAGCTGGAATACGCCTTCAAGCAGGCGCTGCCTCTGTCCTCTCTGGCCATATTGCTGTGTCTTGCCCCTCTGTGCCTCATGCTCCCTCAAAAAAGCGCCGGCAACTCTCTGGTGGCCGGCATAGCAGTGTTTTTCGTCTATTGGAATATCATGTGGTTTGCCCGGGTGCTGGGACAGACCGGAGGGATAGATCCCTATCTGGCAGGCTGGAGCATAGTCATATGCTTCGGCGTGTGCGGAACGATCCTGATGGCGGTGGTGAACAGATGAAAGCCATCCTTGCTGTGATCCTTTGCGCTCTGTGGCTGTCAGCCGGCGCCCTTGCGGCGGAAAAGGTGGAGCTGTCAGCCGGCAGCATAGACATCCTGTATGACGGAGCCCGTCCCCGGGAGGCCTATCTGGAAGGAGACGTAAAGGCCGGCATAAGGGATATGGTCATCACCTCCGGCAAGGGCCACGTGGACTACGCTTCGGGAGACGCCTCTTTTTGGGAAGATCTGCAGGTGACCTCCGACAGCTTTGAGGGCTCCGGGGATTCTGTCACCGTGAATATGAACACGGGAGACATCAGGAGCGGAGCGGGCAGTCTGACGCTGCTGCCTGCCGGGACAAAGGGGACTCTGGCTGCTCCCGTCTTCGTGAAGTCCGGCTCTCTCTCCCGGGCGGGAGGCGTGTATACCGCCGGCGGAGCATCCTTTACAGGCTGTGACAGCGGCGAGCCCCACTACCTCCTGCAGTGCAGGGAGATGACCGTATATCCCGGCCGCCGCATAGTGCTGAAGTCGGCCGCCTTTTTCTGGAGGGGGCGTCACGTGATGACTCTGCCCTACGTGAGCGTGCCTCTTGACGACCGCTACGACGACCCAAGAGCCACCCCCAGGACCGGTTTTTCGGACACGGAGGGCTGGTTTGCCAAGCTGGCCTATCCCTACAATCCCCGCAGCGAGCGCTATTACGGGCTCCTGCTCTTTGACGTCATGTCCAAAAAGGGCTTCGGACTGGGGGTCCGTCAGGACTACGGCAACTCAGGAGGCAACGTGAAGGGCCAGGCCGGCGTCTATCACATCATAAACACCTTCGGCGAAGGCAACTATTCCACCTTCAACTTCAGGCACACCGGGGAAAAGGGACCTCTCTATTTCAACGCTTCCCTCGAGGGCAGAAACACTGCCTACAAGGGCAGAGACGACGTAAAAAGATATTTTATGTCTGCCCGGCTGGGCTACAAGACCACGGCCACCGACGCTTTGCTGGACTGGTCCAGGATCATATCGGACACTGGATACAAGACCGAAAACGATCTGGTGACTCTTTCCCTGAAGCACAAACTCAGCTCCCGCATGAAATTTGCTGGCACCGTGAGCTATTCCGATTTCAGCTATACTGCCTACCGGCGGGAGCTGGTGACCTCAAAGCTCACTTTGGAGGGCAGCGAGCAGCCTGTGGACTGGTCTCTGGGGGCTCTCCTGTATGACGAGCTGTCCGGCTCGGGCTACCGGGGCACGGAAAAAAGGCCCGAGCTCATACTGTCCTCCGATACGGCCCGGCTGGGCATCACCGGCAGCTACGGGCTGGACCTGGTGGCAGGCTATTCCAGATTGAAGCTGCCGGAGGGCAGTACTACAGACCGGATCCTCTTTGAGGCGGGGCTCCCTGATTATCGGATAGACCTGGGCGCAGACTCTTATATTTCCGCCAACGCCCGCTACAGACAGCTGTATTACGCCTCCGATATGGCCAAATATTCTCTGGGGGGCAACGTGTATTACAACCTGGGCGCCGGACCCAACAAGTGGAGGCTGGACTACAGGTATCAGCAGCCCCGTGGGTATTCTCCTGTGTCTTCGGACTACATCAGCCGCTACAATTATCTCAATCTGAGATGGATATACGATCTGGCTCCTCTCTACTGCGAGGTGTTCGGAGGCTATGATTTTGCTTCCGCCGGCCGGGACTGGCTGGACGTGAACGCCAAGATCAAATATGCTCCCTCCGACAGTCTGTCCGCGTATCTGGCGGCCTCTTACAGCCCCGACAGGTCCCGGCTCAAGACCATCATAGGGCAGGTGACCATGGGCAAGGACAGCACCCTCAGTCTGGGAGCCCATTACAACGCTCTGTCCAAAAAGCTCACCGGCGTCAAGGCTCTCGGGGACCTGTCTCTGGGAAAGAGCTGGAGGCTCAGAGCCTATCTCAGCTATGACGGCTACGAAAAGGAGCTGGATTATATCATAGGGGAGCTGACCCGGAGATATCACTGCTACGACGTGTCTTTTTTGTACAGAAAGCAGACCGGCAGCTATTCGGACGAGAGCTTTATGCTCTCGGTGAAGCTGGACATCTTTCCGCCTGCCGACGATTTTGCCGCCGGACTCAACGGCACGGGTATAGATACAGGGGTCGGCACTCTGAATTTTTAGCTCGAAAGGGGACAACATGAACAACGTACTTATCGCCCAGTCGGGAGGACCTTCTCCCGTCATAAACGCTTCGCTCCTGGGTATCCTGAGAGGCGTCGAGGCTTTTCCAGGCAGGTTTGGCCGGGTGTACGGTGCCTGGCACGGAGTTGAGGGCATACTCACTGAGGAACTGCTGGACCTCTCCTGTCAGGACAGGGAGGAGCTGGAGCTCCTGAGGACCACTCCCGCCGCCGGCGCCATAGGCACCTGCCGCTACAAGCTGAAGGATGACAACAAGAGAGATTTTGACCGCATCCTGCAGGTGCTGAGAGCCCACGGCATAGGCTGGTTTTTCTACATAGGGGGCAATGACTCCATGGATACGGCCAACAAGATCAGCCTGCTGGCCCGGGAGCAGGGCATGGAGCTGGTGTGCTCAGGAGTGCCCAAGACCATAGACAACGACATAGGCACCTTTGAAGAGATAGACCACACACCGGGCTACGGCTCCTGCGCCAAATACTGGGCCCATTATATACAGTGTCTCAACGAAGAGAACGTGGGCTCCTCCACCTGCGATCCGGTGATAGTGGCTCAGGCCATGGGCCGGAGCATAGGTTTTATCGGAGCCGCCGCCAGGCTGGCCGACCCCGAAAGACGGTTTTCTCTGCAGATATATCTGGCAGAGAGCGGCCTGACCCTCCCGGAGCTGGCCGACAGGGTGAACGACGGCCTCAGACAGCACGGCAGAGTGGTGGCCGTGGTCAACGAGGGCATGGATATCACCGACGTGGGCAAGGCCCGGGACGCCTTTGGCCACGTGGAGTTCTCTGCCTCCAGGACCACTGTGGCCCAGGAAGTGATCAATTATCTCAACGACGCGGGGCTCCCGGTAAGGGGCATGGCCAGATGTCAGGTGCCGGGCAACGATCAGCGCAACAGCATCATCAACGCCTCCACTGTGGACCTGAAGGAGGCGGAAGAGCTGGGAGTCAGGGCCGTGGAAAACGCAGTCTCTCTGGGCACCGGCTATATGTCTTCTCTGGTGAGGGAGCCGGGTCCCGGCTACCGGGTGCGTTACACCCATATGCTGCTGTCAAAGGCGGCCAATTCCGAAAAGCAATTCCCCAGGGAGTGGATAGCGCCCTCGCGCTGCGACGTGACCGACGGCTTTGTGGAATACGCCAGACCTCTCATGGGCGATGATTTTGTCAGCGTGCCCATTGTGGGCGGCCTGATGCGCTTTGCCCGCCTGAGGCCTGTGTTTGCGGAGAAAAAACTGGAAGAGTACGAGTTAAGCTGATGTACGAAATATATATAGAACAGCATTTCAACGCAGCCCATTATCTGAGGGGCTACAACGGTCCCTGCAGCAGTCTCCACGGACACAGCTATAAAACCGGTCTCGTATTCAAGCTGGACAGCCAGGACGATACAGGGATATCCTTTGACTTCGTGGAGGCCAAGCGTATCGCCGCCGGGACCATGGACTATTTGGACCACACCTGTCTCAATGACCTGGAGGCTTTTAAGGAAAAGAATCCCACGGCAGAAAACATTGCCAGGTATATCTACGACAGTATTAAGAGAGAGGTGCCTGAGCTCTGGTCGGTATCGGTATGGGAGTCTGCTACCACCTGCGCTACCTACTATGAATGAATGCCGTCCGTCAAAGGGCTCCGGGACCGAAAAGACTTGTTTACGCCTGTCTCCTTCACGGAGACAGGCTTTTTTTTGAAACCGTCGTTAGACAATAGTTTGCATTTTTTTTTTTCTGAAGTATAATCAAGATGGATTTGGGAGTTCGCCCCAAATTCAATAGAGATTCTTACTAGGAGACTAACATGAAAAAAGGATTCACTCTTATTGAACTGTTGGTGGTTATTGCGATCATCGCTATTCTTGCCGCTATATTGTTTCCCGTTTTTGCTCAGGCGAGAGAAAAAGCCCGTCAGACTCAGTGTATCAGCAATGCAAAACAGATAGGAACAGCAATGTTTTTATATGCGAGCGACTGGGACGAATGTTTTCCCGCGATGAGTTACGAAGCGGCGAATTCATATGGGCTTCCGCCAGATGCCACAGAGGCCTGGTATGGCGCATGGGCAAATCCATGGGCCGGAAACAATAATTATAAGGAATTTATCCAAAAATACTCTTTCAGGGCTCTGCTTGACGTCTATATAAAAAACAGATCTTTGTGGATATGCCCTTCCGATGCGCAAGGCGATAAAGCGTTTGCGCTGGATAAAGTATTGCGGTATTGTGATTTTAACCTTCGCATCCCTATCTTTTGGACAAGTGCGGGAACGAATCCGTACGTAGGTACACCTTGTCCTATTAATACGGTAAAATATCCGGCGGATTTTGTTATGTTGTTTGAGGCTTTTCCTTTTCATGACACGGAAACATATTCGGATTCGGGTTATACGGGTCTTTGGGCTCCACAGGATAAAATCGTATGTATATTTACAGACGGACATGTAACGGCAACTCCCTTGAGCAAGGTTTGGCGCAAAATGTCAAATGCATGTCCCCAGGGCGGATATGCTACGTGGCAGCCATACAGGGGATGGGATACCGGTATGCCTGCTCATAATGATAACGTCGGTTATTTCAGTTTGGAAGCCAAAGATACAAACAGATAAAAGATATAAATAACCGATTTAGACATAGAAGAAGTTAATGATTTGCGGACCGGATAAGATCTGTTTGTCCGAAAACTGCTTATCGTTTTTGTGTTAAGCCTGCCCTGTTTACACCGGACAGGCTTTTTGCTAAAATATAAATAGAATGTTGAAAATCTTATAGAAGGAGATGCAATGTATAAAATGCTTTTGTGCGCCGCGCTGTTGACGCTTTTATGTCTGCCTGTTTTTTGCATGAATATTTCAAGGGAATATTCCAAGATCAAAACCTACAATTCTCTTTCCAAGCTGCCTTTGGGCAGTGTGACCGCCCGGGGCTGGATCAGGGACCAGCTGGAGAGGAGCAAGGAAGGGATGGGAGGACATCTGGACGAGCTGGAGCCCGACATGATAGCCCGGCCCTTTGTGGATCACGGCCGCTTTTACCAGCTGCCTCATCACGCTGCTCCCGATGATCCCACCTTTGCTGCCGGGTGGTCTGCGGAGATATCCGGCACCTACTGGATGGGCCTGGTGGAGCTGGCCTTTACCCTGGACGATCCCGAGCTCATAGCCAAGGCGGATAAGTGGGTGAACGCGGTGCTGGCCAACCAGGAGCCCGACGGTTATCTGGGGGGCTACGGCAAGGATACGGACCGTATGGTGGACTACAATCCCTGGAGCGCCAACTGGTGCTACAGAGCCCTGCTGTCCTACTATGAGGCCACCGGCAGGAAGGACGTATTGGAGGCCGTGCACAAGGGCCTTCTGTGGTTTTGCGACAAATTCAAAGACGTAAAAACCGACTACGCCGGTCCTACCATCATAGAATCACTGTGCGTGGTATACGCCTACACCGGGGACGCCCGGCTCCTGAAGCTGGCGGAAGACTGGCAGGAATGGCTTAATAACAATTCCCGGCATCGCAACAGGGTGTCCCAGATGCTGTCCGACGAATTCATCTTCGGCTCCATGCATTCCGTGGCCTACGGAGAGGACACCAAGCATCCCGCCATCATATACTGCGTCAACGGCAACGAGGAATACAGGAAGGCCTCCGTTAACGGCTTCGTAAAGGCTCTCAAAAAGCAGGTGCAGAAGACAGGCGCTCCCTCCGCCTCCTGCGAGCTCCTGAGCCCCGTGGGCTCGGTGCTGGAGAGCGAATACTGCAACCTCATGACCTACAACCATTCCTATTCCTGGCTCATAGCCGCCACCGGCGACGCTTCCTGGGCAGACCACATAGAGCGCTGTCTCTTCAACGGCATCCAGGGCGCCAGGCTCAAGGACGAAAAGGGAGTGCAGTACAACGTGGCTCCCAATCAGCTTTACGCTACCAGAGACTCCTCCAAATACGGCGACGTGCCGGACAAGGGAGCCTTTGCACCTGTGTTCTACGTGGCCTGCTGCAATACCAAGGCAGTGAGCGCCGTGCCGGAATTCGTGCGGGATATGGTGTATGAGGACGCTGAGGGCTGTCTCTATCTCACCTGCTACGGCCCCGCCTCCGTCAAGAGTCCGAAGCTGGACTTTGAGGTGGACACTCTCTATCCCTTCCGCGACACGGTGGATATCAGGGTCACCCGGGGCTCTGCGGACAGGATATATCTGCGCATCCCCGAGTGGTGCTCCGCTCCCTCGGTGAAGCTGGACGGCAAGAAGGTAAAGCTCGAAAAGACAGGCGCCGGCTTTGCCGCTCTGAAGGGCGATATCAGAGAAGGGAGCCTCATCAGCCTCAGATTCCCCATGAAGATAAAGATCAGCCGAGTGGACGACCGTTATACGGCCCGGCGATATCCTCTGTGTGTGGAGAGAGGACCCATCGTCTACGCTATCGACGTGCCCGCTGCCTGGAACACCTATCCCGGCCTGAAGATCACTCCCGAGACGGACACCTGGCCCTGGTATGAGGCCAGACCCGACTTTGCCAACCTGGGCGAATGGTCTCCTTGGGCCTACGCGCTGGACGAGAAAACCAGGGTCGGCGATATAAAGGTGGTGGAAAAGCCTGCGGAGGGCTACGTGTGGGAAAACCCGCCTGTGGTACTGGAGGTGCCCATGTACCGCACCGACGCCGCGGGAGGCAGAGGCTGCTGGCAGTTCCGCAATTATGAAGAATGGAGCTTTCATCTGGCCGAGGAAACTCCCCGTATGGTGACCATGGTGCCTCACGGCTGCACCAATCTCAGGGTGACCTACGTGCCCAATCTGGCCAACAGGGAAAAATGACGCTCTAAGCACAAGGAATAAGGACCATGAATAAACTGATATGCATCATATTGTTCATAGCCTGCTCGGTCTGTCTTGCGGCCTATGACAAGGCTAATCCCGGCTCCGAGAAAAAGCACTTTGTCTATAAGCACGTGGTGTTTATAGGCGTGGACGGTCTGGGAGCCTTTCACCTGAATACGGACACTCCCAATATAGACCGCCTGTTCGTGGACGGCGGCGCTTCTACCTGCCGGGCAGAAGCCGTGAAGCCCACCATCAGCGGAGAAAACTGGACCAGCATCTTCACCGGCGTGCTGCCCTATTATCACAAGGTGGGCAACCACAACATAGACTCCCGGGCCTACGCCATGGGCGACAAGTATCCCACAGTGTTCGCTCTGGTGGATAAGGCCTTTCCCGGCACGGTCATGGGCTCCTTTGTGGACTGGCCGTCCCTGAACAAATCAGTGGTGGACGACCTGCCTGGCGTAGAGAAGTTTAACACGAGCTGCGACAAAGAAGCCGACGTCTGCAAAGTGGCCGAGGCCTTTATCAAGGAGCACAAGCCCGTATTTACCTTCGTCTATTTTGGCAATCCGGACCACATGGGCCATGCAGGCGGCTATCTGAACGAGCCCTACTATGAGGCCGTCCGGGCCATGGACGGCTACGTGGGCAGAGTGGTCGCGGCAGTGGAGGACGCCGGTATAGCCGACGACACCCTCATACTGATCACCACCGACCACGGAGGCGTGAAGAACGGAGGACACGGAGGATTTACGGACGAGGAAACCTTTGTGTTTTTCGGCGTGAAAGGGAAGACGGTCATCAAGGGCTCCGACCTGGGGCACATATATACCAGAGACCTGCCCGCCGTGGTGTGCTATGCTCTGGGTATCAAGGGCAATCCCCTGTGGGACGCCTTTCTGCCCGACGGCCTCTTTGAGGAATACCCCAAGCCTCATGCCAGAAAAGCGGAGCAAAAGCCCAAAAAGCACAAGTCTCTCGCTACTCCCGCCGCCGACTCCCCGGAGGGCCTGTACAATTATATCGACCGGTCAAAGCTGCGCTCGGCCTTCTGCTTTGACGGCTCTCTGGAGCCTCTGGCCGGGAGCTATAAGGCAGAATTTAACGGCGAGGAAAAATACGGGGACGGCATGTTCGGCAAGGCCCTGTGGGTGAACGTCAAGAACTTTGTCTCCGTGCCGGAATTGACCTTTGGCAAGGACAGCTTTTCCGTGTCCATGTGGCTCAATGCCAGGGATTACGGCGTGAACCAGCCTACCATATTCGGCAACAAGGACTGGCGCAGCGGCTTCAACACCGGCTTTATAGTGGCCAGCCTGGGGGCCTTCAAATTCAATCTGGGCAACGGCAGCGACGCCAGATGCGACTATATGTACACCATGCCCTATGATTTCCCCGGCCGCTGGACCAACGTCATCATAGCCGCCGACAGGGAGCAGGGCGTCGTGAGGGCCTATATCAACTTTGAAGAAGTGGGCGCCGATACCCTGAGCGCCGCTCTGAGGGATGTGTCCTTTGACTCGGGTCTGCCCTTTACCATAGGCTGCGACGGCTCGCGAAAGACCATCTCCTCCATGGATTTTCTGGCAGACGATCTGCTGGTGTTTGACGGAGCTCTGAGCTCTGAAGAAGTGTCAAGGCTCGGGGAATACTACAGGCAAAGGTGATGCCCTTACCGGCCCCTGCGGGGGCCGTTTTTTTTGATTGCGAGGGCCTTTTTGTGGTATAATCAATATGTATATCATAGCGGAGTGTGTGAAATGACTGATCCCAGAATGAGCAGGCTGGCAGAGCTGCTGGTAAACTATTCCGTCAGCGTCAAGCCCGGCGAAAAGGTGTATATATCCACTCAGGCCATAGAGCCCGAGATGGACTGCGAGCTGATCCGGCAGGTGGTCAGGGCGGGAGGCATCCCCTTTCATCACCTGACCAACGGACGCATCAACAGGCAGCTGGCTCTGGTGGCCTCAAAGGAAAGGATGGAGCTCCTCAGAGAGGCCGACCTGGCCATGATGAAGCAGATGGACTGCTTTATAGCCATACGGGGCGCCGACAACGACCAGGAAGGGTCGGATGTGCCCAACGACAAGAAGACCATAGTGGCCAAGTATTATGGCAGCGACGTCCAGAACGAGAGGGTCAACAACACCAAATGGGTGGTCCTCCGGTGGCCTACTCCCTCCATGGCCCAGAGAGCCGGCATGAGCACGGAAGCCTTTGAAGACTTTTATTTCGACGTGTGCACCCTTGATTATGCCAGGCTTGCAGAGGCCGAGGAGGTGCTGCGTCAGCGGATGGACAAGGCGGACAAGGTGCGCCTGGTGGGGCCCGGCGAGACGGATCTCTCCTTCAGCATCAAGGGCATACCCGCAGTCAGCTGCTTCGGAGACAGAAACATACCGGACGGAGAAGTGTTCACCGCCCCCGTCAGAGACTCCGTAAACGGTGTCATCCGCTACAATGCGCCTACCTGCTACGAGGGCAAGGAGTTTGACCACGTGCGCTTTGAGATCAGGGACGGCAGGATCGTTGACGCCACGGGCTCCGACCCGGACGGCATCAACTTCATACTGGACAAGGATCCCGGCGCCAGGTATTTCGGCGAGTTTTCTCTGGGGGTCAATCCCTTTATCAAAAAGCCCATGAGGGACATACTTTTTGACGAAAAGATCTCCGGGTCCATACACCTGACCCCGGGGAGAGCCTACGAAGACGCCCCCAACGGCAACGATTCGCTGGTTCACTGGGATCTGGTCATGATACAGACCCCGGAATACGGCGGCGGCGAGATATGGTTTGACGACGAGCTCATCCGCAGGGACGGTCTCTTTGTCCCCGATTATCTGCAGCCTCTGAATCCCGACGCCTTCGCAAAGGAGTTCTGACTTGAAGCGGCCCACCTTTGACGAGACCTATATGGATATAGTGGACATCATTGCCCGTCGGTCCACCTGCCTGAGAAAAAGGGTGGGGGCTGTCATCACCATGGACCGCAGGATACTGTCCCACGGCTACAACGGCGTGCTGTCCGGCATGGAGCACTGCTCCGACACCGGCATATGCAAAAAGGATGCTCAGCATGATGAGGATTACAAGATCTGCGTCCATGCGGAGCAGAATGCCATTACCCAGTGCGCCAAGAGAGGCCTGGCCCTTGACGGCGCCACCATATACGTGAACGCCAACATATGCCTGACCTGCGCCAAGCTCATAGCCGCTTCTGGCATAAAGAGAGTAGTATTCCGCAGGGACAGCGACACCAAAAATGACGGCATCAGTCTCCTTGAGTCTCAGGGCATAAAGGTGGAGGAATGGAAGGCTTAAGGGCTGTGGTCTTTGATATAGGGGCCACGCTGGTGGAAGGTCCGCCCGTAGCCCCGGCCAAGCATATCGCCGCCCTTGTGGGCACTCAAGACCACAGAGCGGTGAGCAACATCATCATGTGCCACGATTTTTCCGGCAGCGACGCTCTCGTTGACCGGCTGGAAAAGGAGCTGGGCGTCGTCTTTTCCGAGGAAGCGCGGCAGGAGACGGAGCGGCTGTGGCGCAGCCAGTTCACCGCCTGCGAGGAATTGGGTGGGTCTTCTCTGGTCCTCCGGTTTTTTGCGGAGCGCAGCGTGAAGCTCGCCCTTCTGTCCGACATATGGCGCCCCTATTACGAGGGAGTCAAGCGGGCTCTGCCCGATATAGAGCGGCTGGCTCCCGTGAGGGTCCTCAGCTTTCTCACGGGCTGCAAAAAGCCCGACCCCCACAATTTCTCCCTGGTGTGCAAAGAGCTGGGAGAAGAGCCGGGGCGTATACTCATGGTGGGAGACACCTATTCCCACGATATAGAGCCGGCCATAGCTATGGGCATGAAGACCTGCTGGCTGCTGCGGCGGCCGGAAAAGGAGAGCCGGGACGTGATAGACGTGATCAACCGGGTCAAGCCGGCGCCGGACGTCACCATAGGCGCTCTCGCGGAGCTGGCCGACGACAAATTATTGGATACTATATATAAGGAGAGATAAATGAATATCATCAAAATAGAGAGACATTCCCGAGAAGAGCTCATGGCCAACATGCGCAGGGTCAGCATGCTGAAAAGACCCGAGGTGAAATGTTATGAAGGGTGTGACATCACTCTGGAGAGGATGCACACAGACCTGATAGCGCCGGCCCAGAGATACGTGCTCGCTGAGAACGTGCTGCGGGCAAGAGAGCTGGAGTGGGCTCTGGAGAAGCATGGGATAGACCTGTTTGACCTGGACGGCTACGTGTCCATATGGCGGGACGACTGCGAAGACCAGATAGACGTGCTGCCGCCGGTAGTGGAGCTGTCCCGGGAGGCCGACGGCAGCGCCGTGAATATCCTCAACGACGGCATGCATCGGGTGTATCTGGCCCGGATGGAACGGAAGCCCGTTAAGGTGGTGTACGTGTCCGGCGTGCCCGAAGAGTATCCCTATTATTCGTATCCTCTTGTGAGAGGCTGGGATGACGTGGAGATCAGGGACGAGCTGCCCGAGGGCTACATCAAGAAGTGGCACAGGATAGAGGACTACAAGTCTCTCTACAGGAATTTCAATTCCGGCTTTGTGAACGTGGGAGGCCCCAGAGGGCATTTTTCCAAAGAGGAGCGAAAGACAGAGGCCGGCGCAGGCGCCGCTGCCTCAGGACCCGGCGACAGGATCAGGCTGGGGCTTTATCATGGCGAAGAGATCGTCTGGCGCGTACTGGACGCCCGGGACGGCAAGCTGCTCGTTATCAGCGAGCAGGCTCTTGACTGCGCCCCCTACAACAAGACCTACGAGGATATCACCTGGGAAAAATGTACTCTGAGAAGCTGGCTGAACGGGGCTTTCTTTGAAGAGGCCTTCGATGCCGCCGAAAAGGCCCGTATAGCGGAGACAGAAGTGAACAACAATAACAGCGCCGGAGATCCCCCGGTATGGGGAGGCTTTGATACTCTGGACAAAATATTCCTGTTGAGCAGAGACGAGGCGGAGAAATACTTTGCGGGCTACGAACAAAGAGCCTGCAAGCCCACGGCCTACGCCAAGACCCGGCACATCTACAGGGAAGGGGAATACTGCCGCTGGTGGCTCAGGTCTCCCGGAGCCAGCAGCAAGAACGCAGTATACGTAAACGAAGCGGGCGACGTGTTCGCCAACGGCTTCACCGTGCACTTTGATTCCAACGGAGTACGGCCCTGTATGTGGATCAAATAGCAGCTCAGGCAAAAAATAAGGCAGGCTATCCGCCTGCCTTTTTTGTCGTTTTGGTTACTTCAGCATCCTCAGGTGCATGAATTCCTCGATGCCCTTGGAGATGTCGGTATTGTCTATATACTTGCCCAGCACGGGGTCAACGCCGCGGACGAACTGATTGTAGAGTCCGGGGGTGCCGCCCTTTACGAAGAAGGGGACGGGGGTGTTGGTGTGTCCGCCGGTGGTGTATTCATAGTTGGGCATATTGCCGGCTCCGTTGGAGGTGATGAAATAGGTCTTGTCGCTGTTCCTGATGCCGCCTGTCTCATGGTCTGCGGTGACGATGAGCATGGTGTCCTTCCAGTTGGAGTTCTTGTTTACCCAGGCGACTATGGCGCGGACAGCGTCGTCAAGGGCGTTGATGAAAGCCACGTTGTTCTCGCCGTTGTTGGCGTGGTTGGCATGGTCGGGACGTCCCTCTTCCAGCATGAAGAAGAAGCCCTTGCCGTCCTTGCCGCTGTTGTTCTTCAGGACGTTCAGGGTGGCTATGGCCATCTCGGCAGTGGTGGGCACGTGCTCTGCAATGGGCATATCGCCGGAGCACTTGGGAGAAAACACGTAGAAGCCCTTGGCCTTCCTGTCATTGGCCAGAGCCTGGATGTCTTCCCTGTTTTCCAGGAGCTTGTAGCGGGTGATGCCGTTGGACACATCGTCCCAGTCTTCCTTGGATATCACGTTGTAGGAAGGGTCTTCCTTTTTGGTGCCGTCTGTGTGATACCAGGGGTTGCCTCCGCCGCCCAGCACGTCGTTGATCCTGTTGGAGAGCAGCTCGTGGGAAATGGGGTTCCAACTGCCTCTGGCTATACTGTGGGAGCTGACGCCTGCGGGAGTGGCGTCCGCCCAGCTGACGGTGGTCACGTCGGCTACCCTGTAGCCGGCTCTCTTGGCTGCCAGCGCCACGGTGTCATAGTTGACAAGGCCGCTGAAAAGATTGACGTGGCCGTTGTAGGTCTTTCTGCCGCTGTTGATGGCAGTGGCAGAGGCAGCAGAGTCGGTGCAGGCTCTGAGGTAGTCTTCCATGTCGGGTATCTGAGCGTCCGCATCCTTCCAGGCTTTGGAGGAGTCAAAGTCCAGACCGTGGGAATAAGTAGTGCAGAACATCCGGGTGGGGAAGGACCGCATGATGGAGTCGTGTCCCACGAATTGCTCATACATGCTGATAGCGTTGATGCCGGTGCCGTCGCTGACTATGAGGATGACATTCTTTTCGGCAAAACATGCCGCTGTCATGGCTAAGACCGCAAGGGTCAGAAGGATTTTTTTAAACATTGCTTGCTCCTTATTCGTTATGGCGTATAGCCTTATTGCTTAGTGAAATCTGTTGGCGAAGGCGCCGGCGTCCATGACCTTGCCCCCGGCGGGCTGCAGTCTGGTAATGAGGACGGAGCCCCGGCCGCAGGCCACCCTGATGCCTTCCTTGCCTGCGGAAACTATCTCTCCCGGAGTATCAAATGACAGATCCTCTTCCGGGATACGGGCTTCCAATAGCCTGACCTCCGTCCCCGCCAGTATCCCTCTGGCGCAGGGGGAAGGACTGAGACCTCTGATGAGATCATACACCTCCCGGGCGGACCGGGAGAAGTCTGCCAGAGTGTCTTCTTTTTTGATGGAGGGCGCCTTGGTAGAGAGGCTGTCGTCCTGTCTCTCGGGCAGGATGCTGCCGTCTGCAAGCCCCGCGAGGGTCTCCAGGAGCAGCGCCGAGCCCATATCCGAGAGTCTCCCGGACAGGCTGCCGTAGGTGTCATGGTCATATATGGGAGTCTCTGCCCTGAGGAGCATGTCTCCCGTGTCCATGCCTTCATTCATGAGCATGGTGGTGACCCCGGTGGTCTTCAGTCCGTTCATAATGGCTCTCTGTATGGGCGCTGCGCCTCTCAGCTGCGGCAGCAGCGAGCCGTGGACGTTGACCGCTCCGAGAGGAGCAAAATGCAAAAGGGAAGAAGGTATCTTCTGACCGTATGCGGCTACCACAAAGACGTCTGCCGCAAAAAGAAATATCTCCTTCACGCTGTCCGGGTCGGATATCCTTTCGGGCTGCAGCAGCGGGAGACTGCGCTCCAGAGCATACTCCTTGACAGGGCATACGGTCAGCAGCTTTTTGCGGCCCTTTGGCTTGTCCGGCTGGCATATGACGCACAGTATCCTGTGACCTGCATCCGCAAGTCCTCTGAGGATGGTCAGAGCAAAGTCGGAGGTGCCTGCGAAGACTACGTTCATTTGTCCTTGTCTTCCAGGTCCACCGGCTCTATGGTGTCGGGGATGGCTATGTCCATAAAGACTACTCCGTCCAGATGGTCGGTCTCATGCTGAAAACAGCGGGCCAGCAGGTCGTGGGCCTTGATCCTCACGGGCTGACCGTCTTCGTTGATGCCCGTGATGACTACCTTGCAGGCTCTTTCCACCTCGCCCTGAAGACCCGGAACCGACAGGCAGCCTTCGTAATAGGTGTCGGCGCCGGTCTTTTTGATGATCCTGGGATTGATAAGGGCGTGACAGCCGTCGGAATCTTCGCCCAGATCGTATATGAACAGTCTCTTCAGGACCCCCACCTGAGGGGCGGCCAGACCAATGCCCCTGGCTGCGTGAAGGGTGTCGGCCATGTCGGAGATGAGCTGCTTCAGGCTATCGTCAAACTCGGTGACGGGCTCGCATTTTTGTCTCAGCCTGTCGTCGCCGTATTTGACTATGTCAAGAATCGCCATTGTTGATATTGTCCTTTATGGTTTTATTGAGCTCTGCCAGAAATTCTGCAAGGCACACGCTGTGCATCAGAGCGCCGTCCTTGATGGTGCCTTCGGTGGCGCCCATGCAGTCGCGGCAGTGCATGCCGTGCTTTGCAAACACAGCCTCGGTCTCGGGGTAGTCCTGCAGCACGGTGCAGATCAGTGAATCGCTGTCAACGTAGTTCATGGGGTCTCCTTGGACAAACACTATGATTATTATACCATATATTACACTATTTATAAAGAGCGCCTGGAGATCGGGTCCCTCGTACAAAGAGGACGGGACCGGGCCCGCCATCGGGGAAATATGCGGCGTAACAGTTATCAGGACTTCGGTGGAGCTGTCTCGGAAGGGGCTGCTGGTTCTGCCGTCTGCCCGGGCGCGGCGGGGGCTTCGGCCGGAAGAGGAGCCTCGGCAGCAGGGCTGTCACCCTCTGGGGTGTCGGGAGCAGCCTCCTGCTCGGGCGGCGCAGGCTTCAGCACGGCGATGACGTCGCCGTACTTGTTCTTCTCCGCAATATCCAGAGGGAGCTCGCCACGACTGTTGGGGGTATCCGGGTTGACGCCCTTTTCCAAAAGCAGACGGACAGACTCGGGCTTGTTGGACAGGACCGCGAAGTGCAGCAGCGTGTTGCCCTCGGCGTCCCTGGCGTCCGGCTTTGCGCCCAAAGCCAGGAGAGCCCTTACCACGGGCATGTTGCCCGTCATGGCGGCATACATCAGCGGCGTGACTCCATCCTTGTCCTGCAAGTTGGCGTAGCCGGCCGTGAGAGGGATGATCTGCTTGAACAGAGCCTCGTTGTCCGCCAGAGCGGCATAGTGCAGCGCCGTATCTCCGTTCATGGTCTTGTGCCGGGGGTCAGCCCCGTGCTCCAGCAGCCAGCTCACTACGCCGGGCTGATTGGCGTCCAGAGCGTGAAAAAGGGGAGTGACACCCCGGGAGTCGGGCATATTCACGTCCTGCTGCCGGTCTGTGAAAAATATGACCAGCTCCAGGTTGCCTCTGAAGGCTGCCTCATGTATCAGATAGGTGCCTTTGGCGGAGGGCATGTCCAGACGGGCTCCCTTTTCGGCAAGATATTTGACTATATCCGAGTTGCCGGCGCAGCAGGCTGTCATGATAGGGGTAAAGCCTGTGTCCGTGAGGACGCAGTTGACGTCCATGCCCTTATCGATGAGGAGCTTCAATACCTCCATATTGCCGGCCAGAGCGGCTTCAAACAGGGCGCTGTTGCCGGAGGGAGACACCCAGGTCACGCTGACGCCTTCTTCTTCCAGAAAGGAGAGCATGTCGGCGGTGGAGTAGTGGGCTACTATCCTGGCGGGACTATCCAGCTCCGAATTGAAGCGGTCCTTGTCTGCGACTTTGGCAAAGAGGCCGTGGAGCACCTTTTTGTTTTCGCCGACCAGCAGCGGCAGAAGGGTGTTGAGGCTGATGGCTTCCTCGGGCATGTGGTCTGCCAGCAGCAGCACAGCGTCGTCATTGTTTCTGGCTGCCGCATAATCTATGGGCAGCAGCTCCTGGCTGTCCCGGGCAGTGGGGCTCAGCTGCTTGTCCAGCAGGGCCCGGATGATATCCGTGTTGCCTCCGTAGGCAGCCATATGCAGGAGGCTGGTCTTTTCGGTGGGGGCAGTGCTCGCTCCTCTCTTGAGGAGCAGATTGAATATCTCTGCGCTGCCGTTCTCGGCGGCGTAATATATGGGAGTATAGCCCTCTATATCCCTTGCGTCCAGATTGGCCTTGTTGTTGATGAGCAGCTTGGTGATGGCCAGGTCTTTGAAGCACACAGAATAATGGAGGGGGCTGAAGCCGCTGGAGTCGGTGATATTCACCGGCGCCTTTTTGTTCATCAGCTGCTGTACGTGGGTCAGATCGCCGTCCATGACTGCGTTGAAGAGAATGACCTTCATATCCTCCGGCTTGAGGGGCTCTTCGGGAGCTGCGGGGGTTTCGGAGGGAGTGTCGGCGGGAGCTTCGGGAGGAGCTGTGTCGGCCGGGGCCTGGGCAAAAGCGATGCAGGCCGCAAATACAAGGATGACGAGGACAATAAGGCGTTTCATAAAGCTCTCCCGAAAGATATGGTAATTATATTATAGCACCTTTTGCCGGGATATGCCACAAAAAAAGCCGGATCTCAAACAGAGATCCGGCCAAGCTATTATGCGGCGTTGTCCGCATTCTGGCGCTGTCCGCCTCCCGGTCGGCGCTCGCCGCCTCCGGGGCGTCTGTCACCGCCGGCGGGCCGGCGCTCTTCCATCATCTTTCTGATCTCTTCCTGCAGAGACTTGGCATACTGATTGAAGGCGTTGATCTGCTCGGAGGTCAAAAGGGTCTTGTATTCCGTTTCAAACTCCGTGAGATTTTTGGCGGACTTCTCGTTCAGCTGCTGCATCTTCGCCATCATGCCTTCTCTGTCCTGTGTATTTCGCATACTCTCCATGAGAGAGCGGCCTTCTTTTTCGATCTCGGCTGTGGGCTTTTGGAACTTAGTGAGAAGGGCGTCGATCTTGGTGTCCTGCTCTTCGGTGAGATTCAGCTTGTCTTCGAGTCTGGTCTTGGACATAGGATTGTAAACGCCGATTTGCATAAAGAATCTGTTTTTGAGCAAGAGATTGTCGTATCTGGCTCCCTGCTCCTTGGTGAGGAGAGCCTTCAGCTCTTTCTCAAAAGCTTCTCTCTGGGCTTGGGGATTATAGCCGTTCCCGCGGGGAGCGCCGGGCTGACCCGTGCCGTTTGCGCGGGCTTCTTCCATTTGTTTTCTCATGGCTTCAAAGGCTTCCTGCTGGGCTTTGTTGTATTTGGCTATGAGGGCGTCCACCTTTTTGACTTCTTCTTCCTTGAGCTTCAGATAGGACTTGTCGAAGTCAAAGCCCTGATTGCCCATCATCATCATGGGGTTCATCATGCCTCCGGCCATCATGCCGCCCATCATACCGGGGCCGCCGGGACCCATGCCGGGACCACCCGGGCCTCTCATACCGCCCTGGCGTCCTCCGCCGGGGCCTCTCATACCGCCTTCCTGAGCAAAGGCTGCTGCAGCCATGACCATAAGGCACAGCGCAAAGATAAACAGTTTTTTCATCATCCTCATCTCCTATTTCTTGCTCGTCTTGGGCTTGACGGGCTGGGTCTGTTTGGGGGCGCCGGGTCCACCGGGTCCGCCCATAACGCGGCCGGTGGGCATGCCGAACTTCTTAGCCATCTCCTCAAAGCGCTTTTGCTTGATCTGGTCGTACTTGGTCTTCTGAGCCTTGGTCAGCACCTTTTCGCATTCGGTCACGTATTCCTTGCGCAGCTTGCCCATGGCCTCGAAGCTCTTGCGCATCTTGTCCATCTCGGCCTGGGTGGGCTTTTTGGACATATCCGGCTTGTTGCCGTTCATCTTGGGTCTGGGCATGTTCTTGGCTGCGGCATCCAGCTTGGGCTGGTATTTCTTGTCAATGGCAGCAAGCTTCTTCTTCTGGTCAGCGGTGAGATTCAGCTGCTTCTGGATATTGGGGTCGCTGAGCCCCGGCATACCCATACCCCGGGGTCCGGGAGCCTTCTTCGCAGTGGCTGCCGGGGCGCTCTTCTTGGGGGCAGGAGCGCTCTTTTTTGTGGTGGTCGCTCCGAACACCACGCAGGCGCACAGAGTCAGCACCAACAGCAAAACAAGTTTTTTCATGGTCGTTTCTCCTCTTTTGGTTTGTCAAATTTTCTCATGGGTCCCGGAGGGCCCGGTCTGAACCTTTTGTGCCCGAATTTGCGGGCTCTTTCTTTGAACCTGGCTTTCATTCTGGCCTTCTGGGAGTCGTCCAGCAGCTCGTAAATGTCGTAGAAGAGGTCCACGGACGCGTCCCTGTTGGCCTGCTCTATGAGAGTGATCTCCCGGTTGACCTTTTTGGTCTTTTCTCTGTCGGCAAAACTGCCGGTCTCGGCGTCCAGCTTTTTCTGCAGCTCATCCAGCTTGACGAAATTGTCTTCCAGGACCTTGCGGTGCTGGCGGACCAGCTTTTCGTAGGCAGCCTTTTGGCTGTCAGTGAGAGAGTAGTCCGCAGCAAAGGTCTCCAGAGGCTTTTGCCTGTGATGCCTGTAGCGGGCAAACCTGAAAAAGTGGCCGGCTATGCACGAGCATATCAGTATGATTATGAGAAAAAGCACCAGTGAAGTCCATTTCCAGAACATAGCCTTATTCCTCGCTGAAGTTGTACACAAAGCCGCTGTTTGCCGTCCTGTCGGAGGCCAGCAACACGTAGCTGGTGTCGGTGTCGCCCGAGTTCACGTCTGACAGCTCCGCGCCGAACACGATCCCCAGAGACAGCATCACCAAAGACGCCGCTACTATGCCCCAGCGGGGCACGGGAAAGGACGGCGTCCGTCTCAGTCTCGGCTGCAGGTCGGCGAAGGACACGCTGCAGGGCTCTGTGGTCAGCGCCGCTGCCAGACTGTCTGCGCGCAGTATGTCGGAGAGCAGCTCTCTGCATTCGTCGCAGCTCTCTATATGCCGGGTCATGGCGTCGTACTCTGCCTGCTTCAGCTCTCTGTCCGCATAGCGTCCCAGGAGCCTTGAATACCTGCATTTCATGGCTTGTCCTCCTTTTTGTCAAAATATTTTTTCAGACCTGCCCTGGCTCTTGACATGAGTGAGTCAACAGCCTTTTCCGAGACCTTCATAATAGAAGACGCTTCCCTGTAGCTCAAACCTTCGTATTTTATCAAAATAAAAGCCATTTTTTGTGAGTCGGGCAGAGCATCCAGGGCCCGGCGGGCTTCTTCTTCCGCTTCGTTTTTCAGAGCCATATGCATGGGGTCCGAGCTGTGCTGCCGGTCCGGCGATATGTCGTCTGTCAGAGGCGCGTGACTCCGTTGTCTGCGCATGTAGCTCAGGGAGTTGTTCACCACCATCCTGTAAAAATAGGAAGAAAAATCTTGTCTGATCCTCAAGTCTCCGCCGTACAGTCTGACGAAGGTCTCGATGACCACGTCTTCGGCTGCTTCCCGGGAGCCCAGCGCGCGGTAAGCCACGTTGAAGGCTTTTTGCCTGTAACGTCTGAACAGCTCTTCAAAGGCTGCATCGTCGCCGGCGGCGAAAGATCCGAGCAGCTCCAAGTCTGTTTTGCTTTCCATACACTATATAAGACTCGGCGGAGAAGTCAAAACCTTCGGTCTATTCGATATTTTCCAGATACATATCCGCCTCATGGGCGGCTCTGGCTCCGTCGCCGACTGCGGTGGCCACCTGTCTGAAGGCGTCGTGATTCACGTCTCCTGCGGAAAAGATGCCGGGGACAGAGGTCTCGCAGGACGGGCCGGCTATGACGTATCCCGCTTCGTCGCAGGCGACTGTGGCCCTGAAGGCGTCCGAGTTGGGCGCGGTGCCTGCCAGAACGAACACGCCGTCGCACTCAAAGATGCTGTCCTCACCGGTCACGGTATCTCTGAATCTGACTCCTGTGACCTGTTCGTCTCCCAGTATCTCCAGGGGCTTTTGGTTCCAGTGGACCGTGACGGAGGAGGCAAAGAGCCTTTCCTGCAGTATGCCGGCCGCTCTCAGCTTGTCCCGCCTGTGAAAGAGATGCACTTCGGAGGCAAAACGGGTGAGGAACACGCTTTCTCCGGCAGCCGTATCGCCGCCGCCTATGACAGCCACCTTTTTGCCCTTGTAGAGAGCGCCGTCGCAGGTGGCGCAGTAGGAGACGCCCTTGCCTCCCAGCTCCGTTTCGCCCGGGACCATCAGCCTGCGGGGAGAGGCACCGGTGGCAAGGATAACTGTTCTGGAGTGATACTCTTCTCCCGAGTCGGTGGTCACTGTCCTTATGCGGCCGCTCACTGTGATCCCTGTGACAGTGGAATATACTGTCTCCAGACCAAATCTTTCTGCCTGAGCGTAAAAGGCGGAGCCCAGCTCCATACCGGAAATGCCCTCGGGAAAGCCGGGATAGTTTTCTATGACGTCGGCCTGCATGATCTGTCCGCCGGGAAAGCCCTGGCAGATCATGAGGGTGGAGCGTCTGGCTCTGGCCGTATAGATGGCGGCGGTGAGACCTGCGGGGCCTCCGCCTATGATGATCACGTCGTATATCATATGGTCCTCCTTAGCCTATCAGGCTGACTCTGGCTCTTACCAGCTGCGCCGGTTTGCCATGATTGAACAGGGCAAGGGGAGCGGAGCCTCTTGCCGCGGTAAAGCACATATACACCTCTCCTTCGCCGGCAAACACCTCTATGGAATCAGTGTCGATGAGGACCCGGACCTTCATGGTCCCGTCCTTGGTCAGACGGCAGGTCTCCCAGCGGTTGTTGAGGCGGACGCAGGGCTCAAAGCCCAGATGCTCCATGGAGCCGTTGGGGGTCTGCAGAACTATACAGGAAAAGGGAGCGTGGACGTATTCGTACTCGATATCAAGGGCCTTGCCTTCTATGTTGTCAAAGAGGCCCGTCCGGCCGGACTTCAGCTCGCCGGGACCGAAATCGAAGGTCTTTTGCCAGAGAGACTTTATCTCCGGTACGGGGCTGTGCAGCAGCTTGTAGCCCTCCGGGGTCTTCCGCAGGGACAGGTCTGTGGGAAAGGCCATCTGCTGAGTCCAGGGGGTGTCTGGGTCGACGGGGCCCGTGAGCCAGTTTTGCTGTATCACCCTGCCTCCGGGGGCGTCGCTCCAGGTCTGGGGCGCGTAATTCATATATACCCTGAGGGACTTGTCCTTGGGCTGGCAGGGAGCAAAGCTCCTGCCGTCAAAGTCTCCCACCAGAGTGTCGGTGTTGCCTGCCAGTATGGTCCATTTCTTTTCGTCGGAGCCCTCTACGGGCAGAAGACGCATGTCGGGACATTCGTAATTGGAGGGCACCTCGGACATATACTCCCAGTCCAGCAGGTCCCGGGACCTGAAAAACACGTAGCCGGGGACGCCGCTGCGGGCGTGCTGCTCGCCGTAAAACATCGTCACCCAGTATTTGCCTTCGTCATAGTAGAACAGCTTGGGGTCTCTGTCGGGACCGTCCGGGCTGGGTATGAGGGTCCTGTCGCCCAGCTTGGCAAAGGTGTTGCCGCCGTCCACGGAATAATAGATGCACATCCCGTTGTAGAATTCGGATACTGCCAGCAGCATGGTGGTCCGGCCGGGAGTGTTCAGTCCGAGAGTATTGGGGATGTCCATGGCGCCGCTGCCGGAATACATCTCGTATTTGTCCGGCATGAGAGCCACGTCCAGCTCCTGCCAGCGGACCAGATCCCTGCTCACCGCGTGTCCCCAGGCCCGTCGGCCGGAGGATTTGCTGATGGGGTCGTACTGAAAGAACATGTGCCATACGCCCCGGTCATACACGAGGCCGTTGGGGTCGTTCATCCAGTTCTTTTGGGGGGTAAAATGGAATATGGGTCTTTCGATCATGATGGTTCCTCTGTTATTGCATGAAGACCGGAGGCGGAGCCTCCGGTCCTGCGTGTTATTCGAGAGCCTGACTGAAATCGGCTATGATATCTTCGATGTCTTCTATTCCCACGCTGACTCTGACCATTTCCGGGGAAATGCCGCAGTCTATCAGCTGTTGGTCCGTCAGCTGCCTGTGGGTCTCGCTGGCGGGATGCAGGACACTGGTCCTGGCGTCGGCAACGTGGACCACCAGAGCGGCCATCTTGACCTTTTCCATAAACCTGACAGCTCCCTCTCTGCCGCCCTTGATGCCTATGGAGATGACGCCGGCCTGCCCGTCGGGCAGATATTTTTGGGCCAGCGGGTAGTATTTGTCGGTGGTGAGGCCGGGATAATTGACCCATTCCACGCCGGGATGAGAGGCAAAGAATTCCGCTGCGGCCAGAGCGTTGGCAGAGTGCTGCCTCATGCGCAGGTGCAGGGTCTCCAGACCCAGATTCAGCAGGAAGGCGTTCATGGGCGCAGCCTGCATACCCAGGTCTCTCATGAGCTGGGCGCGGGATTTGACTATGTAAGCAGCCTTGCCAAAGGCTTCCGTGTAGCTGAGACCGTGATAGGAGGGGTCCTTGTCTGTGATATTGGCAAACTTTTTGTCGCAGCCCCAGTCAAAGTTGCCGCTGTCCACTACCACGCCTCCTATAGCCACTGCGTGGCCGTCCATGTATTTGGTGGTGGCGTGGACCACTATATCGGCTCCCCATTCGAAGGGGCGGCACAGGATAGGGGTGGGGAAGGTGTTGTCCACGATGAGAGGGCAATTGTGGGCGTGGGCTATCCCGGCCAGTCTTTCGATATCCAGCACTGCCAGAGCCGGGTTGGCTATGGTCTCGCCAAAGACCAGCTTGGTGTTGGGCCTGAAGGCTGCCGATATCTCCTCATCCGATGCATCCTGGTCTATAAAGGTGACCTCGACGCCCATCTTGGGCAGAGTGACGGAAAAGAGATTGTAGGTGCCGCCGTAGATGCAGGAGGTGGAGATCATGTGGTCTCCGGCCTGCAGAATGTTCATGACTGCTATGTACGAAGCCGACATTCCGGAGGAGGTCAGCAGGGCTCCCACGCCTCCTTCAAGGGCGCTGATCTTGTTTTCCACGCACTCGAGAGTGGGGTTGGACAGCCTGGTATAGAAGTGATCCGAGTGCTTCAGATCAAACAGCTCACCCACGTATTCCACCGTGTCAAACTTGAAGGTGGTGCTTTGATAAATGGGCAGGACCCTGGGGTCGCTGTTTTTGGGCTGCCAGCCCGTCTGGATACATTTGGTTCCGAGTTTCAAAATAGCCTCCGATTATAATGAATATGTTTATTAACGATACAGACCGTCAGGACCCGGATTTCATGCGGGCCTTGCGGGCTTTGTAGGCGGGCAGGTGTTTCTGGAAATTGTGCACCGAGTATCTCGCCAGCCCCAGAGCTCCCAACAGCCACAGCATCAGGCCGAACACGTATTCCCTGACATACCATGGGTCTGCGCCCACCGTGACCAGCCTTCTGGTGATATTGACGTAGAGGGTCAGAGGAGAGGCCAGACACAGACCCCGCACGAAGGGAGTCATGGCTTCCAGGGGCCAGCTGCCGCCGGATACCAGAAAAATGGGCACCGAGACGTACATAAGGCAGATCATGATGCCCATGGTGTCTTCGAAGGTGTTGGTGAGAAAGATGCCCAGCAGCACTATCACCGCCTCAAAGAGCACCGTCACGCAGAACACGGGCAAAAGGCTGCCGTTTACCGTGAAGTCAAACAGGGCGTAGGAAAAGAGGGCGCTCATCACTGTCATGGGTATCATGAGAGTGAGATACGCCAAAAAAGAGCCGTAGAGCCAATAGGAGCCCTCATAGCTGCCTGCCACCTTGTCCAGGCTGTGGGAGCGCTTTTCATATGTGACGGCGCTGATGCCTATAAAGGTGATCTGCATGAATATGATGCACAGCAGCGCCGGCAGTATGAAGCTGTTGTAATTGTTGGACGGATTGTAGAGTCCGTTGACGTCCGACGAGAGGGGCAGCGCCGCGGCGTAGGCCGCCTCGGCGGGAACGCCCTTTTTGGTCATGACACCGATCTTCACACCCGCGTTGAAGGTGGCCGTCACGGTGCGGATGCCCTTGTATCCTATGATAGCGGGTATCAGATTGATGCCGTCTCCATAGACTGCTATGGTGGTGGGCTTGCCCTTCTTGACAGACCTTTCGAAGCCCCGGGGCACTACGATGCCAAAATACACCTCGTGCTTTTCAAAGGCCCTTTGTATGTCGGGCATCGAAGTGACCTTTTTTACTATATGCAGGTCCTGACTCTGATCCAGCATATCGATATACCTGCGGCTCAGAGCAGACGAATCCATGTCCACCACGCAGGCGGGCACGTTCTGAGTGCGTCCGGCCAGATATACGCTGCCCATGATCAGAGGGTAGATTATGGGCCCCAGCACAAATATCACCAGTATGCCCGGCTTGGAAAAGATGAGCCCCAGGACTCTGTAATACTCATTCATCATAGGCTTTTCCCGTCCTGTAGATGAGGATAAGAGTCATGGCAAAGGCCAGAGCAAAGGCGGCGCAGGTCCAGAGCATGAGGCCGTTGATGTAGGGCGTGAGATCATAATTGAGATATTTGCCGTAGGTGAGCTCCCTCATGGCGAACAGATAATACTTGAGGGGCATGGCGTCGGAATATATCTGCAGCAATCCGGGCATCATGTAGTCGGGCCAGGTGTAGCCGCTGACCAGAAAGCTGGGCATAAACAGGATGGCGGCGGCGCTGAAGCCGAACTCCTGATTGTTGAAGAGCACGGGTATGGACATGCCGATCCAGGCGCAGATGGCGCAAAACCACAGGGTGAGGGCCCACAGCTGCCACAGAGGAGCGCTGAGGGGGACATGGCAAAACAGGATGCAGGCGTGCAGACCCAGGATGCAGCCCGGAAACACCACCAGCAGATAGGCTATGGTCTTCCCCAGCAGCAGCCTGAAGGGACTGGGGCAGGAATGATATTCGGTCTCGGTCAGATCCTTGATCTCTCTCAGCAGGCACCTGGTGGGATAAAACATGGCCGCCACCATCACACAGTTGAGAAACATGCCCAGCGCCAGAAAAGCGGCGTAATTGTTGACAAAGGCCGGGTTGTTGAGAAAGTGAAAGCTTTCTCTTACGGGCAGCACGGAGGCCATGGCGGCGGAGGGAGGCATATCTCTTTCCTTTGCCCTGAATTCTATCTGACCCGACAGGGTGGAAAAGAGCTCTCCCGCCTTTACGGAAAGGACGCTGCCGGAGGCCAGATTTTGCTTGCCCAGCTCTACCTCCACCACCACTCTTTTTTTGCTTTTTACGTCCCGTTCAAAGCCCTCGGGAATGATAAAGAGAGCCTGTATGCGGTTAGCGTCAAAGAGCCTTTTGGCCTCGGTCATGCTCCGCGGGTAGTATTTTACGTCGAACCATGGGGAAGCCTGCAGGCTCTTTTCCACCAGTTGCGCAGAGAGGGGACTGCCGTCCAGATCCATGATGGCAGAGGGCTGCCCGGTGACGGTCTTCTCGGAAAACACGCCTGCCAGTATCAGCGCCCACACAAGGGGCATGAGTATGGTGATGGCTGCCAGGATCCTGTTGTTGGCTATATACCCCAGCTCTCTCTTCAGGATGCGAAACATGGCCTGTCAGGGGAGCAGTCTGGCGGTGATGCCGTTTTTGAGCTGCGGCTGTGAGTCGGGCAGGCTGATGGTCAGCTCTATATATCTCACGTCAAAGGAGCCCTGCTGATTGGTGGCCACTCTGGTGGCAAAATCTGCGGCGGCAGATACTCCGGTGACCGTACCCTTTACCGGGTCGTCGCCCACGGCAGGGATCAGCACTCTGACCTGCTTGCCTATGCCGAATCTTTGGGACATGGTCTCGGGGATATACACCTTGACCCTGTAATTGCTGTCGGAGACTATGGTGAAGAGAGGATAGCCGGCGCTGATGAGCTCGCCCTCCTTGGGTATCACCGTGGAAATATAGCCGTCTGCGGGCGCGGTGATCCGGGAGTCTTCCTTGGCTATGCCTGCCAGATTTGCTCCTGCCTTGGCTGCTTCCTTTTGCCAGGCGGCAGCGCTGGCGTCCTTCAGAGTGAGGTCGGCCTTTTTGAGAGCCTCCCGGGCAGCTCTGACGGCCACCTCGGCCCCTTCAAGAGCCAGCCTGGCCTGCTGCTTCTGCTCGTCACGGGCGCCTTTTTTGGCCAGCTCCAGCTGGGCCCTGGCGGCGTTGACAGCCTCGGTGAGCTGCTCCAGCTCCTCGGGACGGGCTCCCCGCTCCGCCATGTCCAGGTCCTCCCGGGCGGCGTCCAGCTGAGCCTGAGCCTTTTCCCACTGCAGACGGACTTCTTCTTCCTTTTGCTTGGGGACCACGCCTTCCTCATAGAGGGTGGCGACTCTGTCGTAGGCAGCCTTGGCAGTCTCTGCGGCCTTGGCGCTGACGTCATAGGCTATGCGGGCCTTGCGCTTGGTCTCTGCTCTGGGACCCTCCTGGGCCATGCGCAGAGCGGCTTCTTTGGCCTTCAGGTCTGCCTCTGCCATTTTGATCTGCTCGGGACGGGTGGCGGAAATGGCCATTTTGTAGTCCTCGCGGGCGGCCTTGAGCTTCAGCTCCTTGGCCTGCAGGTCGTCTGCGAGGAGCTGCCTTTCTATATCCGCTCCCAAAAGGGCCTTTTCTTCCTGGGCTCCTATGGCGCTCTGGGCGCTGCGGGCCTGGATGAGCTTTTGGTCTATCTCTTTGGTCTCCACTACGGCCAGGAGCTGACCCTTTTTGACATATTCTCCTTCCTTTACGAGAACTGAAGCGAGGCGGCCGGGTATCTTGCTGGCTACGTCGGTCTCGTCGCACTCCACGGTCCCGTCATAGGCCTCGGTGTTTTCCGTTGCGCTGCGCCGTGATATGAGCACGGTGATGGTGGAAAGGCATACTATAAACAAAAGCACAATGGCTATAGGCAACAGCTTTTTCATATGTGGCTCCGTAACAACAGGCTATTCTTTACGAGAGGGGCATTTCCGCTCTGACCCTGAGGAGCATAGCGGGAAAGTTGGAAGAAATGGCTCCTATTCGGGCGGTGATGCCGTTTCTTCGTACAGAGAGAGACAGAGCCTCTCTGACGGTGTTCTCGTCGTCCAGATTCCATGCGAGAAGGGTGATGCGGTATATCCTGGCCAGATAGATGAATTCATCCCGGTCTATATCGCTCAGCTTTGCGTATTTGAAGGCCCAGCCCGAAATGCCGGCTCTGCGCAGAGCGGCAAAATATTCCGCTTTGTCCGGGCATGCGGAGTATTCGTCAAAGTTGGTGCTGACGAAGTAGAAGAAGGCCCGGGTAAAATACTTTTGGGCATACTCCGCATCCTTGAGGCTCCAGACCTCTATGATGTTGCCTTTCTCGGCGTAGCCGACCTCGTCCATGATGCGCTTCAGCTGAGGAGCCGCTTCGGGGTCCTTGAGCTCCAGAATGGACTTTTGGCCGTATTCGGCAAAGAGAGACAGGGCTTCCCGGGCTGTAGGGACCCTGCAGGGGGAATATTTGTCTCCGAATTTGTCTCTGAAGGAGACGTCTATATCCCTGATCTCCTCCAGAGTCATGTCCGATATGGAGCGGTCTGTCCGGCCGGTCCTTTTCAGATTGTTGTCGTGGCTGATGACCACCTGGCCGTCGGCGGACAGTCTGACGTCAGCTTCCACGTAGTCGGGAGCCATCTCCGAAGCGGATCTGTAGGAAGGCAGTGTGTTTTCCGGAAAGTTGCCGGAGTCTCCTCTGTGGGCAAATATCAGCATATTATTCTCCGGTCCGCTGCTTTCTGACCTCCATGCCCATGGCGGGCACGTTGGTGGTGATGCCGCTCAGGCGGGCAGTAGTGGCCTTGCCCTTGACTTCCACGTCAAAGATCCTGTGCATGGTGGCCTCGTCGTCCACGGTCCACAGCACTATGGGCATGCCGTATTTTTTGGCCAGGAACACGTATCTGTTCATCTCCTCCTCGGGCATACCGAAGAGCTCCCCGGCGTTCACGTCCAGACCTCTCAGGCCTGCCTGTCTCATTTCTTTGAAATAGGCGTCCTTGTCCTCGGCGTTTTTGTAGCCGCCCAGAGGAGCCAGGTGGTAGATGGGGGCCTTTTTGAAGTATTTGTAGGCTTCTTTGACGTTGTCGTTGGTCCAGACCAGTATGATGGCCATTTCCTCCCTGAAGCCGGTCTTTTCCATGAGCTTTTTCACCGGGCCGCAGGCGGCGATGGTCTTCATCTCCAGACACACTCTGGCGCCGGTGTCCCTGCAGAGGGTAAGCACCTCTTCCACGGAGGGAACCAGTATGCCGCTGTATTTGTCGCCGAATTTGCCCGGGTAATTGACCTCCACCCGGCGTATCTCGTCAAAGGTCATGTCGGCCACGTTTTTGTCCACGCCGCCGGTCCTGTTGAGATTGCCGTCGTGAAGCATGACGGGCACGCCGTCTTTGGACAGCCAGATGTCCGTTTCGATATAGTCCGCCCCCATCTCGATGGCGCTTTTGTAGGCCTCGAGAGTGTTCTCGGGAAAGGCGGAGGAATTGCCTCTGTGAGCTATGATGATCATGTCAGACCTCCCGGTACCGGCCCATGCCACAGCCGATATCAACAATACCAATATTATTCCGATCAATGCTTTCATTTCGTTATTTCCTTATGGTGCCGCAGTATTTGTCTATGGTCAGCAGACATTTTCTGCCCTGATACATGGCGGCCTTTTCCGCCGCTTCAGCTGCGGAAAGGGCGGTCTGGGCGTCTATGACCTCTATGCCTGTGCCGTTGCCTGTCTCAAAACGCTTTTCGGCCAGACGCAGAGCCTCCTTCGAAAGGACTATGGATTCTCTGGCTGCCTCCAGGGATTTCACAGCGGTCTGCAGCTTGAGGCAGGCGGTGCGTATACCCAGCTCCAGAAGGCTGTCGGTGTTCTCCAGCTCCAGCCTGGCAACGCTTTCCTGCGCTGCGGATTCCTTGATCCGGGACCCGGTGATGCCGCCGTCAAAAATGTTCATGGTCACGTTGAGGCCCACCAGCCATTTGGGCTCGGCGCCGTTGATGTTGCCCGTGAGGAGCTGGCCTGCGGCCATGGCAGATATCTGAGGCCGGGCGCCACCCTTTTCCGCCTTGGTCTTGAAGCCGGCGGCGGTCACCTTGCCCTGAAGGGCTTTGAGGCCGGGATTGTGGTCTCTCGCCAGAGCAAGCAGGGCGTCGGGGTCCTGTTCCCCGGCGTCAAAGGAGAGGCTGTCCGTGAGCTGCAGCTCCGTGTCCTCGTCCAGGGCCAGAATGGTCTTCAGGGCCAGCTCCGCAGCCCGGTGGTCTGTCTCGGCTTCGGAAAGGAGCCTCTCTCTGTCCTTGACGGCAGTGTCCGCTCTGATCACGTCGTATTTGGCCACAGTGCCCACCTCATAAGCCGCCCGGGCCTGCTGAGCGTGGAGGCGGACTGTGTCAAGGGCTTCGCGGTTCACGTCCACCAGGGCGTCCGTCAGCAGAGTGAGCAGATAGTAGTCGGCGGCGCTGAAGGCCTGGTCGTCAATGTCCGACTCCAGCTTCATCTCACCGGCGCCGAGCTCTTCTTCTGCGGCTTTGATGCTGAGAGGCAGCTTGCCGCCGGTATAAAGGGGCAGGGTGTACGCGGCCACGAGATGCACCTGATTTCTGGGACCCAGATAAACGTCGGGAATGCCTCCCAATACCGCGACTACGGGAGCCAGAAGGTCGGCGAGGGCCGGGTTGTCGGTATCCAGCCTGGTGGGAGTAGTCAGCTTTTTGTCCAGCAGGGTGTAGTTGCCGGCCAGAGCCAGAGTCCCGGAGGATATCCCCCTGACCTGATCTACCTTGTGACTTGCGGCTTCAAGAGCTTCTCTTTTGGCCTGTATGCCGGGGTTGGCTGTCTCGCACCGTAGAATAGCCTCCTCCAGAGAAAGAGGCAGGACTTCTCCCGCAAGAGAAACACCTGAGATAAGGCAGAGGGCGAAGCTGATCGCCGCGAGCAGTGTGATGTGATACGTCTTCATGGATGGTCTCTTGTCCTGCCTTTATTGCTCTGCTGCAGGCTCAGGTGCCTCCTGAGGCTCGGCTGCGGGAGCAACAGGCTCGGCAGCGGGAGCGGCAGGCTCTGCGGCGGCCTGCGAGGCGGCCGCGTTTTCGTTGTGCTTCCGGTCAAACCGATTGAGCTGCTCCAACATATCTTCCTTTGACATCTTTTTGGGAGCCGGGGAACTGCCGGACTTTTTGGGCGAGGCGGTCTCTTTGTTTTTGGACGGAGAGGACTTGACCTCTGCCGGTTTTTCTCTCTCTTTTGTGTCTTTTGCTGCCTTGGCTTCTTCTTTCGGCGCCGGTCTTTCTGGCCCGGGGGCCGGCCGCGGCTCCGAAACGGTCTGCGGCTCATCGGATCCGGCGTCACTGTCCGGGGTGATATCCGGCTTTATGTTGGGAGGAGGCAGGGAGCCTGTGTCTCTCTTGCCCTCTCTGTTGCTGTATGAGATCACAAAGGCAATGCCGCATACGATGATGAGAAGGATCACCACCAGCGGGACATTGATGGAAGAGTCTTTGCGTTTGTTTGCCATGTCATACTCCGTTATATGCAAATAAGCTGCCAAGCAGCATGTTGATGATACTGTTGTCTATGCCCAGGGCCGACAGGGTGGACAGAAGTGCGCCCACGATGATAAACAGGGCCAGAGTCGCCTTGCCCAGATCCTGCCCCGAAAGGCTGCCCAGCATAGTGGGCTCCCGGGAGAGATAGGCGGCGGCTGCAAAATATTCGTCGCCGATGATGGTGTAGTCGCAGGAGGCCAGGAAAAACGGCACCTGTATGGTCTCGGGCGTGCCGGCTATCTGGATGGCTCCCTGCTGCTGCCCGTTTTCCGTGAGGATCAGGGCCTCTCCGGCAAAATAGCCCATATACACCACAGAGGCGGGCTTTTCCCTGTGGGTAAGTCCCACTACCGCAGAGGTGTATGCGAACTGGTTGTCCGACAGATATTTGCTGTTTTCGGGGTCATAGAGGTCGGGCACGCCCATTTCCTCATAGGCTTCCTTGGTGACCTCATTGCCCGCAGCGAGAAGCAGCGAATCGGAATAGGCTGATACCAGCCTGGAGCCGAACACGGCGGAGCGCCGTGCAATATGGCTCATGATGGCAAGGCTCTGAAGCCCCACGATGCCGAAGCCGGACATGCCGAAGCAGTAGAGCAGGGGCTTGCCCATCTCGGTGCTCCTGCCGATGGCCTCGTCAATGGCGTTGAGGCCGGAGATGCGCCTGATAAAGAGCTCCCTGCCGCCTCTGGCCTGAAATATCCTCAGCAGTATGAAAAATATGAGCAGCGTTTCCAATACGTACACGGAAAGCGTAGCGTGTGATGCCATAATTAGTCACTCCCGGCCTTTTCTTCCAAGGCCCTGATCAAAAGCTCGACGTTGCGTCTGTCGGACAGCACCTCCGACAATACCTTCAGCTTGTCGGCGGAAAACACCGCGCCGAGAAAGGGTATGGAGGCGGTGACAGCCGCTCCGTTGAAGAGCGCCAGAGGCTTGTTGGTCTCCAAAAACAGGATGGCCGGGACCTCCAGCTTCTTTTTGTGGATGTATTCGGCTATCTCCTCTATCTGTCTGGTAAGCTTTTCCTCGTCTGTCAAAATAAGCGCCGTCCCAAAAACAAGAGATAGCAGGCCTGTAAGCCGGGTTCTGTAATAGGCAATCATCTGTCTCGGACCGGCATTGCTGCCGGCCTCCAGCGGTACTACCCGAAAGCTCCGGCGGGCCGCCGGATGCAGCTTTCCTATTTGACCTTGCTTCGGATGGGGTTTACCAGGCTCCCGCCTCTCGGCGGGACCGGTGGTCTCTTACACCGCCGTTTCAGCTTTTCCGGAAGACCGGAGTTTTCTTTTCTGTGGCACTTTCCCTGGCATCGCTGCCGGCTGCTGTTAGCAGTCATCCTGCCCTCTGAAGCCCGGACTTTCCTCACGTATAGTGCGATTGCCCGGCCTGCTATAATATTATTATATCAGATTTCACGCCTGTTTTACAAACAAAACGGCCTGATGTGCTATAATATATGAGGGCCTGCGAATGAAAACCGTGGGGTCCTGCGATCCAATCGTCATTACACAGGAGGCTACATGTTCTTCATTCTGCTTATATCCCTTGCGGTCATACTGTCCGGCAGGGCCTATGCCCGTGTATTCAAAGGCCAGCTGCATCTGCACACCAATCTGTCCGACGGCGACGGCGACCCGGATCTGGCTGCCCGGACTTACGGGGAGCTGGGCTTTGACTTTGCGGCCTTCAGCGATCACTCCGTGTATTACGATCCCGCCCTGTCCGTGAAGCGCAAGCCCGAGGGGCTGCTGCTTCTGGGCGCTCAGGAGCTGTCCTTTATGTGCAGGAACAGGATGGGGACTCTGGTCCCGTTTCACGCCAACGCCATAGGCATCCACGCCGGGATCCGGACGGAAGAGATACGCGATTCGCTTGCCCGGCAGGCAGGGGCCTGTGTGACCGACACTCTGGCAGCGGGCGGTATCCCCATGCTGAACCACCCCAATTTCCGCTACGCCTATTCCTTCGACGAGATACTGCATATCACTGAGCCCTATCTCATGGAGGTCATCAACATGCATTCAGGCGTGCCCAACGAGGGCTCGCCCGCTTTTCCCTCTCACGAAAGGATCTGGGACACGCTGCTCACCGCGGGACGCACTGTGTACGGCACCGGCACGGATGACGCTCACGTCTATGACTCTTCGCTGCGCCACAGACGCAATTCGCCGGGAATGGCCTGGATAATGCTGGAGGCGGAGTCCCTGACCGAGGAAAACGTACTCTCCTCTCTGAGAAGGGGCGCCTTTTACTCCACCACCGGGCCGGAATTGGAGTCCTGCCTCCTCTCCCGGGATCGGGCCTCTGTCAGACTGAAGGATGCCGACAGGAGCTATCGCATCGAGTTCATAGGGCGTCATGGCGCGCTCCTCAAAGCGTCGACGGGCCCCGAAGCGGAATACGAGATAAAAGGGGACGAGATGTACGTCAGGATCAAGGCTTATGATACCGGCGGCAACGCGCTGCTGACCCAGCCCGTATTTCTGGACGGCAGGCAGACCGTCATAGAGTGACCGTCTCCTTCGTTTGACAAGAAAAGCCTTTTTATAATATAATTTAATTGTTTACGATCATTCTGCGGGATAACGCATAAAAGACAGGAGTTGCCTATAATGACAGATATGGAGCAGATAGTGTCCCTGTGCAAGAACCGGGGCCTCATTTTTCAGTCTTCGGAGATCTACGGAGGTCTCGCCAGCACCTGGGACTACGGTCCTCTGGGCATAGAGCTGAAAAGAAACGTAAAGGAAGCCTGGTGGCGGGATATGATCTCCAACCGTGAAGACACGGTGGGTATAGACGCCGCCATACTCATGCATCCCAGAGTCTGGGAGGTGTCCGGCCACGTGACCAACTTCAACGACCCTCTGGTGGACTGCAAGCAGTGCAAGCAGCGCTTCAGGGCAGACCATCTGGACAACGTGAAGGTGTGCCCCGAATGCGGCGGCGAGCTCACAGAGGCCAGACAGTTCAACTGTATGTTCAGGACCAATATGGGGCCCGTGGAGGAATCCGGTACCACCATATACATGAGACCCGAGACTGCTCAGGGTATTTTTGTCAATTTTCAGAACGTGCAGAACGCCACCCGCAAAAAGCTGCCCTTCGGCATAGGACAGATAGGCAAGTCTTTCAGAAACGAGATCACCCCCGGCAACTTTACCTTCAGGACCAGAGAGTTCGAGCAGATGGAGATGGAGTTTTTCTGCATGCCCGGGACCGATGACGAATGGTTTGAGTATTGGGTAGGCGAGAGATACGCCTGGTATCAGAAATACGGCATTTCCCGGGAGCACCTGCAGCTGCGGCCTCACGATCCCGCAGAGCTGGCCTTTTATTCCAAGGGCACCACTGATATAGAATATCTGTTCCCCTTCGGCTGGGGCGAGCTGGAAGGCATTGCCAACAGGACCGATTATGATCTGGGCAGACATTCCGAGGGCTCCGGGAAAAAGCTGACCTTCTTCGACGAAGACAAGAAGGAGCACGTCATACCCTACGTCATAGAGCCCTCCGCCGGCTGCGACAGGTCCATCCTGGCCTTTTTGTGCGAAGCCTACACCGAGGAAGAGGTGCCCAAGGGAGACAAGACCGAAAAACGCACCGTGCTGAAGTTTGCCAAGGAGCTGGCTCCCATCAAAGCGGCAGTGCTGCCTCTGAAGCGCAACGAGCCCCGGATAGTGTCCACTGCCAAAAAGCTGGTCGGCGACCTGCAGAAGACCATGGCCGTGCAGTATGACGACACGGGCTCCATCGGCAAGCTCTACAGACGGCAGGACGAAGTGGGTACCCTCTGGTGCGTCACCGTGGACTTTGACACCATCGAGGGAGACGGCTGCGTCACGGTCCGGGACAGAGACACCATGGAGCAGACCAAGGTATCCCTGGACAAGGTCAAGGGTTATCTGAGAGACCGGCTGGATGAATAGAGGCTTCCGGCGCCTCGCAGCGATATGACACCTTATTTTTCTCACCGTTCCTGTTACGTGAACCTGGCGGAGCATCTCCAGAACCACTGGAATGCCAACGTCATATTTCCCGACGCTCCCAATCGCTGGTCCTCGGAGGATTGGCGACGGTATTGCGTCATGCTGAAGAGCTTTGGCTTCAACGTGCTGGAGTTCTGGCTGCCGCCCACCATGTTTTCCCGGGAGGCACTCGCCGGAGAAAAGGTGCAGGCAGATTTTACCCGGGAGATCAACAGGGCCATCGCGGCCGCTCACGAAACCGGTCTCAGGGTCAAGGTGCTGATGATCATCAACACCATAGGCCAGAAATGGTTCTTTGCCTGCCCCAACGTGCCCGAAGAAAAGCAGCTCATTCTCAGCCTGTGGGATCACTGGTCAAAGGCCCTCTCGGAGCCGGATATCATCTGCATATTCCCCGGAGATCCCGGGGGCTGCGCCAGACACGGCTGCACTCACGAGGAGTATATCGACACTTCTCTGGAGATCGCGGGCATCATCAAGGCCAACCGCCCGGAGACCAGAGTGAGCCTCAGCACCTGGGGAGCGCCCTTCTCCGGATGGGGGACCGATTCCTTCCCCATGTCCGACGACTCGGACACCTGGGCAAAGATGGAGCAGGAGTTCAAAGCGTCCGGCTGGGAAATACCCATCTGGAACGGCAGGATGGACAGAGCAAAGGCTGCCATGGAGTATCTTCTGGCCCGGCTGGACCGGTTCCCGGAGGATACCTTCGTGGAGATCAATCTGGGCTTCAGTTCCAACGCCACCTACGAGCAGGGCGGTCCCGCCAAGAAGTGGGCCAGGGAGATAGCCAAAAAGAGAGAGATCATCACCTGGGATTATTCCCTGTCGGAAGGAGAGCTCATCACTTATCCCCACTGGCGCCTGCCCAGAATGTCCCAGAAGATCAGGGAATGGCGCTCGTCGGCGCCTTATTCAGGCGGCATGAGCTACACCATGACTCCCAAGCTGAATCTGATGTCCCAATACGCGGCGGCCAGGCTCATGACCGATCCCGATGCGGACCCGGATATGATATCCGGTGATTTTTGCGCTCAGGTATTCGGCGAAGAGCACAGGGCTCTGGGCGAGCTCTTTGAAGCCTTTGAGATAGTGGACACGGGCTGGGGCCACTTCCCCAGGCATCAGTGGTCCCGGCAGGCTCTGAGAGAGACCTACGGAGAGATGATCGAGCATCTGGAGGCAGCCGACGTGTCCCGCTGCAGTCTGCCTCTCTTTCCGGATCCGGAGGAATACAGGAATGACCTGCTGTGGTTTGCCCGGATATTCCTGGAGCTGGCAGGAGACGACCCGGACAGGCAGTCTGTGAGACAGAGGTATTGGGAAAAGAGCATGAAGATATACGACTATATCCCCATGTCGGAGGACAAGCGGGCAGACTTTTCTGCGGATCTGTTTGCGGATCTCCTGAAGAACAAGCCTTATTAGACCGGGCAAGGACCGGCGCGCGATATTCGCGCGCCGTTTTTTTATCTGTCGAAGGTCTCCCGGGTCCCGTCGCCGTAGGTGACCTCCGCCTTTGAAGGGGTGAGCCTGCCGGATACGGGAACAGGGTCTTCGGAGCCTATGTTGAAGGAACGCAGGTATTCCCGCAGGGTCCTGCGGACTATGACGGCTCTGCCGTCCTCAATGGTCCTGACGCGGGTGTCGAGAGTCAGCTTTTCGTTGGCATGCAATACGGTGACGCCGGTGGTCACCAGAGTCAGCAGGCACTGCTTCGGGCCGTCCTCGGCATCATACACTGTGTCTCTCTTGGGCTTGCTGTGCAGCGGGTCAGTGAGGTCTGCTGCCCACAGGAGAGCGCCTTTTTTGTCTCTGAGCCACAGCAGATCGTGGCCCTTTTCCAGCACGAAGCTGCCTATCTGCTGTTTGTCGGTGACCAGAGCTCCGGGCATGTGGTTTTCCCTGAAGAAGAGAGAGGTGCGTCCCCGGCTTTTGGGCCGGGAATCTATGATGATGAGGTCCGGGGCTTCGTGGATGTTATATACCACCCGGTCCGTGTCGACCATATATTCCCGGGCGTATTCGGGAGCGTCGTCCTTGTCCACGGGAGTGCCCTCCGCAGGGGTCCCCAGAGGTATATCTGCGCTGTCCCGGGAGGAGGATGACTCCTCCGCAGCAAGGAGGGTGAGCAGGGCTCCCGCTCCCCGGGCGGCCTTTTTGTGTCCGGAGAGTCGTTGATAGTATATATACCCGCCGGCTCCCGCGCCGAGAAGGACAAGGATGATGCAGGCGACAAGCAGCTTTTTCTTCATTTTTTCGGCCGGATGACCCGGAAGAGGAAGACCTGTGACGGGTCATAGCGCTCTTCCGGAAATACCTGAGCGAGATAGCCTGCGTCTATGGCTTCAAATATGCGGAGATTGTTGCCTGCCGCAGATTCACGCCGGCCTATGCCGGGATAGCCGAAGGACACCATGGCGTGAGTACAGCCGTTATCGAGCAGATTCTCGGCCAGCTCTTCCGGCGTCTCGTATTCTTTGTTGAAGGGCAGGTTGTGGGAAGAATCGGCCCATACGTAGGGCTTGTCCAGATAAAAGCCCCGGGTATCTCCCAGAAGAGCCACCTTCATATCCTTTTCCTTCAGGCTGTTGACGAACATATCGGCTCTGTAGGGACTGAAATATTTGGTGACGTATTCCTTTTGGGTGATACTGCCGGTGACTACGGCAAACCGCTCCATCCTGAAGGCAGTGGTGTTCATCTGCAGAAGTGTGATGCCTGCCGACAAGAGAAAGATGGCCGTCAGGACGCCTCTTACGGCTCTGATGCCTCTGATGCTGTGTATGACGGCGGCGATGAATATGGCCGAGTAGATGAACATGGGCAGGAGGTATCTGCTCTGATGGGTAAGGGCGAACCAGATGACGTATTGGAGCAGTATCATGGCTCCCAGCCCCGTCAGCTTGCGGCCCCGGGTCTGCACCAGCAGGCACAGACAGGGGAATATCATCAGTATCACAGGGCCCACGTAAAGCCCCGGCTGATCATAAAAGAGCTCTGGATTGGTGGTCATTTTGATGGGAGTCAGCACGAAGCCTCTGATGCTGTGGCCTGCTCCGAAGAGACTTTGCTTGAAGGCGTAGACGTCGGCCAGCGCCCGGTCCCAGCCTCTGCCGCCGAAAAGACCGTAAAAGAAGGGATATACGGGATTGCCGGTGTATATGAAGGTCTTCAGATACCAGGGGAGACACACGAGGACAGCCGGCGCCAGCATCCAAAGGAGAGCCTTCAGAGGGAAGCGCTTTTCCCGGATCAGGCTGTCGCCTGCCAGCCACAGAGCAAAAATAAGCATGAACTGCAGGCCGGTGAATTTTACCGAGGCCTCTATCCCCAGAGCCAGTCCCAGGCCCAGAAGATCACCGGGGCGTCGGTGGTCCAGATAGCTGAGCATGAATGACAGAGCCAGCACCGAATACAGGCCTGTCGCTACGTCTATATAGGCAGTGGAAGCCAGCCAGAGATATATGGGCATAGAGGCAATGGCAAGGACCGTGACGGGGACGCTCTGCTTGCCGAAATGCCGGGAGACAGTATATCCCGCCGCGCAAATGGTGAATATGCAGAACACCCAGCTCATGAGCTTGCCGCCCACAGGATGACCCAGAAATATGGCCGGGATATACAGCAGCTCCTGAAACATGGGGAAATTGGAGTGGGAGATGCCGTCTATCCTGAAAAAGCCGCCGTGCTGGAGAAACATCTTGGGCACGGACAGATGATAAGCCAGAGAATCCCAGTCGTCGCTGACGGAGGGAGCGAGAGCGTTGATGAGACAGAGAAGCAGTATCAGGCTCACTATGGCGTATATGAGCATATGGAGCCGGTTGGCCCGTGGGGCCTGCGCAGCCTTCTTTTTGCCGGCGGCCCCGGCAGCGTGTCTGGCCATGGCCCTTTGATATGCGGAGAGCAGCATCCGGCAGGCTGTGACGCCGCCCCGGACTGCGCCGATGAGCAGGAGGGCCAGCAGGGCGTATATGCCGGGAGAGGAGTAGAGGTGAAGGGCTCCAAAAGCAAAACAGACGAGGGATACGAAGCCCAGACCCAGAGACGTGTCTGTGACAAACCTTTCGCCGGCGCTTTTGTCGCCGCCGGATGTGAAACGCTCGACGAGGAGCCCGGCGCCAAAGCCGGCAAGCACTATGGTAAGACAAATGATGATACTGATAAATGATGAAAGCATCGGGTCCGCCTTGATGTCGTTATCAAAAATATTATAGCATATTTTCGGAGATACTGCCCGGATGGGGAATTTGTCCCTGTCTGTTGTTGACACGGCGCGTATTATTCTGTAAAATATATACGACAAGCGGCGTCCCGGGCCCCGCGCCTCTGATGGCGGGCTCCCCGGCGCAGCAGTATCAGGAGACGAAAAGTGCTGAATAATATACCCAAGATACTTACCGGCGACATGCTCAAATGCCTGTCGGACATGGGTCATGGCGATACCCTTATCATAGCCGACGCCAATTTTCCGGGCGAGCGTATAGCCCGCTCCACCGCAACGGGCGTGCTGATCCGCTCCCAGGGCTGCGGAGCGTCGGACCTCTTTGAGGCCATATCCGGCCTGCTGCCTCTGGACTTTGACTATACCGCTTATCCGGCCTGCGTCATGGACCTGACCCCTTCCGACAGGGAGAAGGGCATGGCGGACCCGGAAATATGGGCGGAGTTCACCGCCACCCTTAAAGGCCTCAGGCCAGACGCCGGGCTGGGACTGGTGGAGAGGCAGGAGTTTTACAGGCGTGCGGAGAAGGCCTATGCCGTGATACAGACCGGCGAGGAGCGTATCTACGGCAATCTGCTGCTGGTCAAAGGATGTGTGCTGTGAAAACGCTGTATATTTATACCCCCGAGCCCTCCGCTTCTCCCGAAGAAGCCTACGACCGCTCTCTCATACTGGCCTGCCTGCAGGGTCTGGTCAACAGACAGGAGCCCTGTCTCTACGTGATCCCCCGGGAGGATCCCTGCGCTCGGCACAGCCGCATCAGGGTGCCTTCAGCCCGGTTTTGGCTGGACGTGATGCAGTCCGGAGGCAGATGGCTGTCCGAATACGAAAGAGTCACCCTGGATTCGCTGGATGAGGTCTTTCATCTGGCCCGGCAGCTGGTGAAAGGGATCGTGGTCTGGGACCCCATGGTGCCCGCCACAGTGAATCTGGCCACCACCTTTGCGGGTCTGGAGGACTCTTTGGTCATGAGTCCTGAGCAGGCTCAGGTGTATTCGGACAAGTGGCAGCTGCCCATAAAGGAAGACTTCAGGGGCAGGTTTGACGGCTCCGTCACCGGCTCCGCCAAGAACGACGCATACAGATACGCCATCGGGGAATACCTTCCCCGTTGTTCGGTGAAATATCTGTATCTGTATGAAGACGCCTGGCAATCCAGGAGCGCGGGCTCTGTGCGCTATACTATCACCAGAGACTGGTCCGTCATGAACAGAGGCTTTGTGTACGATCTGTCCCCCTGGGGCGATGAGCCGCCGGCGGATGACGAGGGGCAGAGGCTCGGGACCGATCTGGAGACCTATCGGATGATGCTTCAGGCTCTGGATGAGCGCCGGGGTCCCGGAGAGTTCACCGAGGTCTGCGGCTTTTTCTGCTTCAACAAGTATTCCCGGCACGGAGGCCACCGGTCCAGTCACGAGCCCGTGCCTACCGAATGGGAGACGGTCTACGTCATAAGCCCCTATAATTGCTATCAGAACACTGTGGCCAGCGACTGCTACAATCAGTCGGTACACTCCCACTTTGTTCCCCGGAAGGTGAGGCAGGGGAGACCGAAGCTCATCGAGCCCGATCCCACCAAGACCTACGTGTCCGTATTCATGGCGGATTATGACAGCGCCACGCCTCTCTATGATTTTCTTCCGGAATACTGGTCCGACCCGGAAAGAGGCTCCGCGCCCTTTACCTGGGGCATCAACCCATCTCTCGCCGACACCTATCCCGATATCATGGACTATATCTACGAGACGAGAACGGATGCCGACGTCATAGCCGCCGACGCCAGCTGCGCCGGCTACTTCAATCCCAACAGGATACCCGCGGAGAGGCTCCCGGCCTTTGCAGCCCACAACAAGAAGTATTATGACCGGTACGATATGAGCCTGTCGCCCATGGTGCTGGACTGGGATCAGCCCACCGGCCCTGTGAAGGACGCCTTCAGGACCTTTTCGCCCGACGGCTTTGCCACCATAGTCATGGATATGCACATGGAAGGCGGAGCCGCTCCCGCTGACCACAACTGGAAGCAGATGCCCGTCACCACACTGGAAAACGACCTGTGCAACTTTGCGTCCACGGAGAAAAATGCCGGAGTGTTGGCCGGGCTCCTTCGGGGACCCCGGGACGGCAAGCCCGGACATTTGATCTTCAGGATAGTCTGGACCTCCCCCTCGGAGGTGATAAAAATACTGGAGAGGACCCGGGAGCTGAGGCCAGATCTGGATATAGAGGTGGTGGACGGCTACAATTTTTTCAATATATGCAAGAATATCTTTGACGAAAAAGGAGAGTAGAAATGTCAAGATTGGTATCTATTTTTACAGGACAATTTGCGGATATCCCTCTGAAGGAACTGGTGCGTATGATCAAGTCCTACGGCTATGACGGCGTGGAGCTGTGCTGCTGGGGCGATCATATGGACGTGGCGAGAGGAGCGAAGGATCCCGGATATCTGGCAGAGCAAAAGAAGATAGTGGAGGATGCGGGTCTGGTCATCTCCGCTCTCAGCTGCCATCTCCCCGGTCAGCTGGTGTGCGACCCCAATGACGACGAGCGCTCCGACTCCTTTGCGCCGGCCGAGCTGGCTGGAGACCCGGAAGCCAAAAGAGCCTGGGGCATACAGCAGCTGAAGGATTCGGCTGTGTGCGCCAGGACCCTGGGTCTGAAGGTGGTCAACGGCTTTACGGGCTCTTCCATATGGCACCTCCTGTATTCTTTCCCTCCCGTGAGCCCTGCTCAGATCGAGGCCGGCTACAAGGATTTTGCCGACAAATTCAACGACATACTGGACGTCTATGACGCAAACGGCATCAAGTTTGCCCTGGAGGTCCATCCCACCGAGATAGCCTTTGACATAGTGACCACCAAGAGAGCCCTGGAGGCCATAGGCTTCAGAAAGTCCTTCGGCTTCAACTTTGACCCCAGCCATCTGCAGTGGCAGGGAGTGGATCCGGTCCGTTTCCTGATGGAATTCTCAGACAGGATATACAACGTCCATATGAAGGACTGCGCCGTGACGCTGGACGGCAGGTCCGGCATACTGTCCTCCTATCTCAACTTCGGCGAAAACGGCAGAGGCTGGGACTTCAGGAGCCTGGGCCACGGCGACGTGGATTTTGAGGCCATCATCCGGGCTCTGAACCACATTGACTACCAGGGACCTCTGGCCGTGGAGTGGGAAGACGCCATGATGGACAGAGCCTACGGAGCCACCGAGTCCTGCAGCTTCGTGCGCAACCTGGACTTCCCCAAGAGCGACAGAGTCTTTGACGAGGCCTTCGGTTCTTAAGACCCTCTATTGCGATGCCGCGTCCCCCCGGGTCTGCGGCATCGTTTGATTTTCGGCTCCTTGTATGGTATAATATTTAAGCGTATTATTAGCATATTTGTATTATAAGGATATTGTTCAATGGGAATAAAAAAAGTCTTATCTGCCAATGAGGCAGTGGCTCACGCGGCGTATGCCGCGGGTATCAACGTGGCCAGCTCTTATCCCGGTACTCCTTCTACGGAGATCATGGAGAATCTCAAGCAGTTTCCCGAGATCTACGCCGAATGGTCTGTCAACGAGAAGGTGGGCTGTGAGGTAGCCATCGGCGCATCCTTTGCCGGAGCCCGCTCCATGACTACCATGAAGCACGTGGGCCTCAACGTGGCTATGGATCCTCTGATGACCTTTTCGTACGTGGACGGCAACGGAGGCATGGTGGTGGTCAGCGCAGACGACCCCGGGATGCATTCTTCGCAGAACGAGCAGGACAATCGCAACGTGGCCCGCTTTGCCAGGATACCCATGTTCGAGCCTTCGGACAGCCAGGAGGCCTACGATATGTTCAGGGCTGCCGTATCCCTCAGCGAAGAGGTCAAGCAGCCGGTGCTGTTTCGTATGACCACCCGCGTCTGCCATTCCTCCGGCGTGGTGGACCTGGGCGATTTCAGGAGAGCAGAGCCCTCCGGCCTCAGATATGAGAAAAACGTGACCCGCACCTGCCCCATACCTGCCTTTGCCAGACAGATGAGAGTAAGGCTCGAGGAAAAAATGAAGAAGCTGGCGGCCATATCCGAGGAGAGCCCCTTCAACTTCGAAGAGATCAGGGATACCCGGATAGGCGTCGTCACCAGCGGAGTCAGCTATCAGTACGTCAGGGAGGCCATGCCTCAGGTCAGCGTGCTGAAGCTGGGCTTTACCAATCCTATCCCCCGGGAAAAGATCGCCGCTTTTGCCGGCAAGGTGGACAGGCTGTACGTGATCGAGGAAGGGGACAAGTATCTGGAAGAGCAGATATTGTCCATGGGCATCAGTCTGGCTCCTCATTCCGATATGCTCAAGATAGGCGAATTGAACCCCGACCGCGTGGCGGATTTCTATGCCGAGATCACCGGCTCAGCCGCGCCTGTGAGAAAGGCTCCGGCTCAGGACCTGCCGGCACGGCCTCCCGTGCTGTGTCCCGGCTGCAGCCACAGACCCGTGTTTTATGCTCTGAACAAGCTGGGCTGCATAGTCACCGGTGATATAGGCTGTTATTCTCTGGGGCTCATGAAGCCTCTTGACGCTCTGGACACCATCATATGCATGGGCGGCGGCATCACCAACGCTCACGGCTTTGAAAAGGGCGGCGAGACCAGACCCGTGGTGGGTATCGTAGGCGACAGCACCTTTTTCCACAGCGGCATCACCGGACTGGTGAATATGGTGTACAACAAGTCCCACGGGACCATCATCATCTCCGACAACAGGATCACCGCTATGACCGGCCATCAGGACAATCCGGGCACCGGCAGCACTCTGAGAGGCGAGCCTACCTCCGCCGTGGACCTGGAGGCTCTGTGCAAGGGTATCGGAGTAAAGCGGGTAAGGACCATCAATCCCTACAATATCAAAGAGACCATCGACGCCATCAAAGAAGAGATCGAGGCGCCGGAACTGTCGGTCATCATCAGCAAATATCCCTGCATGCTCACGGGAGTGAAGCACAACAAGACCTACTTTGTGGATCCCGACAAGTGCAAGGCCTGCGGAATGTGCATCGGGCTGGGCTGTCAGGCTATCCTGAGAGGCGAAAAGACCGGCAACAGGTATCAGGCAAAGATCGATCCCGTATTGTGCGCGGGCTGCGGCATGTGCAGCCAGCTGTGCAAATTCGGCGCTATACAGGAGAAAAGCAAATGAAATCCGTAAATATATCTCTCGTGGGAGTCGGCGGCCAGGGAACGCTGCTGGCCAGTGAAATACTGTGCAGGACCGCCCTTCTGGCGGGAATGGACGTCAAGAAAAACGAGGTCCACGGCATGGCCCAGCGCGGCGGCTCCGTCATGAGCCAGGTGCGTATTGCCGACAAGGTGTATTCTCCGCTGGTGCCCACCGGCGGCACGGACGTGCTGATATCCTTTGAAAAGGTGGAGGCCCTCAGATACGCTCATCTGGTGAGCGAGGACGGCATTTGCTACGTGAACGATCAGGAAATAAGACCCATCACCGTGTCCACAGGTCAGCAGGAATGGCCCGAGGCCATAGACGAAAAGATCAACAGCGCCTTTGGCCGCGTCAAGATCATCCCCGCTCTGAAGCTGGCCGGGGAGCTGGGCAACGTCAAGGTGGCGAACCTGATAATGCTGGGAGCCTTGTCGGTGAACACCGACATCCCGGAGGAGATCTGGCTGGAGGCCATCAAGGCTCTGGTCAAGCCGAAGTTCGTGGAGATCAACCTGAAGGCTTTTGCTTTGGGCAGAGAGCTGGGTTAGCAGACAAAAAAAGAGGGGCTCCTTCGGGAGCCCCGTTTATTTTTGTCGGGCGCGGTTCAGCATCCAGCAGGCGAGAAAGATAAAGCCCGAAAAGAGCACTATCACCGGGCCCGGCGCCGTGTCAGTGTAATAGCTGATCACCAGCCCAAGTATGCAGGAAAGAGCGCCGAACAGAGCGCTTGAGAAGAGCAGGGACTTCATGGTGCGGAACAACAGACGGGCCGCCGAGGCGGGAATGACTATGAGAGCGGAGACCAGCAAGACTCCCACTATCTGCATGGAACACACCACGCAGACGGCAGTGAGGAGCAGCAGGAGGTAGTGGAGCAGGGTGACCCTGACTCCGCATACCTGGGCAAACTCCGCGTCAAAGATCATGGAATTGAGAGGTCTGTACACGCATATCAGCACGGCTCCTATGAGCAACAGAGCGCAGGCGGACAGCACCAGCTGCTGCAGGTCCACGGACACGATGCTGCCGAAGAGATAGCTGTTCAGGTCCGAGCGCAGGGTGGGCGTCAGGGAAAAGATAAAAATGCCCAGAGCCTGGGAAAAGGCAAACAGCACACCGATGGCAGCATCCAGCTTCATGCGGTTTTCGGAGGACAGCAGCCCTATGATCCATACGGTCAGCATGCAATAGACAAAGGCCGACAGCTCCGTGGGGATGCCTGCCGCTACGCCTATGGCGGTGCCTCCTATGGCGGAATGGCTGATGCCTACCCCGAGAAAGCTCATGCCTCTGAGGATGACGTAGACGCCTATGATGGCGCACAGCACGCCTATGATGGCTCCGCAGGCAAAGGCATAGCGCATGTATTCGTATTGAAACAAGCCTTCCGCCATCAGTCGGGACCTCCTGCGGAGTGGGTGTGCTCGCCCACGAGAGTGTAGCCAAGTCTGTGATACAGATAGGCCATCCCTGTGCCAAAGAGCTCCTTCAGATTTTCACCTGTGATGACCTCAGAGGGAGAGCCGTGGGCAAACAGCCGGACGTTGATACAGGCCACTGTGTCCGTGACCTCGGAGATGAGCCCCAGGTCGTGACTCACGTACACTATGGTCTTGCCCTTGTATTTCAGCTCCTCCAGTATCCTGTGTATAGCTGCCGTGCCGCCGGGGTCGATGCCGGTGATGGGCTCGTCCAGAAGCAGCAGCTCGCCGCCGGTTGCCAGAGCCCGGGCTATAAGCACTCTCTGCTGCTCGCCCCCCGACAGCTCCTTCATCTGCCTGTCGAGAAAGGCTTCTACTCCCGCGTCCCGGGCAGCCCTGACGGCTGCGTCTTCGTCCGAGGAGTCCGTCCTTGCAAAGAGACCCAGCTTGCGGCCCATAAGGATCACGTCCTTCACCTTGAAGGGCATGGTCCTGTCTATATCCTTTGTCTGGGGGACGTAGCAGACCTTTTGTCTGGCGGGTTCTGTGCCGAACACCTTTATGGAGCCTTCGCAGGGCTTCAGCAGACCGCATATCAGCTTGATAAAGGTGGTCTTGCCGCCGCCGTTGGGACCGATGATGGTGGCGTAGGCTCCTTTTTCCAGGGTAAAGTCTATATCCTTCAGCACGTAGGCTCCGTTTCTCCTGAAAGAAACGCGGCGGATCTCAAGGGCAGGTGTCATCAGTCTGTCAGGTTCATGAACATACGCCACATATCGTCGTCATAGTTGGGCGTCTGAGGGTTGAATTCCACCTTGCGCGCCCGGGATTCTCTGATGATGGTGTCGGCGGCCTTGTCGTCGAACTGCTCTTCGCATATGACCACGCAGCGCTTGGCGTTTTTGGCCTTGGTGATGAGCTGGTTCAGATGCTTGACGGAGGGCTCTTCGCCTTCTCCCGTCTGGATATAGTCCACGTTGTCTATGCCGTAGCGTCTGAAGAAATAGGCCAGAGACGGGTGGGAGCATATCACGTACACGTCCTTCAGCATGCCCGCCGATGCGTCTGCCTGGATGTTTTTGTCCAGCTTGCGTATGTTTTCCTGCAGTCTCTTTGCCTTGCCCCTGAAGCTTTCCTTGGCAGAGGGGTTGATGACGGAGAACCTGCTGACCATCAGATCGATGATCTCGCTTTCATACACGGGGTCCAGCCAGGTGTGAGGGTTCACGGTGTCCTTGCCGATATAGATAGGCTCGAAGTTCGGCAGGTCCTTGTTGATGACCAGCAGCTTGCCCGAGGGGACTTTGGATGCCCAGAATTCCAGCTCGGGGGAATAGATCACCACCAGATCGGCGTCGTGAAGGCTCTTCATGTCCTTTTGGGACAGAGTGAAGGTGTGGATGTTGACGTTGTCCGGCACTACCTGATGGATACTGATGGCAGTGTTTTCGGACAGGGCCTTTGCCACTCTGGTCAGAGACGTGGTGGAGCACACTACCGACAGGTCGGACACGGGATCCGCGTCCTTGCGGCAGCCCCCCAGGAGGAGAGCCGCTGTCAATAAAAGAAGGAATAGCTTGATTTTCATATTATGCGTCTTATGGGCTCGATATCGCGCGAGTCTTATTGTTTGCCGTGCTTGTATTCAAAGGCCTTTTTGATGAATGCCAAAAACAGGGGATGGGGCACGTCGGGTCTGCTCTTGTATTCGGGATTGTAGCTGACGCCCACAAAGAAGGGGTGATCCCTGCGCTCGATGACCTCGACAATGGTGTTGTCGGGCGAAAAGCCGGTGCACAGCATGCCTGCTTCGGCCAGAGCGGCCTTGTATTTGTTGTTGAGATCGTATCTGTGCCTGTGTCTTTCATATATGAGTTCGCTGCCGTATATGGACTTGATGACAGAGCCCTCCTCCAGTCTGCAGGGGAAGGAGCCCAGCCTCATGCAGGGGCCATAGTTGTCATACTTGGACACAGAGGGTCTGGCGCACACGATGGGATGAGGAGTCTTGCTGTCCACCTCGATGGAGTTGGCCTTGTCCAGCCCGCACAGGTTCCGGGCTGTCTCCACCGCGGCAAGCTGCATGCCGTAGGCTATGCCCAGGAAGGGTATGTTGTTTTCCCTGGCGTAACGGACCGCCTGTATCTTGGCCTCGGCTCCTCTTTCTCCGAAGCCCGGGGCTACTATGATGGCGTCCGCATCCTTCAGGAGCTCTGCGGGGGTATGGGAAGCAAAGTCTGCCGTGTCCACCCACAGGATATTGACGCCGTTGCCCAATTCCACTGCGCCGTGCTTGCAGGCTTCGGCCAGTGACAGATAGGCGTCGCCGTTCTCCACGTATTTGCCTACTATGGCTATGTTGCATTTTTCTTTGGGATGCTTGATGGCGTCGATCATGGTGGTCCATTTTTTGAGATCCGCAGGTCTCTTTTCTATGCCGAATCTCTTACAAATGTAGTCGGCCACGCCTGCCTTTTCATAGATGAGAGGGATCTCGTAGATGGTGTCAACGTCGCAGGATTCTATGACGGCTTCCTTGGGCACGTCGCAGAACAGGGATATCTTGTCCTTCATGTCGGAGGATATGGGGGATTTGGTGCGGCATACCAGAATGTCGGGCTGTATGCCCAGCTCTCTGAGCTTGATCACGGAGTGCTGAGTGGGCTTGGTCTTGAGCTCGTTCCAGGTGCCTACGGAAGGAATGAGGGTCAGGTGCACGTTGATGACGTTGTCAAAGCCGATCCTCTTTTTGAACTGGCGGATGGCCTCCAGGTAGGGCAGGCCTTCCATGTCGCCTACGGTGCCGCCTATTTCCACTATGGATATATCGGCCGCCTGTTCCTCGGAGTTCTTGACCAGGGTCTCTATGATCTCGTTGGTGATGTGGGGGATGACCTGCACGGTGCCGCCCTTGTAGGCGCCCTGTCTCTCTTTTTTGATCACGTTGTCATATATGATGCCGGTGGTGATGTCCGAAAGGAGGGTGGTGTTGATGTCCACGAATCTTTCGTAGTGCCCCAGGTCCAGATCGCCCTGGGCGCCGTCCTCGGTGATGAATATCTCGCCGTGTTGTATGGGAGTCAGCATGCCGGCGTCTATGTTGATATACGGATCAAATTTCTGAACCGATACCTTCAGACCGCGGCTTTTGAACAGCCGTCCCATGGTCGCTGTGCAAATACCTTTACCTACTGACGAAACGACGCCGCCGGTAACAAAAATGTATTTTGTGTTCATACTATTCTCCCTGTACGAAATAATATATATCGGTTTTGCCAAACCGTTTGGACCTGATTATCTGCTCGTTGACGTAGCTTTTGGCGTCGGCAAAGGCGTCGGGCATGCTTTTGCCCAGGGCCAGTCCGGCACACAGAGCGGCGGAAAAGGTGCAGCCTGTGCCGTGGACCCGTCTGCCGCAGGGCTCTCCCGGGACTTCATAATAGTCCCTGCCGTCGTAGAGGATGTCAGTGGGCGTGTCCAGATGTCCGCCCTTGACGATGACGTTCTTTGCTCCCATGTCACAAAGGACCCTGCAGGCCTCCCGGCTCCCCGACAGGTCGGTGATATGCATGCCGGTCAGGGCCTCCGTCTCCTCCGCGTTGGGGGTGATCACGTCGGCCAGAGGCAGCAGGCGCGCCCTGAGAAATTTGAAAGCTCTCTCCGTGATGATGGGCGTAGTATTCTTGCTGATCCTGGGAGTGTCCAGGACTATGTTGCGGAGACCGTATTTTTTGATCCTCTGCTCGATGATCGCTCCCGCTCTGAGGGAGTAAAACATGCCTATCTTCACAGCCCCGGGAGTCACATCCTTCAGGGCGCAGTCTATCTGATCGGCTATGATCGCCGGAGCCACCCGAAAGATCCTGTGTACTCCGCAGGAATTCTGGCTGGTGACGTTGCAGGTGCAGCTCATGCCGTAAACGCCCAGATCTCCGAATACGGAGAGGTCTCTGGTGACGCCGGCTCCGGAGGAGCTGTCCACGGAAGCGATAGTCAGAGCGACCGGTGTCATGACGGCAGCAGCCCCCGCAGGTCTTCTATGATGTGATCCGGCTTTTCCACGCCTTCGGCGGCCAGCGCAGCCTCTTTGGAGGTGACGCCTCCCATGACCAGAGCCGAGGTGATACGGGCGTTGTTGGCTACCGCTATGTCGGTGTCCAGACGGTCGCCCACCATGACCGTGTGCTCTCTGTCCGAGCCCGATATGGCCATGATCCTGTCTATGGCAAAGGTGTTGGGCTTGCCGCATACGTAGGGCACCACGTCGGTGGCGGTGGATATGGCGTTGACTATGACGCCGCCGCCGGGAGCCAGCATGCCTTTTTCCAGGGGGAAGGTCTTGTCAGTGTTGGTGGCGATAAACACCGCTCCGTTCCTGATGGCATACATGGCGGCCCATATCTCATTGTAGGTGATGTCTCTTTTGATACCGGCTACCACGAAATCGTATTTTTTCAGCTCAGAGCCTGTGCCGCATGTAAGCCCCAGCCTGCGCATCTCGTCTATGATGCCTTCGTGACCCACGCAGAGCACCGATTTGCCCTCCAGAGAATAGTTGTCGGACATATACAGACCGGTGGCGTAGGCGCTGGTCATGACCCGGTCTTCCGAGGCGGTGATGCCCATGCCTGCCAGCTTTTCCACATAGGAGGTTCTTGTCTGGGCCGCGTTGTTGGTGAAATACCAGACCGAGTGTCCCAGCCTGCCCAGCTCGTTGATGCTTTCCGGGGCGTGAGGCTGAGGCGTGACGCCTCTGTAAACCACTCCGTCAAGATCAAAAATGTAGGTGAGCTTCTCGTCGGCCGAGCTGATGATCTTGTTCATTAAAAAAAACCTTCGGGACATTTGACTTAGAAAAATAAAAATACCTTCTTTATTATACTTTATTCGGAGTGATATTGCAACAAGGATTTTTTCGCCGGAGAGCGGGACTCTTTAGTTTGTATAAGGGCGCCGGGAATGTTGAAAGGGCTGCCGTATTTTTGGTATAATTTATAGTGATAATATTATTTTCCAGGGGCTGTCAATGAAGTATGATACCATAGTAGTCGGAGCGGGGCATGCCGGCATAGAAGCGGCCTGCGCCTCGGCGCGACTGGGTCATGAGACGCTGCTCCTGACTATCAATCTGTGGCACATAGGACACATGCCCTGCAATTGCAGCATAGGGGGGCCTGCCAAAAGCCATCTGGTCAGGGAGATAGATGCTCTCGGCGGGCAGATGGCTCTGGCCGCCGACGCCTGTTATACCCATATCCGTATGCTGAACACAGGCAAGGGACCGGCAGTCAGGGCGCTCCGGGTCCAGGCAGACAAGCGGGCCTACGAAGCCTATATGTCCCGTCTGGTGCTCAACACCCCCCATCTTCAGGTGCGTCAGGGCCTGGTGGAAGAGCTGCTCACAGAGGACGGGTATGCCCGGGGCGTCCGCATCTCTACCGGAGTGGCCTTTTATGCCGACAACGTGATACTTACCACCGGCACCTTTCTCAGGGGTCTCATCCATATAGGCAGCACCCGCTTTTCTTCGGGCCGCGCCGGCGAGATGGCTGCGGACCGACTGTCCGAGAGCCTTACGGAGCAGGGCTTCCGGCTGGGCAGGCTCAAGACCGGGACGCCGGCAAGAGTGCACAGGAGAAGCATAGATTATTCCAGATGCCAGGTCCAGCCATCGGAGCCCGACGCGGGAGCCTTTTCCTATATGAACGAAGGTCTGGTCAAGGAGGATCTGGCTGACTGTTATCTCACCTATACCAACAGCGCCACAAGGGATATCATCATGGCCAATCTTTCCCGCTCTGCCATGTACGGGGGCATGATCGACGGAGTAGGCCCCAGATACTGTCCCAGCATAGAGGACAAATACGTCAAGTTCTCTCAGAGGACCGATCATCAGGTGTTTCTGGAGCAGGAGGGGGCGGACAGCGACGAGATATATCTTCAGGGGATGAGCAGCTCCATGCCGGAGGAAGTCCAGGAAGCATTCATCCACACCATCCCCGGACTTGAGCATGCTGAGATACTGAGGCCCGGCTACGCCATCGAATATGACTTTATACAGCCCACGGAGCTCTGTCGCTCTTTGGAGACCAAGAAGATAAAGGGGCTCTTTCTCGCCGGTCAGATCAACGGCACCTCCGGATACGAGGAGGCTGCTGGACAGGGTCTGGTGGCGGGCATCAACAGCGCCATGCGTTCCGAGGGCAGAGAGCCCTTTACCGTGGGGCGGGACGAGGGCTATATAGGCGTCATGATAGACGACCTGGTGACCAAGGGGGTCAATGACCCCTACAGGCTGCTCACCAGCCGTTCGGAATACAGGCTCCTGCTGAGGCAGGACAACGCCGACCTCAGGCTCACGGCAAAGGGCCGGGAAGCGGGTCTGGTGTCCGACGACAGATGGTGCGTCTTCTGCGAGAAAAAGCGGTTCATCGACAGTGAGATCGGGCGTCTGGAGTCCACGTCCCTGAAGCCGGGAGATGAGGCCCTCAGGTCTCTTTCGGTGACCCTGAAGGACCGCGCCGTCACTCTGGCGGAGCTGCTGAAGCATCCGGACATCACTTACGCCGACATTATAGCCGCCCGGGGGGAAGAGCTGCGCTGCAAGCCCGGTACCGCTATGGAAATAGAGCTCATGATAAAATACGAGGGCTATATCCGCCGCCAGATGGATCAGGTCGAGAGGTCCGTTCATCTGGAAAGGACCCGCATCCCCCCGGACATCGATTATGAGCAGCTGGTCTCCCTGTCCCGGGAGTGCAGGGAAAAACTGATGAAGATACGTCCGGACACCATAGGGCAGGCCCTGAGAGTGCCCGGCATTACTCCCGCCGACGCGGGTCTGCTGTCGGTGTATGTGCATCAATTGTCAAAGAGAGGTGACTTGTGATGGATCAGGCAAAGAACAAAAACGGTCTGGTGACGTTCCTTATAGTATTGGTCGTCATTGCGGCCGCTGTCCTGGTGCTCCGGAGACCCGTTCTGGAGATGAATGAGCAGAAGAGGCTCTATGCCGAGGCCAAAAAGACACTCTCTCAGATGGAGGACAAGGAGAAGGAGCTCCAGAACGAGATACTCTTTTATTCGTCCAAAAAGGGTCTCAGATACATAGCGAAAAAACACGGCTTTTACGACAAGGACGACATAGTCATCATCGTCACCGACAACAAGGTGTCCGAAAAGAAAAAGTGACCGGGGCGCCCGGGAGACATTTATGATAACAAACATTATCCTCAACATCGTTGACGTCTTCGTATGCTTTGCCGCCGTGTACTGGATCATATGCATATCCAAAAGGTCCAGAGCGTGGCAGGTGCTGTGGGGCATTGGCATATTCATAGCGGTCAGCTATCTGACGGAACTCTTGAAGCTGAACACCGTCAATTTTCTGGTCCGTTCCTTCATGCCATTGGCCCCGGTGGCTCTCGTCATGCTGTTTTATCCGGAGATGCGCCTGATACTGGAAAACATGGGCAGGGGCTTCAGGGGTCACAGGTCCGTGAGCAGCGCCCCCAGAGAAGTGATACAGCACATAGTCCGCGCCGCCTGCACCATGTCCCAGTCCAATACGGGCTGCCTCATAGTATTTGAGAGAAACGACTCTCTGGACAGCTATATCGAAAACGGCCTGAAGATGGACGCTTCCGTGACCGACGAGCTCATCAGGACCATCTTCTGGTTCGGCACTCCTCTCCATGACGGAGCTTTGATCATCAGAAAGGGGCGCATAGTAGCGGCCTCCTGCACCCTGCCTCTCACCCGGAACGAGAATTATTCTTCGCAGATACACACCAGACACAAGGCTGCTCTGGGCATCACAGACATCACGGACGCTTTTGTGGTGGTGGTCAGCGAGGAGACGGGCATCATATCCGTGGTCCAGAACGGCTCCATGACCAGACATCTGAACGAGCGCACTCTGACTGACATCATGCTGAAGGAGCTCCTGAGAGAGGACAATGCGGGCAAAGCGGGACCCCTCATCAGCTTTATGAACAGGAGGTCGGACCGCAATGAATAAGCTCCTGAAATTCGTGACAGACGATCCTTTTTACAAGCTGCTGGCTCTGGTTATCGCCCTGGCTCTCTGGGCATACGTCAGCTCCAACAACAATCCCAAAGAAGAGATCATATATACGGGCTCCGTGGAGGCCGTCAATATACCGTCCGGCTACAACCTCAATATGCCGGTGAGCCAGATATCCGTGACCGTGAAGGCCCCCCGGAGCACCATATCCGGGATCAGGCCCGACGCCATCAAGCTGTGGGTGGACCTGAGCGGCGAGTCCGTGGACTCTCTCGTACGGGGCAAAAGGCTGCAGGTCAAATACTCCATCGACAACGTCAATCTGAAAAAGGTGAAGGTCTCGGTCAATCCTTCCTGGGTAGAGGTCAGCATCAACAGGATGAACAGCGTATATATGCCTGTGAACATCCTCTTTTCCTCGGCTCCGCCCGTGGGCTACATCTACAGGGACAAAATGGTCTCGGACAACACCGTGTCCGTCAGCGGCTCCGAAAAGGAAATGGCGCTGGTATCGGAGATAAAGGGTGAGGTCCCCGCAGTGGGGGACAAGGGGTTTTCCGGAAGGGTGGCCCTGAAGGCCTACTCGAAAAACGGCGAAAGGCTCAAAAACATCGTCATATCACCCTCTGCAGTGACTGTCACCGTTATGCTGGATGAAGAGATATCCCGCAAATACATAGCTCTGGAGGCAGATCTCACGGGCGTTCCCGCCAGGGGTTATCGCCTGAAGAGCGTCACGGTCAGACCCGAAAGACTCCTGGCAGAAGGGCCTTTGCTGCTCATAAATGACGTGAAGGTCATCAGGACAGGCACCGTGGATATAGGCGGCGCCTCCCGCACAGTCAGGTCAACAGTCACCTGCAGGATGCCTTCGGGCATCACCCCGGTCAACGGCGCAGAAGCCGAAGTGATCTGCGAGATCGAAAAGGAGAAATGACATGAGGAGAAATACGGCGGCGGAGCGCAGGGAGCTCATGGCTTCCACCGGCCCCGAGGGCATGGGCTTCAAAAGGTTTGACCGGGTCAGGAGCCCCCGGGGAGTGGAATACATATTCATAGGCATCAGAGACGGAGAGGCCTGCGTGGAAAGGTGCGACGGCAAGGACCCTCTTTTCGAAAAGGTGGACGCCTTTGATTTTCAGTACTGGAAGGTGATAAAGTCTTAGAAGCGCGGGGCTGTCCCTGAGACTCTTGACAAGCCTTGCCGAATGTATTATAATTGAAATGGTCATTGTTACAGACCTTTGACCCGGTTTTATTTTTAAGACCTTGAAAAATCGGTCTGTGGGGGAGGGGAAGAAACATGGCTCAAATAACTGTAAAACCTAACGAAAGCCTGGACAACGCCTTGAAGAGATTCAAGAAGGTGCTTCAGCAGGCCGGTATTTTAAAGGAAGCCAAGGAACACGAGCGCTACGAAAAGCCGTCCGACAAGCGTCGCAAGGCTGAAGCCGCCCGCAAGAGAAAGAACAGGCGGAGCAATTAAGACATATATGGCAGCAGTTATTCTGCTGTCATTTATTTTTGATGCGCTATGAAAATAGGACAATCAGGTTTTTTCAAGCTGCGGCAGCGCAGAAAAAAAGGATCCGGCCGCCTGAGGGGGCTGGTAAGCAGTATTGATTCGGTAAAGGTGATCAGCACTCTGGTGACCTTTTGCGTGTCTCTGCTGGTCATGTATTATTTTTACATGCCGGAGGCCATCAGTTGGAAAGCCGGTGACCTGTCGGACAGGCAGATCATAGCCAAGTCCAACGTCACCTTCCGCGATCATTATTCCGAAAGCCTTCTCAAAAATCAGATCAGCGCCAACGAGATAGTCTACGACACGGTCCCGGACGCCCAGTCCGACACCGTGTCCAATATCAATCTGATCTTCACTGCCATTGCCTCGGAGAGGACCGATGACGTGTCTCCCACCACCGAGGTCATAGACAGGCTCAGACTGAATATACTCAAATACTCCGGCGGCCAGCTGTCGGACAAGACCGTATATACTCTCCTGACGGTCCCGGACTCCACCTTTCATCAGGTGAAGGAGGCCGTGCTCGTCACAGGGACTCTGGTCATGTCCGGCGAGGTGCGGGAAAACCTGTATTTTCTGAAGGAGACCTACAAGGAGATCCGCAAGCTGGTAAACGACAGGTTCCCGAAGCAGCCCGAGCTGGCAGACGTATGCTATGAGATACTGGTGAGCGTAGTCAAGCCCAACAGGATATACAATGAAGAAAAGACTCTGGAGCTGGCCAACGACCGCAAAAACAGCGTGAAGCCCATATACAAGACCATAAGAGTGGGGGACAAGGTCATCGACGGTGAGCAGAGGGTCACCGAAGGCACCATAGAATCCCTGAAGGCTCTGGGGCTCTATTCCGGTACGGGAAGGCTCAAAAAGTTCGCCTATATCTTCTGCCTCATGTGCATCTGCTTCGGCGCCGTGAGCTTTGTTATGAGCAGACTGGAGCACACCACCGACCGTAAAAAGGTGCTGCTGATCAACATAGTGCTCACCATCTGCTGCCTCTTATTTTACGCCTCGGGCAAGATGTTCGAGAACTATTTTTCGCAGATGTATCTGGGCTTTCTGGGGGCTATGTGGTTCATAGCCGCAGTGATGCTCATCTTCGTACTGTCGGACCACAAATGCGCCGCCATCATACTGGTGGTGGTGTCCGTGCTGCTGGGCTTTGTGGTGGGCGACAATATCAGAGTGACCACCGTGACTCTGGTCACCGGCATCTGCGCCATTTATTCCCTGAGACGTATCAGGACCAGAAGCGACATCATCAACATATACTTTGTGGCTGCCGCTGCTACCCTTCTGCAGATCACCATATACGACCTGCTGGTGGAGCAGCCCATGAGCCAGATAGCCAGGGACGTCATGTGGTCCGTGTTCATCATCCCCATGTCCACCTTCGTGTTTATGCTCATCTCCACTGTTCTGGAGCGGCTGTTTGACATCACCACCCCCATGAGACTGGTGGAGCTGGCGGACACCAATCTGCCCATCATGAGACAGCTTTCCCTGGAGGCGCCGGGGACCTACGCCCATTCGGTGTCCGTGGCTTATATAGGCGAGCTGGCTTCCAACGAGATAGGAGCCGACGCGCTGATGGTGAGAGTGGGGGCCTATTATCACGATATAGGCAAGCTGGTCCAGCCGGACTATTATTCGGAGAACCAGTTCGGTCACAACGTCCACAACGATCTCAATCCTTCTCTGTCCTCCATGGTCATTCAGGCCCACGTGAAAAACGGCATCGACATAGCGTCCAAATACAAGATACCTCAGGTGGTCAGGGATCTGATCCGTCAGCATCACGGCACTACCATAGTCAGCTTTTTCTACAACCGGTTCTCCGCCGGTTATGACGGAGATCTGGAGGTATATGAGGGGCAGTTCAGATATCCCGGACCCAAGCCTCAGACGAGAGAGGCAGCCATCCTGATGCTGGCCGACTCCTGCGAGGCTGCTTCCCGCAGCCTGAAGGAGGCAAATATATCCAGAGTGGAGGCTCTGGTGAATCAGGTGTTTTCCTCCAAGCTGGCCGACGGACAGCTGAGCGAATGCCCCCTGTCCCTGAATGAGATCGGTATAGTAAAGCTGAGCATAATCAGGACTCTTACCCACATGCTCCATTCCCGGGTCAGCTATCCGGAAGAGCAGAAAAAAGAGGCAGAAATTGAGAATCAGAATAGAGAGCTCCGGAAGGCTGACGAACAAAAGGCAGATGAAGCGGCTGACGGAGAAAATACTCAGAATGCATGACCAGCCGGATACGGCCGAGGTCAACGTGCTGGTGGAGGACGATAGCTATATCCGGGATCTGAACCGGGATTACAGGGGTGTCGACAGCGCCACCGACGTGCTGTCCTTTGCCCTCAACGACCCCGGGGACGACTCCTTTGATTTTGACCCCGACAGGTCTCTCCTGGGTGATATAGTCATATCTCTGGACACGGCTCGCCGTCAGGCTGCCGAGCTGGGGCACTCCGTCAATATGGAACTGCTGCATCTCCTGTGTCACGGGACGCTCCATCTCCTGGGCTACGATCATATGAAGCCAAAGGACAGGCGGCGGATGTTTGCGCTGCACAAGCAGATCCTTGCGGAATTTCTCTCCGATGAGGGATGCGACTCTGCAGCCTGTGACGATTGGTATATGGACAAATAACATGGAAGACAAAGACAATTCGCCGAGAGGCTTCAAGTTTGCGATGGAGGGCATCGAGCATGCCTTCCGGACCCAGCAGCACATGCGTTTTCACTTCCTGTGCATCATCATAGTGGGGATACTCTGCATACTGCTGAAGCTGAACTATATAGAGGTGTGTTTTGCCATACTGTCGGTGGCCTTTGTGATTTTTGCCGAGATGATCAATACGGCCATGGAAGCCGTGGTGGATATGGTCTCTCAGAAATACCACCCTCTGGCAAAATTTGCCAAGGATATAGCGGCGGGAGCCGTGCTGGTGGCCAGCATCAACGCGGTGCTTCTGGGCGCCATCATACTCTTCAATCACAGCAAGATCCGCAGGCTGGAAAAGCTCATTGATTATGACAGTCATTCGCTGACCATCATGATCATCTTCGCCTTCTTTATCCTCATGAGTCTGATAGTCATGTACAAGGTAGCCGGCAACAAGGGCAAGATCTGGCGGGGAGGCGTCATCAGCGTTCATTCGTCCATAGGCTTTTTTCTGGCCTGGACCGTGTTCTTTATCGAAAAGAGGATCGCCGTTACCGTGATAGCCCTTATCCTTGCGGGCCTGGTGGCCCAGTCAAGGGTGGAAGGCGGCATCCATTCCGTCAGCGAGGTGATTTGGGGCGCCATCATCGCTACTGTGGTCGCATTTTTGATCTTTACGGTCATAGCCCCCATCTTCTGAGGTCTGTTATGTCTATCAATGAGTTGGCGTATATGCTGCTTTTGATCCTGCTGTTCGGCTGGGCGAGGATCATATTTTCGGCTATGGCTCTGCTCCCGAACAGCGACGAGCCCGACAGCAGGCAGATACTGTCCTGCAGGCTTGCCTGTTGTGTCTGCGATGCGGTGGTGTTTGCGCTGCTGGGCGGCATAGTATTCTCTTTTACCGGTAATTCTTTTTCCGTCCCGGGCCTGGTTGCGGCCGCTGTTCTCCTCATTGGCGCGGCTGTGCTGGCCGTGTTTATCTTCGGCATCCTTGTCCCCGAAGCCGCCATGGGCGACAAGACGGAGGCCGCCCTGAAACGGCTGTCTCCCCTTATGGCAGTAACAGTGTTCCTCTCCCGCCCCGCTCTGGCTCTGGGAACATTTATTACGGGCAGATTGTCAGAAGTTATGGGTTTTGACAGGAAGCATTCCATCAGGCACAAGGTGAACACCAGCACGGAGATCATACTGGAGACCACAGACGACGATATCAGGGATATCGAGTCCGACGAAAAGGAAATGCTGACTTCTGTCATAGATTTCAACAAGAACGTGGTCAGGAGAGTCATGGTCCCCCGCAACGAAATGAATTGCGTGTCCGACCAGACCACTCTCGAAGAGCTGATCACGGTCATCAGAGAGACCGGCCATTCCCGCATCCCCATTTACAAAGAGGATATAGATCATATAGTGGGCATAGTGCACGCGAAGTCCATGCTGGACTTCGTGATCGATACGGATGCTCCTTTTGATATATACAAATGCATGCAGCCGGTGCTGTTCGTGCCGGAGACAAAGGAAGCTCACGAGCTCCTGGATGAGTTTCGCAGGCAGAGCAAGCCCATGGCTATAGTCACCGATGAATACGGCGGCACCAGCGGTCTCATCACCGTCGAAGACCTGCTGGAAGAGATCGTGGGCGACATAGGCGACGAATACGACAAGGACAATGACGACACAGGGGAGGAGCCGGTGTTTCCCGACGGCGGCCCCATCGTGGTGGATGCTTCGGATTCCATAGACGAGACCAACGACAGGTACTCTCTCTCGCTGCCTCTTTCGGACGAATACAATTCCGTGGCAGGTCTGGTGCTGGAGCAATACGGGGACATCCCCGAGGGCGGCGAGTCCGTCAGCGTGGAAGGCTATATCATCAAGGTGCTGGAGGTCAGGGAGGGTCAGATCATGACTCTCGAGATCCAAGAGAGATCGGACGACGGTGACAAGTGAGGCAAATCATGAAAAAAACCATACTGCTTATATGCGTGTTTCTGTTTTCGGTGTGCTCCTGTTACGGAGTGACTTCGGATGCTCTGCTGGCAAAGGTCAAAAAGCTGGAGACTCCCTTTGTGGACGTGTCCCTCAGTGTCAAGGTCACAGGCGACAAGACCGTCATCGACGACCTGGGCGACAGATACGAAGAAGTGCTGAACATGAAGAACAGCACCATCAAATACAAGAAGCACAACAAGATCAGAGTGCAGGGCAAGCTCCAGGGCATAAACGTGATGGTGATCCAGAACGGCTATATGCGCAAGATGTCCGGCGGTATATACAACGTCAAGGGTGACAAGAAAAACGATCCGGGCCAGAGACAGAACAGTCTGGATCTGGGCATACTCTCTTCGTCCATATGGGCCGACAACAAGGTCACGGTGGTCAGCGAATCCGGAGGAGTGGTGAAGCTGAAGGTGGATCCCATCTACGGAGGCAACGACAAGAGACATGACAACATCTGGGTGGACGCCGACACTCTCAAGCTGGTGAAGAGAGAGCGCTACAACGGCGCCGGCGAGCTGAGGAACCTGTTTGAATACAAAGAATACCGCGAGCTGACCCCGGGATACTTTATGGCTACCAAATACATGGGCTACAACGGCAAGAAAAAGTATCTGGGCACTACCACCTATTCCAACATCAAGGTCAATCAAAAGCTGGCAGATTCACTTTTCAAGATATAACGGTCGGGTCCGCAAGGGCCCGTTTTTTTGGTGTCTAAATGCGTAAAGACAAGCTCGTCCTGATACTTATCCTGTTTGCAGTCATAGACTGCGCTTTCCTGTACCGGCCGCTGTTTTGCGGCAAGACTCCCGTCCCCGGGGATTATCTGAGGCAAATGCGTCCCTGGTCCGACAACGGAGAAAGGCTGCAGTGGAACGTGCTGATGGCAGACGGAGTGCTGCAGTTCTACAACTGGAGGCATTTTTATGCCGACTGCGTCAAAAAGGGGGAGATGCCCCTCTACAATCCCTACGAATTGTCGGGGACTCCTTTTGTCGGCACCGGACAGTCCGCCGTGTATTATCCTCTGCATCTGCTGCTGGTCCCACTCGGGCCGGACAGAGGACTGGGTATATTGCTGCTGCTGCATCTGTATGCGGCGCAGGTCTTTACTCTGCTCCTGCTGATAAAATACGGGTCGGGCAGGATGGCTGCGGCTCTGGGGGCTCTGGCTTATTCACTCTCGGGCTTCATGGTCTCCTGGATGGAGCTGCCCACGCTGGTATATTCGGCTGACTGGCTCCCCGCCGTGTTCTATTTTGCCGCCCTGGCCTTTGACCGCCGCAGCGCTTATTACGCCGCAGCGGGCGGGGCCTGTCTGGGTCTGTCGGTGCTGGCTGGGCACCTGCAGATAGCCATGTTCGTATGCGGCTGCTCCCTGTTTTTTGTCCTGTGGCATCTGCTCGCCGGCGTCCGGAAAAGGGAGCTCTCAGGCCTTCTCGTAACGGTTTCCTTCATCCTGTGTTTTGCGTTTGTCTCCGCTTTTCAGCTGCTGCCTTCATCGGAGCTGTACGGAGAAAGCACCCGCAACGTCCAAAGGAGCGCCGAAGGCTACGCCCGTTACGTGTCAAACAGCCTGCATGGAGAAAGGCTCGTGACCCTGTTTATGCCGGACTTGAGGATCAACTTTATTACCGAAGCCGACAACATAGAATACTGCGCTTATCTGGGCATCTTGCCCTTGTTCCTGGCTTTCTGCGGTATCGCAGGCACCCTGCGGGCAAGAAAAAGCGAAAGGTACGTTTTTCTGACGCTTCTGGCTCTGGTATTGCTGGTGGCCTGCGGCAGCCCTCTCAATTACCCATTGTATTATCTGATCCCGGGCTTCAATTCCATGGGCGGACCCAATCGGCTGCTGTTTGCGGTGATCTTTTTCCTGAGCCTTTTTGCCGCTTTCGGCCTGGACGACCTGCTGCGCCTGAAAGAGGGCAGGAAGGCTGTGGTTTTGTGCTCTCTGGGAGTTATGGCCGCGCTGTTTGCGCTTTCTGTGGCGGCCTGGCTGGGCAAGACAGGAGAATTCATAGACCAAAGCATGGCGAGCGTGGTCATTTGGGACTCCGCGGGCAAGCCCGCCGTATTTCTGCTCTCCCTCGTTGTCTTCGCATGTCTTTTGTTTAAGGATATCAGCAGCAAGCGCGTAGTTCCCGCAGCGGCTGTTGTTCTTGCAGCGGCGGACCTGCTCTCCTTCGGTATGCCTCAGCCTGCTTATACGGACACGGCCTTCCTGCAAAAAGAACCCAGGCTCGCCACATATATCAGGAGCCTGGACTATACCAGATGCGCCTTTATCAACAGCCGGTGGAGCCTGACGGTGATCCCCGACGCTCTGATGCCTCCGGATATGTGCATGCTCTACGGCATCAGGGAAGCCGGCGGCTATGATTCGCTGTATTCTGATGCATACAGACAAAAGCTCACCGCTATACTGGAAGAGGATCCGTCTCCGCCGGAAAACGGCAATATTATGTTCGTCAAAAAATATGCTCCCGGCCTGGGGGACCTCTGCGACATAGTCGTTTCGGCGGCGCCACTGGAGTCGGAGGAGCTGGACCTGCTTGAGATCGTGGACGGCTGCCGGGTGTACCGCATAACCAACTCCCGGGCGCCGAAGATGAGATATCTGAACAATTATACAGTGGCCATCAAATCCGGGGACCGGGAGAGAGCCTGGCTCTGCGGCAGATGGGTGAAGATCCAAAGCCCGGAAGCGAAGCCCGGCGAGGAGGTGTGGCGTTATTCTCCCAGAATCGTGCAGCCTCTGTGGGCCGCTCTTTCTCTCGTCATTCTGGCTGCCTGGCTGCTCTTTGCGGAAAAATATTTGAAAAAATGCTCTTCCGCCTCCCCGGATGTGATATAATATACTTGAGGCTTTCGTTTTGAGCCTGACTAAAAAATATATATGTAGCGTCTTAACGGGATTGAAAACGCGCTTAAGACAAGGAGTTTCAAATGGCTGAAGTAACCTTCAGGAACGTATTCAAGGATTACAAAGAGGTCAAGGTCGTCAAGGATTTTAACCTCAAGGTGAACGACAAGGAGTTTTTGGTGCTGGTCGGCCCCTCCGGCTGCGGCAAGACTACCTGTCTGAGGATGCTGGCCGGTCTCGAAGAGATCACCAAGGGCGAGATACTCATCGGCGACCGCATCGTCAACGACGTGTCTCCCAAGGACAGAGATATAGCCATGGTGTTCCAGAACTATGCTCTGTATCCCCATATGTCCGTGTTTGACAACATGGCCTTCGCTCTGAAGCTGAGAAAAATGCCCAAGCCCAAGATCAAGGCCAAGGTAGAAGAGACTGCCGAGTTCCTGGGTCTGTCCGAATATCTGCAGAGAAAGCCCAAGCAGCTCTCCGGCGGACAGAGACAGAGAGTCGCTCTGGGCAGAGCCATCGTCCGGGAGCCCAAGGTATTCCTGATGGACGAGCCCCTGTCCAACCTGGACGCCAAGATGAGAGTTTCCATGAGAAGCGAGCTCATCAAGCTCCACAGAAAGCTGGGCATCACCACCATCTACGTTACCCACGACCAGACCGAGGCTATGACCATGGGCGACAGGATCGCCGTTATGAATGACGGTATCCTGCAGCAGCTGGATACGCCTCTCAACATCTACAACAACCCCGCCAACGTGTTCGTGGCCGGCTTTATAGGCACTCCCGCCATGAACTTCATCGACGCTCAGGTGGAGAAGACCGGCGACGAGGTGTTCTTCAACATCAACAATGAGTTCAAGCTGCTGGTGCCCGCCGACAAGGCTGCCGCAGTAGAGAGCTACGCAGGCAAGAAAGTCATATTCGGCATCCGCCCCGAGCATATATATGATGCCGCTCTGGACGGACTGGTGAAGCCCACAGACACCAATACAGCCACCGTCAAGGTGGACGTGTCCGAGCCTATGGGCAACATAGTGGTCATGTACCTGAACGCAGGCAACATCGATATCACCGCCACCATCGACTCCGAGACTCAGGCCAAGGACGGCTCCGTGATGAAGATCATCTTTGACATGGAAAAGGCTCACGCCTTTGACGCCGACACCAAAGTGGCTATATTCTGACAGTCGCATCTTCAGCCCCGGCGCCCCGTATGGGCCCGGGGCTTTTTTGCGTCAGGCAGACTACGGCTTGCCGGTGAGCTGCGGGAGGGGCCCCGGGGCCTCGGTCATTGATAATATTCCCGAAATGTGGTATGATACTAATGAATAAGTGTAAATCAGGAGACTGTGATGCTGAAATATATCCTGTCTGTTGTGACAGTCCTTATGCTGTGTACGGCGGCCATGTCGGCCGATTACAAGATAGAAGCTCCGGATGATCTGAAGAAATACGTTCCAGAGGTGGAAAAAGCCCTGGGAGACGCCTTAAATGAGATCCTGGCCAACGAAAAGCAGGCCATGAACATACTGAAGCCCTACGCCAGGGTGTCGAAGGATATATGCGACTTTCTGGGGTGTCCCGAAAAGGACGCAGAGATAAGGCATTGGGTGAACACCTATTACAACGACTCCGTGGTCATCGCCAAGACCCTTTCAAAAGTAGTGCTCATATCCGAGGCGGACGCCCGCAAGGAAAAGAACCTCCAGAAGGGCTACGTGAACTACATGTTTTCAGACAAGACAGAGCGCGCCGAGATCATCATGTCGGCCCAGCCCTACTATCAGGAAGAGCTGCTGAAAAACGTCTGCTTGCCCGTGATCATCAAAAGCGACGGCACCGTGTTTCAGAAGGAGCAGCTGGTCTCCGCTCTGGCGGGAGCCTGCGGAGTAGGGGAGGCAGCGCCTGCTCTCACTGTCAGGGCTATGGTGTCGGACATCATGAAAAACGTCACCAAGACCTCTCCCTGGTTCTGCCGCTGGTATACCGAAGGCATGGCTTACAAGGTGACCAGCGAGCTGCTCTCCCAATATTCCCCTGCCCAGAAAAAGCTCTTCGACCAGATATTCTCTCTGAAAGACGAGTCCCGGGAGCTCAGGGACAAGGTGAATCTGTGGGACTTTGCCGACATCAGCGTCATGCTGGCCGACAAGAGCTACAACGGCAAGCTGGACGCTGCCAACATACAGTATGCCTGCGAGCTGACCGACGCCCTGTATGAGAAGGTGGGCAAGAAAGGCTTTGGCTCACTGAATGCCGAGCTGAAATACGACACCCGCATCACCAACGAAAAGATCTGCGCCACCGCGAAGACCCTTTTTGATATGGATCTCAAAGCCCGTCTGCTGGAATACAGCCCTCAGAACGTGAAGGACGTGGTGTCAAAGGGCTCCGTGTCCGACGAAAAAAAGCAGGGTGAAGATGCCATCATAGCCCATGAGTGGCAAAAGGCAGTGGACTCTTATGCTGTCTGCCTTCTGTTTGACCCCGGCGATTACAACGCCAGACTGAATCAGGCTACAGCTTACAGAGAGCTGGGCGATCTGACAGCCGCCGACGTGTGCATAGCCATTACCGCCAACACCATGGATGAGGGCAAGGCCACCATTCATCTGGTGGACATAGAAAACAACGACAACGCCGTGGTGGTCCTGGGCAAGTATTTCTTCCTGCAGGAAGCTTATCCTCAGGCCTACGGGGTCCTGCTTTCCGTGTATGAGGACCACAAGGATTGGGAGGACGTGGCCTCTCTGGTGGAAATGCTGGGCAAGGCCTTCGACAAAAAGGAAGCCAAGGAGGGAGAATAGCATGGCGAACTGGTTCGGCAGCCTGAAATCCGGACTCAGGCCCGACAAAAGCAAGCAGATAGATTCGCTGCCCGACGGCATATGGATCAAGTGCCCCTCCTGCAACGAGATACTCTTTACCAAGGAGCTCCTTAAAAATCAAAAGGTGTGTCCGAAGTGCAGCTATCATTTCAGGCTGTCTGCCACCGAAAGGATACAGGCCACCTTTGACGAAGGCACCTGGCAGGAGACCAACACCGAGCTCTCTTCCGGCAATCCTCTGGACTTTCCGGAATATGAGTCCAAGCTGAAAAAGGGCGCCATGAAATCCGGTCTGCGGGATTCGGTCACCACCGGGACCGGCAGGATAAACGGCTTTGCGGTGTCCTGCGCCATATCCGACTTTGCCTTTATGGGCGGCTCCATGGGGTCCGTGGCCGGCGAAAAGATAGTCCGTTGTCTGGAGACTGCCATTGACAAGCGGATCCCGGCTCTGGTCTTTACGGCTTCCGGCGGCGCCAGGATGCAGGAGGGCATACTGAGCCTGATGCAGATGGCCAAGACCTCCGCAGCGGTGGCCGAGATACACAGGGCCGGACTGCCCTACGTGGTGGTCATGACCGACCCCACCACTGCCGGAGTCCACGCTTCCTACGCTTCCCTGGGCGACTTTATCTTTGCCGAGCCCGGAGCCCTCATAGGTTTTGCCGGAGCCAGAGTGTCGGAGAATACTCAGGTCATGCACGACAAGCCGGAGGATTTTCAGACTCCCGAGTTCCAATTGAGGAACGGCATGATAGACGGTATCATACAGAGAAAAGAGCTGAAAGGGGTACTGGAAAGAGTGTTTATGTTTGCCCTTGGGGAGGTGCGCTGATGCCTCAGTGGAATATTCTGGAGCTGGAAAAGCCTATCAGCGAGCTGGACAGGCAGATAGACGAGATCAAAAGGCTCTCCATAGAGCAGGGAGCCGATTACTCCGAGGACGTCAGGACTCTGCAGACCCAGAGAGACGAGCTTCTGAAGAAGGTGTTCAGTCATCTGTCCACCTGGGACAGAGTGCTCCTTGCAAGACATCCCAAAAGACCCTATACTCTGGATTATGTTCGCAGCATATTTGACGAATACACAGAGCTCCACGGAGACCGTCTGTATCAGGACGACAACTCCATGGTGTGCGGCATCGGCTCCATCGGAGGCCGGCAGGCGGCTTTTGTGGGCCATCAGAAGGGCCGCAACCTGAAGGACAGACAGTTCAGGAACTTCGGTTCCTCCAAGCCCGAGGGCTACAGAAAGGCCATGCGGGTGATGCGTCTGGCCGAAAGATTCAAAAGACCTGTGATCTGCTTTGTGGACACTCCCGCGGCCGACTGTACCGTGGGCTCCGAGGCCAGGGGCATCAGCGAAGCCATCGCCCGGAACATGATGGATATGAGCGTCCTTGCCTGTCCCGTCATCGCTGTGGTCATAGGAGAAGGAGGCAGCGGAGGCGCCATAGGCATCGCCGTGGCCAACACGGTGCTCATGCAGGAGAACTCCATCTATTCCGTGATCCCTCCCGAGGGCTGCGCTTCCATTCTGTGGAGAGACAAGGCCAAGGCTGCTGAAGCCGCCGAGTCTCTGAAGATCACCGCCGACAGCGCTCTTTCGCTGGGTATCATCGAAGAGATCATCCCTGAGCCTCTGGGCGGAGCCCACAGAGATACCGAGCAGGCTGCTGCAAATATCAGAGAGAGCCTCGTCAGGCATATGGACAGGCTGTCTGCCATGAGTGAAGAAGAGCTGATCTCTGACCGTCTTGCCCGCTTCAGAAAGCTGGGCATGTATTCGGAGGAAAAGTAGCATGTTTTCGGATTATGCCAATCCCCTGGCCAGGCTGATATCCAGGCTGGAGGCCTTCCCCGGAGTAGGCGCCAAGTCGGCTGAGAGGATAGCCTTTTTTATCCTCAATATGCCCGAAGAGGAAGCCGAGGAGCTGGCTGCGGCCATCATATCCGCAAAAAAAGAGATCAGGAAATGCCGGATATGCTTCAACTATTCCCAGGAGGACATCTGTTCCGTGTGCGCTGATCACAAACGGAACACTGACTATTTGTGCGTGGTGTCAGATCCGAGGGACATCATTACCATGGAGCGCACTCACGAGTATCACGGTCTTTATCACGTGCTGGGCGGCCTTATCAATCCCAGTCAGAACGTGCTGCCCGACGATCTCAACATCAAGCCTCTGGTCAAGAGAGTGGAGGAGGGGACCTTCAGGGAGGTCATCATGGCTCTCAACTCCAACACCGAGGGAGACGTCACCAGTCTTTATCTGGCCCGTCAGCTGAAAGGTCTGGGAGTAAAGGTGACCCGCATCGGCAGCGGGATGCCCGTGGGGGGCGAGATAGATTATGCCGATCAGGCCACTATGATAAAGGCCATCGAGTGGCGCAGAGAAATAAACGTAGATTAAGACACAGATAAATAATATATGCAAAAGATGGAGCCCTAAAGGGGCTCCGTATGGTTTTTTGCCTGTCTGTTGTGTTATAATATAATATGGTATTCAGATAGCAGCAGACGCTGTTTGATATATACGCTGCAAAGCTATTTCTTACAAGGAGTCTAAATTTATGGCAAGAAAGATGGTTGGCATGGACGGAAACCAAGCCGTTGCACATGTCGCGCATGCTACAAACGAAGTGATCGCCATTTACCCGATCACTCCATCTTCTCCTATGGGTGAGCATTCGGATGAAAAGTCTGCCAAGGGAGAAAAAAATATCTGGGGGACTATCCCTTCGGTGACCGAGATGCAGAGCGAAGGCGGCGCTTCCGGAGCTGTTCACGGCGCGCTTGCTACCGGCGCTTTGACCACTACCTTCACCGCGAGCCAGGGTCTTCTTCTGATGATACCCAATATGTACAAGATCGCCGGCGAGCTTACCAGCACGGTCTTTCACGTGTCTGCAAGAGCTCTGGCAGCTCAGGGTCTTTCGATCTTCGGCGACCACTCCGACGTGATGGCCTGCCGTCAGACTGGCTTTGCCATGTTTTGCTCCAATTCCGTACAGGAAGCCATGGACTTTGCTCTGATAGCTCAGGCCGCTACTCTGAGAGCGAGGATACCCTTCCTGCATTTCTTTGACGGCTTCCGGACCAGTCATGAGGTCCAGAAGGTGGAAGTGCTGGAATACGACGATATGAGAGCCATGATCGATGACGATCTGGTGCTCGCTCACAGAAAGAGAGCCCTGTCTCCCGATCATCCCACCATCAAGGGTACCGCTCAGAACCCCGACGTGTATTTCCAGGGCCGCGAGACCGTCAACAAGTATTATCAGGCAGTGCCTGCCATCGTGCAGGAAGAGATGGACAAGTTTGCCAAGATAGTGGGCAGACAGTATCATCTGTTTGAATACGTGGGCGCCGAGGACGCCGACAGAGTCATCATCATCATGGGCTCCGGCGCAGAGACCTGCCAGGAGACCATCGAGCACATGAAGAGCGAGAAGGTGGGCATGCTCAAGGTCCATCTTTACAGACCCTTCTACGCCTGCGACATGATCAAGGCTCTCCCCAAGACAGTGAAGAAGATCGCTGTTCTGGACAGGACCAAGGAGCCCGGCTCCTACGGCGAGCCTCTCTATCTGGACGTTGTGGCGGCCTTCAAGGATGCCGTGGCCTGCGACAAGTGTGACAAATTCTCCGAGATGCCCGTCATAGTGGGCGGCCGCTACGGTCTGGGCAGCAAGGAGTTCACTCCCGCCATGATCAAGGGCGTATATGACGAGCTCAAGAAGGACAAGCCCATGAACAACTTTGCCGTGGGTATCGATGACGACGTCACCGGCAAGTCCATCAGCTACGATCCTTCCTTTGACACCGCTTCCGACAAGGTGTATCAGGCCATGTTCTTCGGTCTGGGCTCCGACGGTACCGTGGGCGCCAACAAGAACTCCATCAAGATCATAGGCGACCTGACCGACAACTATACTCAGGGCTACTTTGTGTATGACTCGAAGAAGGCCGGCTCCATCACCACCAGCCACCTGAGATTCGGCAAGGATCTGATCCGCAGCCAGTATCTCATCACTACCGCCGACTTCGTGGCCTGCCACAATCCTTCCTTTATCGAAAAGTACGATATGCTGAAGAATATAGCTGTTGGCGGCACCTTCCTGCTGACCACCAGCCATTCTGCCGACGAGGTCTGGGACACTCTTCCCATAGAAGTCCAGCAGCAGATCATCGACAAGAAGGTCAACTTCTACGTGATCGACGCCATCAGCATTGCCGAAAAGCTGGGTCTGGGCGCCCGCATCAACGTGATCATGCAGACCGCCTTCTTCAAGATCAGCGGCATTATCGAGATAGACAAGGCTGTGGAAGCCATCAAGAAGGCTATAGTCAAGTCCTACGGCAAGAAGGGACAGAACGTGGTGGATATGAACACCGCCGCAGTGGACGAAGCCCTCACCAACATCTACAAGGTGGACTATCCCGCATCCGTCACCTCTAAGGTGCACAAGCCTGCTGCCGTGTCCGATGACGCTCCCGAGTTCGTGAAGGACTTTACCGCTGTCATCATGGCCAACGAAGGCGACACCCTGCCCGTGTCCAAGATGCCCGCCGACGGTACCTTCCCCGTAGGGACCACTCAGTACGAAAAGAGAAATATCGCCGTCAACATCCCCGTCTGGGATCCTGCGAAGTGTATCCAGTGCGGTCGCTGTTCTCTGGTGTGCTCTCATGCTGCCATCAGGCAGAAGGCCTATGATCCCGCTCTGCTGGAAAAGGCTCCCGCCACCTTCAAGTCTGCCGCCTGCAAGATGCCCAAGGCTCTCAAGGATGCCGGCATGTTCTTTACCGTACAGGTGGCTCCCGAGGATTGTACCGGCTGCGGCGCCTGCGTGGAAGCCTGTCCCGCCAAGGAAAAGGCCATCTCCATGCAGAAGCAGGAGCCTCTCAGAATGCCCGAGAGAGACAACTTCGACTTCTTCCTGTCCATCCCCGAGACCGACGAAAAGTATTTCGATCGCTCCTCGGTCAACGGCTCTCAGTTCCTGAAGCCCTTGTTTGAGTTCTCCGGCGCCTGCGCAGGCTGCGGCGAGACTCCTTACGTGAAGCTCATCACTCAGCTCTTCGGTGACAGGGCTGTCATAGCCAACGCTACAGGCTGTTCGTCCATTTACGGCGGCAACCTGCCCACCACTCCCTACACCACCAACGCTGAAGGCAGAGGTCCCGCATGGTGCAACTCCCTGTTTGAGGACAACGCCGAGTTCGGTATGGGCTACAGATTGACCATCGACAAATTCAACGAGATGGCTCTTGAATATCTGGATAAGGCCGTGGAAGCCGGTGTCGTGGACGCCAAGCTGGCCGAAGAGATCAAGAACGCCGATCAGTCCGACAAGGCCGGTATCGACGCTCAGCGCGAGCGCGTGGCCAAGCTGAAGGCTGCTCTTCCCGGCACCTGCCCCGATTGCAAGCAGCTGGAATCCCTGGCCGACTATCTGGTCAAGAAGTCCGTATGGATCCTGGGCGGCGACGGCTGGGCCTACGACATAGGCTACGGCGGCCTGGATCACGTGGTGGCTTCGGACAAGAACGTCAACATCCTGGTCCTTGACACCGAGGTCTATTCCAATACGGGCGGACAGATGTCCAAATCCACTCCCAGAGGCTCCACCGCCAAGTTTGCCTTCGCCGGCAAAAAGACAGGCAAGAAGGATCTGGGTATGATATGCATGAGCTATGGTACCGCCTACGTGGCAGCCGTATCTCTGGCAGATCCCGCACATCTGGTCAAGACCATGATCGAGGCCGAAGCCTACGACGGTCCTTCCATCATCATAGCCTACGCTCACTGTATCGCTCACGGCATCAACAACACCAAGGGCGTTGCCGAGCAGCAGAAGGCTATCGACTGCGGACACTGGCTGCTCTACAGCTACAATCCTGCAGTGGCAGAGGGCGTCAATCCTCTGAAGGTCAACAAGAAGCCCATCAAGTGCACCTTCGAAGAATACGCTCTCGGCGAGAACCGCTACAAGCTGCTGAAGAAGGTCAATCCGGACAAGGCAGACGCTCTTCTCAAAGCCAGCCAGGAAGACATCAACAAACGTATTGCCAAATACGAAAAGCTGTCACAATAATCTAAAAATAAGAGCTGTCTTCGGATGGCTCTATTTTCTTTTTTATGAAACCCGGGTCTTTTTCATTCGTTCAGATATCCGACGTTCATATAGGCTGGCTGTACGCAGTAAGGCAGGCAGCATTCGGCTCGGAGGCGTGTATGGACAATACTCATCTCCTGAGGTGCGTGTCCCAGGTCAACGCCCTCCGGCCGGATCTTGCCGTGTTTTGCGGCGATATGGTGTGCTTTGCCAGAGAGCAGCTCCTCATCGACAGATTCAAGGAGAGCGTGTCGGGGCTTTGCTGCCCCGCCCATTATACCTGCGGCAATCACGACATTCTCATGTCTCCCGATGAGATCGGTATATACAGGCAGAGCTTTGGCATGGAAAATGACGCCTACGAATACGGCGGAAGTCTGTTTGTCAATCTGAATACCTGCTGCATGGAAAAGTATTTCATCGACAGGGATCTTGCCAAAAGGGGTCTGGAATGGTTTGAGGCGGTTTTATCTGCCTCCCGCAGCAGGTCCTATGACCATATTTTCGTGATATGTCACGTGCCGTTTTTGGTGTATGCTCCCGATGAAGAGGACAACAACCTCAGCGTCTTGTCCGAATTCAGAGGCCCGTATCTGGACCTGCTGGAAGAAAACGGAGTGGAATACGTGCTGGCAGGGCATACCCACAAGGAGTTTGACGTGACGGTCCGCGGTACCAGACACCTGACCAGCACCACTCTGTGCCAGCCCTCCGAAGGATTGGAATATGCCGGCTTCAGGCTGTTTCGGGTGTATCCGGACAGGATCAGTGAGAGGTGGATCACTCTCGGTGAAGACGTAAATAATATCAATTTGTGAGGCATCACTATGAAGCTCATCGCTATTTTCGCTGTTTTATTGTGCTCGGTGGCAGCCGTGTGCAAGCCTTTTTCCTTCATCCAGCTTTCCGACCCCCATATGGGTTGGCTGGCAGCTATCAAGAGAGTGGAATTGGGGGCTCCCGAGTCTCTTGACAATACAGAGCTGAAAGCAGCCGTGAAGAAGATCAATGCCATGAAACCCGATTTTGTTTATTGCTCGGGGGATATGGTTTCCTTTGCCAATCACGAGGGATATGTCGCCAAATTCAAGGAAGCGGTAAAAGATCTGGAGATGCCTTTGTACTGCGCAGCCGGAAATCATGATATTATTATTACCGAAAACGGCCTTAAGCATTATTACGAGGATTTTGGCAGGGATTATTATAAGTTTGTTTACAACAATTCACTGTTTTTGTGTGTGGACACCTGCGCTACGGAAAGATACCGTAATTGCGATGCCTACGAGAAAAAACAACGGCGCTGGCTGGAAAACAATCTTGAGGGGTCCAAAACCTGCGGCTATGACCATATCTTTGTTTTGTGCCACGTTCCTTTTATAGCAAGGAGCTTTGACGAAGGAGAGTCATACAGCTCTGTAAGACCCGATCTCAGGGAGAAATACCTGACTCTCTTTAAAAAATACAACGTGGAATTTGTGCTCGCAGGCCATCTGCACTGGGAAACGGATATTCTTTATGACGGCACGCGTCATATCGCTGTCCAGAGCTTTGTATCAGACCCGAATTGGAATAAGTTACCCAAGGGTTTCCGTTTGTATAAGGTTTACGACGACAGAGTGGAAACGGAGTGGCTCCCTCTTTCGGACGATCCGCAAGAAATAATGTTGTGAGGAGTATATCATGAAACTTATCGCTGCTGTTTTTATTTTTATATGTTCATGCGCAGTTATGGCAAAGCCTTTTTCCTTCATCCAGCTTTCCGACCCCCATATGGGGTGGCTGGCTGCCATCAAGCAGGTGGAGGTGGGGACTCCCGAATCTCTTGACAACACCGTGCTGAAGCAGGCTGTAAAAAAGATCAATGAGATGCAGCCCGACTTTGTCTTTTGCTCCGGAGATATGGTGTCTTATCCCAACGACGCCCGCTACGTGGGAAAGTTCAGAGAAGCGACGGAGGGTCTCAAGTGTCCTCTCTATTGCGCTGCCGGCAATCATGACATCATCATCAATCCCAACGGTCTGCAGAAGTATTATGCGGATTATGGCAGAGATTATTATAAATTCGTCAAAAACAATTCCCTCTTTCTGTGCGTGGATACCTGCGCTACGGAGAGATACCGCAACAGCGGCGAATATGAAGAGCGGCAGCGCCGCTGGCTGGAAAACAATCTGGAGGGCTCCAGGACCTGCGGCTATGACCATATATTCGTGCTGTGCCACATCCCCTTTATATCCGAGAGCTATGACGAGGAGGAATCCTACAATGCGGTGAGGCCTGACCTCAGGGAAAAGTATCTCGCTCTGCTGGAAAAGTATCACGTGGGATACGTGCTGGCAGGCCATCTCCATTGGGAGACAGACATCACCTACAAGGGCACCCGCCATATATGCGTCAGAAGCATGGTGGGCTGCGCCCAGAGCAAACTGCCTGTAGGCTTTATGCTGTACAAGGTGTATGACGACCGGGTGGAGACCGAGTGGGTGCCGCTGGAAGGAGATGCCAAAAAGATAGTCTTGTAGGCCCGTATGGGCCTTGTATAGGTCTGTAATTACGTAGGAGGTAATATGAAAACAGATCCATTTGCAATGTACGGGACCAATGTGTTCAGCGAATCCGTGATGCGCGAGCGTCTGTCGCAGGACGTATTTGCCGCTGTCAAAAGAGCCATGGACCTCGGCGAGTCACTGGATCCGGAGACCGCCGATATAGTGGCGGCCGCCATAAAGGATTGGGCCATCAGCAAGGGAGCCACTCATTATTGTCACTGGTTTCAGCCTATGACGGAAGTGACTGCCGAAAAGCACAATGCCTTTATTACTCCCGATGACGGAGGCAGAGCCATTGCGGAATTCGGCGGCAAGCAGCTCATCAAAGGCGAGTCGGACGCATCGTCCTTCCCTTCGGGAGGTCTGAGAGCTACCTTTGAAGCCAGAGGCTACACAGTGTGGGACGTGTCCAGTCCCATGTTCGTCAAGGAAAACGGCGACATGATATCTCTGTATATCCCCTGCGCCTTTTGCTCTCAGAACGGAGAGATACTGGACAAGAAGACCCCTCTTCTCCGCAGCATCGACGCTCTCAATAAGCAGGCCCTCAGAGTGCTGCGGGCTCTGGGAGACAAAGAGACCGCCCGGGTAGTCCCGGCTATGGGAGCTGAGCAGGAATATTTTCTGGTGCCTCTGGAGCTGGCGGAAAAACGGCTGGACCTGAAGCTCTGCGGCAGGACCCTGTTCGGAGAGCTGTCAGCCAAGGGCCAGGATGACCTGGAAGACCATTATTACGGGAGCATCAAGGAGAGCGTAGCCACCTTTATGAACGAGATCTCCTCCGAGCTCTGGAAGCTGGGAGTATGCGTCAACGCGCAGCACAACGAGGTGGCTCCGGCTCAGTTTGAGATAGCCCCATATTTCGGCTCGGTGAACGTGGCCACCGACCAGAACCAGCTCATCATGGACACCCTGAAAAGAGTGGCCGAGCGGCACGGCTTCATGTGTCTCCTGCACGAGAAGCCCTTCAAGGGGCTCAATGGTTCCGGCAAGCACAACAACTACTCGCTGATCACCAATACGGGCGAGAATCTGTTTTCGCCGGGCTCCGCTATGAGTGAGAACGACCGGTTCATGGTGTTTATCTGCGCCGTATTAAGAGCCGTGGACAAGTATCAGGGGCTTTTGCGGTCCACCGTCGCCACCGCCGGGAACGACCACAGACTGGGAGGCAACGAGGCTCCTCCGGCCATCATCAGCATCTTTCTGGGCGACACGCTCATGAATGCCATATCCGACTTTATCAAGAGCAAGACCGGCAAGAGGTCCAAGCGCAAGGCTCTGGAGCTCAGTCAGAGCATCCAGACCCTGTATCTGGACACCAACGACCGCAACCGCACGTCTCCCATGGCCTTTACCGGCAACAAATTCGAGTTCCGCATGGTGGGCTCCGCTCAATCCACCTCGGGTCCCAATTTTGCCCTGAACACCATGATCGCAGAAGTGCTGTCCGAATTTGCCGACAAGCTGGAAAAGTCCAAAGACATCCATCAGACCGCCAGAGACCTGGCAGCCCTGACATTGAAGGAAAACGGCCGCATCATATTCAATGGCGACAATTATTCCCGGGAATGGGTGGAAGAAGCGCAAAAGAGAGGCCTTCTGAATCTGGTGTCCACCCCTTCGGCTCTGAAGGAGCTTATCGCTCCGGAGGTACAGGCACTCTTTTTGAAGCACGGGGTCCTTTCCGAGGTGGAGCTGCAGGCCAGATATGATATATTGCTGGAAAGATATATCAAGGCGGTGATCCTGGAAGCATCGACCATGAAGAAGATGATCAGCAGGGATATCATACCTTCGGTGATAAGCTACTCCGGCAGCCTGGGCAGCGATATCACTGCCATCAAAAAGGCGGGCTTTGAGCCCTCGAAGGCCATAAAGGACACTCTGCAGCTGATGCTGGACTCCATAGACAGTCTTACGGAACGGGTGAACAGGCTGTCCGATATGATCACGGAGATAAAGGCCATCGAAAACAACGTGGAAAAGGCAGATGCGGTGTTTGGCAGGCTGAGGCCTCTGATGCTGCAGATGCGTATCGAGTCCGACAAGATAGAAGCGGTGATAGATCTGGATTATTGGCCTATACCCACCTATACGGACCTGCTTTTCAAATACTTGTAGACAGCAGAGACTGCGCGAAAGCGCAGTCTTTTTTGTGTCCGGTGAGCTTTGCCGCTGATATGACGCCGGATGTCCGGTGTCGATCTGCATGACCGAAGGCGCGACACCACCCCGGCGCCATCTTGGGGAAAGACAAACAGAGTGAGCCCGTTGCAGATTCTTCGATGGCCGGTGTGATATAATACTTTTAGATATAATTTAAAACCGGAGAGCCGATACATGTAATATGCGGCCATATTCCTGCCGCTTATCATCTTCGCAGTCTCATAGGCTGCGACATGGGCCGAAAGTCCGTAAGGAGAAAAAATGCTTAAGAACAAAAGATTAGCCAGCTTTGTCTATGACGGCAGGTATGTTCCCGTTTCCATCGACATCCTGGACAAAACCGGCAAAAACGAGTACAGCAAGACTCTGTTTGACAATCTTCTTGTCACTTTGAAGGTCGAGTCCAAAACGGAGAACAGCCTGGACTGGACTTTATACATCAAAAATACCGGATCCGGGAAAACAGGACGCATTACAGCTTTGCTGGGAATGGACACAGAGATACCTGTATCCGGCAAAGCGGAATTCAACTCCATCACCGGAGATCATTGCAGCGAGCAAAATTTTCTGCCGGTAAATAAGACCTTGTTTGACGGAACTATTCTGGCATTTTCGCCTCTGAATGGCCGATCCAGCCAGGTTACGGCCTTTCCCTATTTTGACGTTACAGGCAAGGACAAGGGCTTTGTGGGCGCTATTGGATGGACGGGGCAGTGGGACCTGACTGTTGAAAAACTGCCCGGATCGGTGGTACTTAAAGCCGGCCAGGAGGACTGCGATATGTATCTTTTGCCCGGCGAGGAGATACGCAGCACCCGCTCGCTACTGTATTTCGGTTCGCCTGACCGTTATGAACTCACCAACGGTTTCAGGCAGTTTCATAAGAAGTATTACAGCCCAGCTGTACGCAAAGGCTTCAGAGTTCCCATTGCCATGCAGTGCTTTGACAGGTATTTCTGGGGAGAAGCCACGAGAAGTAATATTGCCACGGAACAAGGCCAGCTTGCCATGATAGACCGCACCATAAAGACCGGGCTCTACAACACCTATTGGATCGACGCCTGCTGGTTCCGGGACGGCTTTCCCACGGGTGTTGGCAATTACGCTTTCTGCGAGGGGTTTCCTGAGGGCCTCAAGAATATCTCGCGTGTTCTCCATGAACACGGCATGAAGTTCATCGTATGGTTTGAGCCCGAGCGGATAGATATAGAATCTGACACTTACACCTTCGCCAAGGACAAACCCGGCTGGATCCTGCAAAACCCTCCCGATCACCGCAACAGGATCTTCAACATGGGAAACGACGAAGCCCGCAAATGGCTTGCCCGGACTATAGGTGATTTTATAGAAGAAAACGGTATAGACTGCTACAGGCAGGACTTCAACGCGGATCCTCTTGAATTCTGGCGCGCGGCCGACCCTGCGGGGCAGAAGGGGATCACCGAAAACAAGTATATTACCGGCTTGTATAAATACTGGGATGAGCTTTTGGAGCGTTTTCCGGAGCTCTATATCGACAATTGCGCTTCCGGCGGCAGGCGCAACGATCTGGAGACCATGAGCCGCGCTATGCCCATGTGGCAGAGCGATACCAGCTGCTCAGGCGGTCCTCAGACCGCTATGATACACCAGAACGAAAACGCCGGTCTCCATACTTATCTGCCTTTCCATACGGCATCCTGCTGGTGGGAAAAGGCCTATGAGGTCCGTTCGGCCATGACAAGCGGTATAATAGTCGATTACGATATGGCCAATCCCCAGTACGAGCCCATGCTTGCCGAAAATGCCATGAAGGAGGTCAGGCGTCTTGCTCCGTTCTGGGATGGACGGTATAAAGCCCTGACGGACATTTGCCCCTCCGAAACCGTCGGCTTCGCTTATCAGCTTATCAAAAATAACAGGGGCTGCGTGGCTGTATTTCGCAGAGCAGAGGATGAAGAAGCGGTGAAAACCATCAGGCTTGTGGATCTGGAGCCACGGACCACATACAGGGTGACCTTTATCGACGAGACCTACAAAAGGAAGACTGCGATCCGCACGGGCAAAGAGCTCATGAGCGGCATCCGGGTCGAATTGCCCGAAAAGCGCTCCAGTCTGATCATAGAATTCAGACCCTTGTGATATATGAGGGCGGTCCCGGTGCCGCCCTTTTCTCTTTACTTATCGCCGCCGATTAACTATAATAAGAATAGCAACACTGCTTTCGAGGAGCCCACAATGGAAAACAACAAATATTACGCCAGCGATTATTGCCGGCTGGACAGCAACGTGATACTGGGAGGGGGCACTGACGACACCCGCGCCCTGCAGGCCCTGCTGGACAAGGCCCTGGTGGATGGCAGAGTCCACCTGGTTCTGGACGGAGCCGCTCTGACGACCGGCCTCACGGTGCATTCCAATACCACCATAGAATGCCCCGACGCCTCCTGCGGTCTGTATCTGGCAGACCATGCCGACAATTTTCTGATCACCAATTCCGGCAAGAGCGCCGTCAAGATCAAGACCTCCAACGTGACCATACTTGGCGGCACCTTCAATCACAATTGCCGCAATCAGGTCCATCACACTCAGGAGCCCCATGAGGCAATATGCGAGACCTTTGTGCCCAGTGAGTTTTTGCCGGCTTATAGGAGAGGCGTGATGGCCATGGAATTCGTAGGCATCAGGGATCTCACCCTCAAGGACGTGGTCTTCAGAAATCAGAGGACCTACGCCTTTCACTGCGTGAACTTTGAAAGGGTGAACATGGACAACATCAAGATAGACCTGCCGGATCATATGCCGTATCAGAATCAGGACGGTCTCCACTTCATAGGCCCGGGCCGTTTTCTCAATCTGCGCAACATACAGGGTACGGCGGGGGATGATATCATAGCCATCACTCCGGACGAATACGACTGCAAGAGCGATATCACCGACGTCATCATAGACGGCCTCATGATGAACAATTCGGATCAGGGCATCAGGCTGCTGAGCCGCGGCACCGGCAGGCTGGACAGAGTCACCATCAGAAACGTCACAGGCACCTACAACAGCTACGGCTTTTACATCAATCCCTGGTACAGGGAAGCTCAGGGCAATATAGGCTCGGTGTATATAGAGAACGTGTTCGTGGATCACGAGAAGCCCACCTACGACTACGTAAACAATATGCTGTTCAGGGTAGGGGGCAAGGTGGAGAATCTGGTCATCAAGAACGTGTTCTGGCACGCCCACACCAAACATTATTCACTGATGGACATAGGTCTTGACGACGGCAGCGACATAGTGCGCCACCCGTCGGATATAGGCAATATCTACATTGACGGCCTCTATATCAACGAAGAGGATTTTGAAGGCAAGAGCGAATACATCAAGGTCTATTCCAATATAGACAATCTGGTGATCAAAAACCTGATCTCCAATTCAAAGGTGCCCCTTATCAAGGTCATGGAAGGCGGCTGTCTCAAAAAGCTGACTCTCGGCTGACAGGTGTGCCGTCTATGGACGTGATTTTGTTCTCATTTTGTTTTGTGATATAATATAAGTGTATTTATTAACGAGGTACTCATTATGAACGACAAGCAGATAATCGCTTCCTACGAATTGGCAAAGGAAGTTTATGCCGAGGCCGGCGTCGACACCGACAAGGCTATAGATATTCTGGGCAGCATACCCATTTCCCTGCACATCTGGCAGTCTGACGACGTGGCCGGCTTTGAGGGAGGCGGCGAGATCACCGGCGGCATAGCCGTCACCGGCTCAAACCCCGGCAAGGCCCGAAATATCGAAGAGGTCACGGAAGACCTGGACTTCAGCTTTAGCAAGGTGGCCGGCAAGCACAGGCTGGACCTCCACGCCATCTACGGAGACTTCAAGGGAAAAAAGGTGGACAGAGATCAGGTAGAGCCCGAGCATTTTGCCTACTGGGCCGATTGGGCCAACAGCAAGGATTTCGGTCTGGATTTCAACGGCACATTTTTCTCTCATCCTCTGGCTGCGGACAACTTTACCCTGTCCAGCAAGGACGACAAGATAAGGAGCTTCTGGATCGATCACGCCAAGCGCTCCAGAAAGATAGGAGCCTGGCTGGGCAAAAAGACCGGCAAGAGGGTGGTAAACAACATCTGGATCCCCGACGGCTACAAGGACATACCCATTGACAGAAAGGCCCACAGAGAGATCCTCAAGAATTCTCTGGATGACATACTGTCGGTCAAATACAGCGGTTCGGAGCTGGCTGACTCTCTGGAGATCAAGCTCTTCGGCGTGGGAGTCGAAAGCTATACCGTGGGCTCCAACGAGTTCTATACTCCTTATTGCATGACCCATCCCGGGACCATGATATGCTACGATTCCGGACATTTTCATCCCACGGAAGACATCAGCGACAAATTCAGCTCCGTCCTGTGCTTTATGGACGAGATCATGCTGCATATCTCCAGACCTGTCCGCTGGGATTCGGACCACGTGACCATTCTGGACGATACCCTGCGGAATATCATGGAGCAGGTGGTGCGTCTCGGCACGGATCATTTCAACATCGGTCTGGACTATTTTGACGGCTCCATCAATCGCACCGGCGCCATGATCATGGGCCTGCGTGACGCTCAGAAGGCTCTGCTTCTGGGGCTTTTGCAGCCCGTCTCCGTCCTGAAGGAGCTGGAAAACAAGGGAGCCTATTTCGAGAGACTGGCCCGTCTTACCGAATCCAGATGCCGCCCCTGGAGCGCAGTATGGGATTACTTCTGTCTGTCAAACAACGTCCCCACGGGTGACGCATGGATCGATGACGCCGTCCGGTATCAGAACAAGGTGGCGGGAGAAAGACACTGATGGACACTATGACATTTGCTGCAGTGGATCTGGGGGCCGAGAGCGGCAGAGTGTTTCTGGGAGAGCTCTCCGAGGGCAGGCTGTCCGTAAAAGAGGCCCACAGGTTCCTCAACGACTATATAGTCATCAACGGCAAAAAGAAATGGATGCTCTACAGCCTTTTCAAGGAGATCAAGATCGGTCTCCGAAAGGCTGCCGAGGCCGCCCGTACTCCCATTGCGGGCATCGGCATCGATACCTGGGGAGTGGATTACGGCCTGCTGGACTCTGACGGTGAGCTGTGCTTTTTGCCCTGTCAGTACAGGGACGAATCCTTTGTAGGAGCATCCGACCGTTTTTATGCCGAAAAGATGGACAGAGACGCAGTGTTTCAGAGAGTCGGCATCCAGAGCATGGATATCAACACTCTGTTTCAGCTGTATGTGGCCGGCAGAGACAATCCGGCGGCTTTGGAAAACGCAGAGACTCTGCTCATGGTGCCCGACATCCTGAACTACTGGATCACCGGCGTCAAAAAGACCGAGTATTCCATAGCCTCTACCTCTCAGATGCTCAACGTATACGACAAGACCTGGGCGACGGATATAGCCGAACTGGCCGGAGTCCCCACTCGCATACTGCCCGAGATCAATGATACCGGCTCCCTCCTGGGCTGTGTCACCGAGGATATCAAGGCCGAAATGGGAGTCTCCTATGACATCCCCGTCTTTTCGGTGCCGGAGCATGACACTGCTTCAGCCGTAGTGGCGGTGCCCTTTGAATCCTCCGATGCGGCTTTTATCAGCTGCGGGACCTGGTCTCTGGTGGGTATGGAGCTCCCGGGCCCGGTGGTCAATGCCGATTCGGCCCGCTGCAATTACACCAACGAAGGCGGAGCCTACAATACCATCAGGTTCCTCAAAAACATCACAGGCTTGTGGATAGTGCAGGAATGCCGGAGATTCTGGCTGGCCGAAGGCAAGGACATATCCTATGGGGATATGACTCAGCAGGCGGCGGAGTGTCCCGGCTTCAGAAGCCTGATCGACCCCAACCAGCAGGAATTCGTGTCCGCAGGCAATATGCCCGCCAAGATACAGGACTTCTGCCGCAGGACCGGTCAATACGTGCCTCAGACTGTGGGAGAGATCATTCGCTGCGTCAACGATTCCCTGGCTCTTGCTTACAGGCAGGTGATCCTGAATCTGGAGGAGATCACCGGACAGAAGATAAAGCGCATCCATATGGTGGGCGGCGGTATCAAAAACGTGATCCTGTCGGGCCTCACTGCCAATGCCTGTCAGAGGACAGTGGTGACCGGGCCTGCCGAAGGCACGGTCATAGGCAACATCATGGTCCAGGCCATTTCCTCGGGAGCCGTAAAGGACGTCTGGGAAGCCAGAGAGATCATCAGGCGCTCCGAGAACATCGGCCGCGTCGAGCCGGATGCCGAGGTGCCGTCGGAAGTCTTCGACAGATTTGACGCTCTCTGTGATGAAAGCCGTTAAGAGCGCGCTGGCAAAAGCAGCCGGAACGCCCTGGGTGGTGAGCCTTGTGTGCGTTGCGGCCTTTTTGGCGTGCTGGTATCTGCTGCCGCTCATGAGAGTGGACCGATTGTGCGCTCTCGTGAGTGATGCTGCAGGAAAAAAGGCAGCAGCTGCGGTGTTCCTGTTCGTCACGCTCTCTTCTGCCTTTGTGACCATGCTGCTGCAGTTTGCCTTTGTGTACAAGCTTATCGAGCAGCGCTTTGCTCTGTGGGTGTATATCGTCTTCTTTTTTGCAGGGCTTTTGGGTATGCTGGCCATACTGATGATGATACACAGCCACGTAAAGACCTGGCCTCCCGATACCACCTATATCAAGCAGCTGAGGCTTCTGGCGGAGAACATCAACAACATACGCGCTCCCCATATGGGCGTGTACAGCGTGTTCATAGTAACTCTGTCCATGGCTTTCGGCTATTTCCTGTCCTTTGTGGTCAGGGAAAAGAACCTGCTGGTGCCCATTATGCTGTGCTGCGCCATCATAGACGTGTGGACAGTGTCTTCCGGCTTTGTGCACAGCGTGATAAACAAGGCACCCGCCGCTATCGGCGCAGTCAGCAGCTCTCTGCCTGCCGCAGGTATGGGCAAATTCAGTGTCATCAGCACCATAGGAGCCGGTGATTTTATATTTCCGGCCATGGTGTTTGCCTGCGTGTTCCGCTTTGGCTTTGCCGGACGGAAGAACTTTTGGATGATATTTGCATTTCTCTATGCGGGGATGCTGCTCATACTCACCGGCCTTCTGCCGTATCTGCCCGCTCTGGTGCCTGTATGTCTGGCGGTACTTCTGGCCAACTTCAGGGAGTTCAGCCTGTCCCGCAGGGAGTGGGGCTATATGGCCATCGTATTCCTGTGTCTCGCCGCAGCGCTCTTTGCAGTCCGGAAGATCCATCTATGAGAAACACCTATGACGCTCAGCCTTTTGAGATAAGGTCCCGTATTTACTGGCTGGCTTTTATCTTCGCGGTAGCAGTTGCAGCCCTGGGCTTCAGGCTGTGGTATCTGCAGATCAAGGAAGGGCGCATGCTGCTGGAGGCTGCCAACAACAACCGTATCAGGATCATACGGACCAAAGCCCCCAGAGGCAATATAGTGGACTCGAGAGGTATTCCCATCGCTCAGAGCAAAAAGCTGTTTATCATCTCCGCCATTCCCGAAAAATTCAAAGATAAGCCCCGGGAGCTCTCGGAGTTTTGTCATATACTGGGGATCAGCATCGATGATTATCACGAGATAGTCAACAACTCGTCACTGCCGGTGGGAGCGCCTGTCAGGATAGCGGTGGACGTGCCTTTTTCCACCATAGTCACACTGGGCGAGCACCGTATGCTCTTTGACGGAGTGGTCATAGAAAACGATTTTGTCCGGTATTACCCCCGGGGCCGGTACTTTTCGCATCTCACCGGCTATCTCAGAGAGATCAGCGGCGAGAGCCTGAAGCTGGCGCGGGAGCAGGGCAAGCAATACCGGATGGGCGATTACGTAGGCGTATTCGGCCTGGAAAAATACTATGAGGATCAGCTGAAGGGCCTTGACGGAGGTCAGAGGATCGAGGTCAATGCGGCGGGCAGAGTGGTAAAGGATCTGGGACAGCAGCGATCTGTCCCCGGCAATACCCTTCATCTGACGGTGGATTCCCGTCTTCAAAAGGCTGCCTGGGAGGCTCTCGAAGGCAAGACCGGGGCCCTGGCTGCCATAGAACCATCAACAGGCAGGGTGCTGGCCATGGTGTCCAGACCTGATTTTGATCCCAATATTTTCGTGAGAGGCCTGAAGCGCTCGGACTGGAAACAGCTGGTGGATGACAAGCAGCATCCGCTCATAAACAGAGCGGCTGCCAGTGTGTATCCTCCGGGCTCCACCTTCAAGCCGGTGATATCTGCCGGCATATTGCAAAACAAGGCCGCATCGGTACACACCACTGTGTCCTGCCCCGGCTATTACAGACTGGGCAGCTACAGAAAGGGGTGCTGGACCAGCCATGGCCGGGTGGATTTTTACAAGGCAGTCAGCGAATCCTGCGACGTATGGTTTTACGCCGAGTCCGTCAGGCTGGGCATAGACAAGATATGCGAGACCTCCCGTGAGTTCGGCTTGGGCATATCCACCGGGATAGACCTGCCCGAAGAGCCCTCCAAAGGCGGCAGGACAGGCCTTGTGCCCGATCCCGAATGGCTGGAGGAGCATGCCCACAGAAAGTGGATGAAGGGCGATACCCTCAACGTGTCCATCGGACAGGGCGACGTGCTGGCTTCGCCGCTGCAAATGGCCTGCGCCATAGGCTGCATAGCCAACGGCGGCTCTCTCTGCAGACCTTATCTCCTGGATCGCATCACCGACTCCACGGGCTCTGTCATTTTTGAGGCAAAGCAGGAGATAAAAGGTTCGGTGTCCGCTTCCCGGGAAGTCCTGGGGCAAATAGCAAAGGCAATGGAAAGGACTGTGGCCAGCGGCACCGGCAAGGCTGCAGCCATACCCGGGGTCCGCATTGCAGGCAAGACCGGCTCGGCTCAGGCCGCAGGCGGGCCTGCTCACGGATGGTTCGTGTGTTATGCCCCGTGCGAAGATCCGAAAATAGCCATAGCCTGCATAGTGGAGAGAGGCGCCAGCGGGTCCGGGTCTGCCGCTCCCGTGGCAAAGGCAGTCCTGGAAAGCTATTTTGAATACAAGAAAGGAAACGAATGACATTGCGCAATATCGTATATTATATACTTCCGATCATCTGCATGGCTCTGCTGTCCTCCGCAGCAGTGTCTGCAAAGGATACGAAATACAACGTCAAGGTGGACGGAAAAGCAGTGACCTGCGCCATGGCTGTCAAGCAGGGCAGGGACGTGCTGGTATCCCCCGATATATTCAACCATCTGGGGCTTGATTACGAACAGATGGGCCAGGGCAACATCAGGATAATGGGCACCGAGTCCGTCATCAGCTGCGTGAAGATGATGGACGTGTATCTCATCAACGTCAATGAGATAGCCGACGCCACCGGCTGCGATGTCGTGGAGACCAGCATCTCCTCCAGCATCAATTTTGTAAACAAGATCCGCAACATAGAGATCACAGACGACTTGCTGGAATTGGACCTGGCTTTTCCCTGCCCTTACACCGTATTTGTATATGACAACCGATTGATATTCGATTTTGACTCACTCAAAAAGTCTCCGGAGAATACGGATTACACAGTGGACAATCCCCGCATATCCGGCGTTCGGTTCGGGACTCCCGAGGCCAATACGACCAGAGTGGTGTTCGACCTGCTGGGCAAGGTGCCCAACAGCGCCAAATATCACCGCAAAGAAAATATCATCCGCTATGACCTGAAGGTCTTCGGCACCACCACTCTGCCCGAAATCTCAAAGGTGGAGCTGCATCCCAAATACGACGGCAGCTGCGAGCTGGTGCTGAAAAACGGCGCCTTTACTCACCCGGTAGTGTCCTGCGACATACACAAGGGCCAGTACACCGTCTCCGTCAAAAACTGCAAGATCACCTACAAGGGAGTGGCGTCGGACAACGGCCTCAGGGTCAGCGTACTCAACAACCAGACTCTCCTGGTGGCTTCCGAATACATCAGGGACGTGGAGGTCCGGCCCGAGTCAAAGGATACGGTCATAGTGTTTTATGCCCCACTGGTCAAAAAGCTTTCGGATGTGACGGTCACCATTGACGCCGGGCACGGGGGGACCGACAAGGGCGCCATTTACGGCAGCTTTTTCGAAAAGGATCTGAATCTGCTGGCCGCCGGAGAGGTAGCCAGAGCCCTGGCGGAGAAGGGCGTGAACGTGCATATGACCCGTACCGACGACTCCACTCTCTCCCTGAAGGACAGAGGCGCATTTGCCATCAAAAAGGATTCGGATCTGATGATCAGCTTTCACTGCAATTCCTGCAAAGGCACCGATACCGGGACAGGGATCGAGACTTATTATCACAAGGATTATACCCTGTCCAAATATTTCGGCGAGCTGTTTCACAGCGAATTCGTGAAGAACAACTCTCTCTTGAATCGCAAGCTCCATTCGGATACTGCTCTCTATTCTTCGGGTCTCGGGGTGCTGAGGGCCGCCAACGCGGGAGGCGTCCCCGGCATACTGGTGGAGATGGGATTTATCAATAATTCCAGAGACAGAGCTCTCCTGACCTCACCTGATTACAGACAAAAGATCGCCGAGGACGTCCTGACGGCAGTCACCAGATATTTTGAAGCGAGACCCGTAAACCATGCAAGGGAGTAATTACGTCATGAAGATCACCATCATCACAGTTCTCATACTGCTGGCCGGCTGCTTGTATGCGGCGGAAAGCGCCGACCTGTACGTGGCAGGCAAATATACCGGTCTGAAGGCAAAAAAAGAAGCCGGTGAATACTTCGTGCCGGTCACCCTTTTTGACTATCTCCGGCTGGAGACGAGTCTCGAAGGCAGCACTCTGACCATGGGAGAAAGTGTGGCGGAGACCACCGAGATAGACGGCTCTTTGGTGGTGACGGCTGCTTTTGCCGAAAAGGCTCTCGGAGCAAAGGCTGTGCATAGCCGGGGCAGACTGGAATTTGTGAACACTGTCACAGGGATAATGGTGACAGACGACTTGCTGGAGATAGATCTCGCATTTCTGTCCCCATATTCCCTGCGGGCCACCGGCAGCAAATTGACTGTAGTCATAGATAATGCGCTCCCGGACGACGCAGAGTGCGTATATGACACAGAAAAGAATATCATCAGCCGCATGAGCAAGTCTCAAAAGGGCTCCCGGCTCACTATAGACTGCGATCTCTCGTTTGGTCCGGCAGCTCCTTTCACTTCCCGTGGCAACGACAGGACGATAAGGGTCAGCCTGACAGATTTTGATCAAAAGGTGGTGCGCAAGGTAAGGTCAGTGAAGCTGACTGATAATAAAGACGGCTCCTCCGAGCTGACTCTCAAAGGCGGCGCCCTCACCGGTCCTTCTGTGACCTGCGACGTCTATACGGGGATATACACTCTGACTCTGGAGTCGGGTCTCCTGCCCGAAAAGCCGATCCGTTCTGCCGGTACGCTGTCGGCAGGGGTGACCGGGCCCGAGGTCATCACCGTAGAGTCCCGGTATATACGCGAGCCCTATTTTGTGGAAAAGGGAAATGACCTGAAGCTGGTGTTTGCTCCACCCGTCATAAAGCCTCTGGAGGAGGCTGTCATTACCATTGACCCGGGCCACGGCGGTCCCGAAACCGGCGCCACTTACGGCGGGACTCTGGAAAAGGATCTCAATCTCCTGAACGCCCTGAAGGCTGCCGAAGAGCTCAGAAAGCTGGGTGTGACCGTGTATATGACCAGGACCGATGACACAGATATGTCTCTTGCCGACAGAGGCAAATATGCTGTGGATCGCTCCTCGGATCTCTTTATCAGCTTTCACATCAATTCCTGCGGCACTCCGAATACGGGGACCGGCGTAGAGACCTATTATCACAAGGACTTTACCCTGTCCAAGTATTTCGGCACCCTGTTTCACGGCTTTCTGGCCCAAAACAATGAGCTCACGGACAGAAAGGTCCGGTCCGACACCCGTATGTATCAGTCGGGCTTTGGCGTGCTGCGGGCGGCCAATGCCGGCGGCGTTCCGGGCATATTGCTGGAAGCGGCCTTTATCAACAACGATTATGACAGGACCTTTCTCTTCAGTGAGGATTACAGAAACAAGATAGCATCCGACGTGGTAAAGGCTGTCAGACTCTATATGCAAAAAGAGCCTATAGGCAAGGAGTAAAGGTATGTACGACTTTGCGCACGAAACCAAGGAGCAAAAGTCCGAAAGGGCGGGGGAGATAGTACGCATCCTGCTGGACGTCTATCCCGATGCATGCTGTTCTCTGGACTTCAGGGACCCTTTTCAGCTGGTGGTAGCCACCATTCTTGCTGCCCAGTGCACCGATGAGAGAGTGAACATGGTCACTCCGGCCCTGTTTGACAGGTATCCGGACGTGCGAGCTTTTGCGGAGGCGGATTTTGAGGAGCTCTGCGAGCTGGTCCGGTCCACCGGCTTTTACAGGAACAAGGCCAGGCATATCATTGAGTGCGCTCAGGGAATATTGGCCGATCACGGAGGGTCCGTCCCGGACAATATGGAGGATCTGCTTTCGCTGTCGGGCATAGGGAGAAAAACGGCCAATCTGGTGCTGGGAGACTGCTTTGGCATACCCTCGGTGGTAGTGGACACTCACGTAAAGAGGATCACCGGCAAGCTGGGTCTCACCAAAAACACCCAGCCTGATAAGATAGAATTTGACCTGAGGGACATACTGCCGGAGAAATACTACACCGCCTTCAACCACGTGCTGGTGTTTCACGGCAGAGCGGTATGCTCTGCCAGAAAGCCGAAGTGCGAGGTGTGTCCCATCAGTCATTTGTGTTATGAATACAGCAAAACGGAGCTCTTATGAAAAACAAGATCATCATACCCCTTGACGTCAATACCACCGAGCAGGCCGTAAGGCTTGTCACCGAGCTCAAAGACCACGTGGGAGCCTTTAAGATAGGACTGGAGGTCCTCAACAATTGCGGCTTCGGTATCTTTGACGCGGTCAAAGAGGCAGGCGCGGACAAGATATTTTATGATTGCAAGTTCCTGGATATCCCCAACACGGTCGCCGGCGCTTCCCGCGGCGCCGCAGCCCGGAACGTGTGGATGTTCAACGTGCACGCTCTCGGCGGCAGGATCATGATGGAAGCGGCCAAAAAGGCCGCTTATGAAGAGGCGGACCGGCTGGGCATTCCTCGTCCTCTGGTCATAGCAGTCACTATCCTGACCAGCATAGACAAGGCCATTCTCAACAGCGAGCTGGGTATGGAAGGGGAGCCGGCGGAGGCTGTGGTCCGGCTGGCGCTGCTGGCCCGGGAAGCGGGACTGGACGGCGTTGTCGCGTCGCCCATGGAGATCACCCACATCCGCAAGGCCTGCGGAAATGACTTTCTCATCGTCACTCCCGGAGTGAGGCCTGCCGGCAGCGAAACGGGCGACCAGAAGAGAGTCATGACCCCCGCTGACGCCATAAAGGCGGGAGCCGACTATCTGGTGATCGGCAGACCTATCACCAGGGCTGCTTCGCCAGCGGAAGCGGCCATAAGGATAGCAAAGGAGATGTGATCTGCTCGTCCGAGCAGGTCTAGGTACGGAAATACTTATGAGACCCATTCTGTTTATCGCCTTATTATTGATCATATGTCCTGTCGCGTACTGCTTTGACGTCCACAATCTGTCCGTCCTGGCCACCAATCCCTCCGGCTACGGCGCAACGGGTTCTATGGAAGAACGGGACGGCATGAGCTTTGTCAAGGTGACCTATCCCATGTTCAGGGAAGGTGAAGATAGATACCCCAGTCTGATCACCACGCTGGGAGACGGATATTTTGACCAGACGGACTTTTCCGCCTTCAAGTATCTTTACGCTCTGGTGTACAACCCCTCCGACGTGACCTTTGCGCTGCTGCGTATCGATGACACCAGCGGAAAAAGAGCCAATTATCAGGTGCCGCTGAAGCCTCACGATTATACCCTGTGCGTCATAGAGACAAGCCTTATCACCTCCATAGACATCACACAGGTGTGTCTGCTGGACGTATATTACAAGGAGCCTGAGGATGCCCGCGAGCTGTGGATTAGTCACATCTGTCTCGCCGACGCCATAGACGACCTGACCCTTACGCTGGCATCCCGGACCATGACCCGGGAGTGTGAGGAGGCTCTGAAAAAGATCAGAGGCAAAAAGGGTGAATGGTGCGCCGCAGGGCAGGCCCGGCTGGAAGAGCTCTATACTGTACTTACGGGGCCTGCTTCTCCCGAAAAAGAAAATGCTGTCAGGAACATGCAGTACGTTCCCCGGGCCATCGAAGACGGCATCAGCTATTTTTCTGCCTCCCATAAAGAAGCTTACAGCGTGTACACCATGCCCTCTACCCTGAAGCTGCGGAACGATCAGGCGCCAAAGACAAAAAAGAGCGCGATCATCAGAATGGACGCGGCCAGAGGCGAGAGCGAAAGCGTCTCTCTGCTGGTGACCGCCAATACCCGGGACCTTTCGGGAGTCAGGCTGGATTTTGAGCCCCTGAGGGACAAACAGGGCCGCTACATCTATCCGGAGATACATCCTCTGGGATACGTAGAGGTAAAGAATCCCACTCCCGGCTCGGGAGGCTTTGAGACCCCCGGCTTTTATCCGGACCCCATCCTGCCCAACGAGCCCTTTGACGTGGCCAAAGACAAGAACGTCACCTGTCTGTTTACGGTCTCGGTCCCCAGAGATGCGGAGCCCGGAGATTACAAGGGCTCCATTACCGTATCTCCGCAGGATGAAAAGCCCACCAGACTCCAGGTGTCCCTGAGGGTATATGACGTCACACTGCTGCCTCAGAGCTATCTCCGGCAGATCTTCGTCACCAGAAACATGGCCAACAACAGCGCCTATTACGACCAATGGACCGACGAGCATTTCAAGGCCTTTACCAAGCTGCATCTGAAGTACAGGATATGCTGCCAGCAGCACAATTCCGAAGGCATGCTGGATTTTGGCAGTGTGTTTTCCACAGACAGCAAGGGGCGGACCGTGGCGGACTGGAGACGGTTTGACGCGGACGTGGACTATTGGTTCAGGCTGGGGATGACTCAGTTTTGCGGCTACTTTACGGGGTGGGCCGATTCTATCGACGCTATCGGAGACAAGGATTATCTCAGGACCCGTCTGGGGCTGCTCGCTTCTCATCTGAAAGAGAGGGGCTGGCTGGACAGATTTTATCTGTATATATACGACGAGCCCAGCCCCGACAAGCAGGACCAGATCATCAAGCTGTGCGAATGGGTACACAGAGAGGGACCGGGTCTCCGCATCATACACACCTACAATTATCATGAACAGGAGCCCTTTATAGGTCATGCCGACGTGATAGTGGCCGACATAGGCGTGTTCGTGCCGGAGATAGGAGACAAGGTGAGAGAGAACAAGGGAGAATACTGGGCCTATACCTGTATATCCAACAGAGTGTTCGAATATCCCGACAACTGGAAGATCGACAATTACGGCACCAGCCACAGGGCTCTGGGATGGTGGCTGAAAAAATACAAGGCTCAGGGATATCTCTATTGGGGGACCGATTTCTGGGTGGTGGACCCCTGGGAAACCACAGAGACCTTTCCCTATGGCAACGGAGACGGCTCTCTGTTTTATCCCTCAAAGGACAGGAGTAGCTTGCCATATCCTTCGCTGCGTCTGGACAACTATCGCGACGGAGTGGAGGAATTTGACCTGCTCACTATGCTGGAAGACAAATACAAGGCCGACCCCTTCGAGGTGCTTAAGCTCAAAAAGAGTGTGGTCGACAGAAAGGGCTATCTGACGGACGACGATACCTATATCAGGCTCCACAGAGAAATGCTGCAGCTTCTGGAGAAGCCCGCTTCGAAGCGCAGGTAGCAGGTCATGGTCCGGGTCACGCTTTTAGGGACAGGCGCTCAGATGCCTGCGCCCAAAAGAGCCCTCAGCTCTGCCGTCCTCGCATCGGAAGGGGTGCACATCCTATTTGACTGCGGAGAGGGGACGCAGACTGCCGCCATGAGGTCGGGAGTCAGCCCCCTGAAGATAGACGTCATCGCCCTGACCCATTATCACGGAGACCATATATTTGGATTGCCCGGATTGCTCCAGACCATGAGCGCCATGGGCAGGACCGAGCCTCTCCGGGTGACCGGACCTGCCGGCTTCAGAAAATACGCCGCTCCGCTCATCAAGGCTGCAGGTATCACCGATTTTGACATACTGCAGTGCGACGTCTCGGAGCCCGTCTCTCTGTCGGCGCTTGACGAGCGCTGGCCCCGTCAGGCTTTTCTCTCCTCCTTTGGCACCAGACACGGATGCTGCTCCTGCGGCTATGTGTTTGAGCTCAGACGGCAGAGAAGGCTCTCGCCGGAGGCAGCAGACAGGCTGGGGGTCCCGGTCACCGCAAGAAAGCTGCTGCAGCAGGGCTCTTCGGTGCGCATAAACGGCAGGACCGTCACTCCCGATGACGTGCTGGGCGGACCCCGCAGGGGCATCAGGGTGGTGTATTCCGGCGATACGGCTCGCTGCAGGGCCCTGGAGACCCACTCGGCCGGAGCCGATCTGCTCATATGCGACGCCACCTATGGCAGCAACGACCAAAAGGACATCGCGGGGGAACGGGGCCACATGACCTTTGCCGACGCTGCCGAGACAGCTCTTGCCGCCGGGGTCGGGAAGCTGTGTCTGACTCATTTTTCCCAGATGATCAGGGAGCCGGCAGAATACCTGGACAATGCCCGAGGTGTCTTTTCGTCCACTGTGGCCGGCTCCGACGGGATGACCCTGGAGCTGCGTTTTGAATGACAAGCCCATTGTCTGTATCTATTGACATCCAGATGTGCTATAATCAAAGTGTAGATTCAATCTTCGAAGGGCTCGACATATACCCTTCGGGAGCAATATTTATATGAAGGATCTGTTTAAGGATATGACAGCCTCTGCGGCGCCGGGCTCTCCTTGCGTATGTCTGCCGGGAGACTGTTTTCGAAAGGACTGCTCTCTATGAGACTGGCTCTCCACGTTCACAGCGATTATTCGCCCTGCTCCGAGAGCCCCTTGCAGGACATATACGACTACTGCAAGGAGCACGATATCGGCGCTATCGCTATATGCGACCACAACGAGATCGCCGGCGCCCTGCGTCTCAGGGAGCTGGCGAGGGATCTCATTGTGATCATAGGCGAAGAGATCAAGACGAGACAGGGGGAGATCATCGGACTGTTTTTGTCCCGGCGCATAGAGCCCATGCTCTCCATAGAGGAGACCATAGACAGGATCAAGGAGCAGGACGGTCTGGTGCTCTTGCCGCACCCCTTTGACATCATCAGACCTTTTCATCTGAGGCCTGCAACTCTGGCCAAGATCAGCCGCAGAGTGGACATGGTAGAGATATTCAACTCCAAGATGCTGCTCCGGCGCAGCAACAAAAAGGCCTTGTGGTATGCCAAAAGCATCAGCAAGACAGGCGTGATAGGCTCGGACGCCCATTATGTAAAAGCCATCGGATCTGCTATAATGGAGATAGATGATTTTACGGGGCCCGGAGATTTTCTGGCCAAGATCCGCGAAGCCAGGATAGTGAGAGCCAAGGACCTGGGGGTCCTGACGACCATATGGTCCTGTACCAAGAAATTTGCCCGGGGCATTACCGGAAACCATCCTAAAAGGGATAAATAATCAAAAGGAGCATCGTTATGAAGAACACGGCACTCGTTGTATTTCTTTGTTTATGCAGCATGCTGGCTATGGCTGCGGAAGCGCCTGAGTCACTCACTGTGGAGCAGGCAAAAAAGGAAGCCGCTTCGCTCATAAAGGCATCCAGGGAAATAATAGACATTTTCTACTTTGGTCTGGAATGCGTTGACGGGGAAAACTATGCCGCCGCATCGCCTTTCCCCTTTTTGCCTGTTAAGAGCGACAAATACAAGTCCGTGGCAGACCTGAAAAAGGCTGTGGAAAAGATCATGACCAAAAGGGCTGCCAGCAGCGTGTTCGCGGACTACGCCCTCAACGTTTATCCCCAGTACAAGGATTATGAGGGCGGCCTGTATTCCCGTATCAACACCTACGAGAATCAGGACATAAAGTTTATGAGCTGGGACGTGGATACTCTGGAGATAGCGGAGCAGTCCAAGGGCAAGGCAGTCCTGAAGATGAGGACCTTCAATCCCAACGTCAATGCCGACAACGAAGACGTGCCCATGGACCCCTACAGCGACAGCTTTATGGACATAGAATGGGAGGACGGCGCCTGGAAGCTCGCCTCCAGTCCCACCGTGGGCAGCATGGACCCTGCCAGACGCCCCAAGGATCTGGTGAAATTCCTGGAAGAGTTCATCCCCGAGAAGAACCGGGCCTTTGACAAGCCCTCAAGGGACGCAAAGGTGGTCTGGGACATCAAGAACGCCCGCATCAACTTTTTGGGCGAGGACTGGATGACTGTGGAATGCCCCTTCAGGGAGACCGGCGCCAACAGAAACACCTACGCGAGCATGCTGGACTTTTATATTGAGGCCGACAGCAAGGACGGCAAGCTGCTCATGCTGGGTGAGCCCGGCGATGTCCCCGAGAGATATCGCAACACCTGTCCCGACTATATCAATGTGTCGTCCTACGTGGAGTATGATCCGGCTACCGCTGCGGTGCTCACCGACTACGGCCCTGCCGGCGATTATTACTGGCCGGACAAGGACAAGCTGCCTTCTTATTTTGAGCAGATAGCCAGAGAGGAATTCACCGGCCCCTTTGAGACTTTGCTGAAGGGAGACTGGACCTTCACCCTGATCCCCAGATACAGGGATACCAAAGTGGAGATATATCAGGTGAACGACAAGGGACAGACGGGAGCGCTCATCAAGAGCTTTTCCGGCAAGCCCATCATCCTCTTTGCCGGCAAAGGAGAGACTGTGGCCGACATGGAGATAAAGGTGATCACAGCGGACAAGAAGACCTTCAAATTCAGGCCTGTATTCAACGGCAAGGACGGCACCATCGACCTGCCCAAGGAGATCAAATACAGAAAGTTTGAAGCAGCAGGCTAAACGAAAAACAGTACATATACAATCTATCACATACCAAATTTGAGGAGAACAAAATGGGATTAATCAAAGCTATCGTAGGCGCGGCAGGCGGCGTTCTTTCCGATCAGTGGAAAGAATACTTTTACTGTGAAGCCATGGAGGCCGACGTTCTGGTCCAAAAGGGCCAGAAGCGTATCAGCGGCCGCTCTACCAACAGGCACGGCGAAAACAACATCATCTCCAACGGCTCTGCCATCGCCGTAGCCGACGGACAGTGTATGATCATAGTCGAGCAGGGCAAGATAGTCGAGGTCTGCGCCGAACCCGGCACCTTCGTATATGACACGTCTTCTGAGCCCAGTATTTTCACGGGAGATCTGGGGACCAGCATCAAGGAGACCTTCAAGAACATCGGCAAGCGTTTTACCTTCGGCGGCAGCCCCGGCAACGATCAGAGGGTCTATTATTTCAACACCAAGGAGATCATGGGCAACAAATACGGCACCGTGAACCCCATCACCTACAAGTTCGTGGACGAATACGTGGGCATAAAGCTGGCTATGAGTCTCAAATGCAACGGGGAATACTCCTACAGGATCGTGGATCCCATTCTGTTCTACACCAACGTCTGCGGCAACGTGGAAGACGAGTATCGCAGAAGCAATATAGACAGTCAGCTCAGATCCGAGCTCATCGCGGGGCTGATGCCCGCCTTTGGCCAGTTTGCTTCGAAGGGCATGGACTATACGGACATCCCTCTCCACGCCATGGAGCTGGCGGATATACTCAACAATCTGCTGTCTGAAAAGTGGTCCAAGCTCAGAGGCATCACTATCGTATCCATGGGTATCAATTCCCTGAGAGCCACCGAAGAGGATGAAGCAGAGCTCAAGCAGCTCCAGAGAGCCAGAGCCAATGCGGACCCCAGTCTGAGAGCGGGTCTTCACGGCGTAGCCACTGCTTCCGCTATGCAGGATGCAGCCAGAAACGAAGGTCAGGGCGGAGCGTTTATGGCTTTTGCCGGCATGAATATGACTAATCAGGCTTCTGCCAACGCTCAGGTAAACGAAATGCAAATGCAGATGCAGCAGATGCAGATGCAGCTTCAGCAGCAACAGCAGCAAAATCAGATGCAGCAGAACGCCGGCGGCATGCAGGCCCCTGCCTGGACCTGCGAATGCGGTACCTCCAATACGGGCAAGTTCTGCGCTTCCTGCGGAAAGCCCAAGCCTGCTCCCGCCGGCAGCTGGAAGTGCAGCTGCGGCACCGAGAATACGGGTAAGTTCTGCGCCAACTGCGGCAAACCCAAGCCCGAGGAGCAGGTGGGCTGGACCTGCGCTTGCGGAGCTGTCAACAAGGGAAAATTCTGCGCAGATTGCGGCGCTCCCAAGCCAAAGGGCGCTCCCGTTTACAAGTGTGACAAATGCGGCTGGGAACCCAAAGATACTTCAAATCCTCCCAAGTTCTGCCCCGAGTGCGGGGATGTATTTGACGATAACGATATCAAGTAGGAGCGAGCTATGGCTGACGAATTTGATTCAAATGTAGTATCCACCAACGAAAGCACCGATAAAAAATGCCCGCAGTGCGGAGGGGTAATGGATTATGATCCTTCCAGTGGCGGCATGAAATGTCCGTATTGCGACTACAAAGAGGATATAGCTGCGCCTGATAATGACGGAGACCACAAGCCCAAAAGAGCGGAGGAGCAAGACTTTGATGATGCGGAGCATACTGCCAATTGCGACTGGGGTGTAGCCACAAAAACCGTGGTGTGCAAGTCCTGCGGCGGCGAAATGATATATGACGCTATGCAGATAGCCGGAGAGTGCCCTTACTGCGGCTCCAATCAGATCATGGAAGCGTCTGATCAGACTTCCATTGCTCCCGGGGGTATAGTGCCCTTCAAACTGGACCAGAAGACTGCCGATGAAAACTTCAGAAAGTGGATCGGTTCTCTGCTTTTCTGTCCCAACGCCTGCAAGTCCGGCGCCCACGCCCGCCAGTTCAAAGGAATATACCTGCCTTACTGGACCTTTGATACCCAGACCGATTCGGACTACACGGCCGAATACGGAGAGGAAGAACAGGACAAGGACGGCAACAAGGAGACCACCTGGCATAAGACCAGAGGCACTTTCCAGATGGACATAGACGACGAGCTGGTCATAGGCACCAACAAGTATGACGCGGGCATACTCTCCGGTATAGAGCCCTTCAATACCGAAAACAACGTGGCCTATGAGCCAAAATATATATCCGGCTTTGCCTGCGAACGCTATTCCGTGGGCATTAAGGATGCATGGCAAAAAGCCAAGACCACCATCAAGGAAAAGATCCGCAACGGCATTACCGAAAAGATCCGCAGGAAATACTCCACCAATCAGGTCAGGAACCTGAATATCGAAACGGAGTATTCGCATATCACTTACAAGTATCTGCTCCTGCCGGTCTGGATGTCCAGCTTCAAGTATGAAGGCAAGATATACCAGTTCACGGTCAACGGACAGACAGGCAAAGTGAGCGGCAAGGCTCCCGTATCGCCCTGGAAGGTGGCTCTGGCCATCGTCATCGGCCTTATCATCATCGGAGTCATATATTACTTCACTCACAAATAGGCTGTCGCCTTCAGGCAGAGAGACGTGGCGCTCTCTGCTTTTTTTTGCCCCGGGGCTATGACGTCCGAGACTCTGCTGCATGCGTGGGGGAGTTTGGTTTTTGGGCCTCTGATGTGATATAATATATATGAGTATTTTACCAAGTAAGAGGTGTATGATGAGCGTGAGATCAGGCGACAGAGTCAGTATCGTAAAAAGACCTGTGACTGATGAAGATATAGATAATCAGCTGTATTTTGAGTATTTCGGCGGTCTCAGGGGCACTGTGATGAAGATCAACCGGGACGGCAGCGTGTGCGTCAACGTGGATCTTGACAGCCTCAGACCCGATTTCCAGAAGCGTCACCAGGAGCTGGAAAAGCTGGAAAGGGAGAGATGGCTCAACTCTCTGTCCGAGGAAGCCAAGAGAAACATGACCGGCGAACAGAAGCAGTACAAGATAGACTACACCATACTGGTGGACCCCAAGGATCTGGTCGCAGAATAAATGGACAAACCTTTAGTGGCCATAGTCGGCAGGCCCAACGTAGGCAAGTCGACTCTGTTCAACAGGATCATAGGCTACCGTCTGTCCATCATCGAAGATCAGATAGGCGTTACCCGGGACCGCATCTATGCCGAGGCAGACTGGAACGGCAGAGAGTTTGTCATAGTGGATACGGGCGGGATAGTCTTCAATGACGAAGATCCCATCCACAAGTCCGTGACCCAGCAGGCTGCCGCCGCTCTGGAAGAAGCCGACGTGCTGGTATTCGTGGTGGACTCCTCCTGCGGCTCTTCGCCTCTGGATTACGAGGTAGCCAAGAAGCTCAGAGGCTGCGGCAAGCCGGTCATCGTGGCGGCCAACAAGGCCGACAATGACAACAGATCCTGGGACAGCGCAGAGTTTTATGAGCTGGGCTTCGAGACTCTGGTGCCCATATCCGCCCTGAACGGAAGGTGCGTGGCAGATCTGCTGGATCAGATCGTGGCAGCCATGCCCGACAGGGAGACCGACGGAGAAGAAGAGGATATAGTCAAGATAGCCGTGGTAGGCAGGCCCAACGTAGGCAAGTCCTCCATGGTCAACGCTATCCTGGGCCGGGACAGAGTGATCGTCTCGGACGTGGCCGGCACTACCAGAGACGCTATCGACAGCCTTTTTGAACACAAGGGCAAAAAGGTGTCCCTGGTGGATACCGCCGGCATCAGAAAAGCGGGCAAGATACAGGGAAGCATCGAGTACTACACGGTGCTCAGGGCCATCAGAGCCATGGAGCGGTCGGACGTGACCATGATAGTCATAGACGGCAACGAGGGACTCAGGGACGGCGACAAGAGGGTGGCCGGCTTTGCTCATGATTCCGGCAGGGCCTGCATGATAGTGGTCAACAAATGGGATCTGGTCACGGACGAAGCCATCAAGGAGTATGCCGACAGTGTCAGAGCTCAGCTGCCCTTTATGAGCTATGCGCCCATAGTGTTCACCTCTGCCCTCACTGGCAAGGGCGTGCCCGCCGCCGTGGATACAGCCATAGACATATGCGCATATCATTCCATGCGCATCTCCACCGGCGAGCTCAACAGGATCCTCCAGAACGCCGTGGACGCTCATCCCTTTTCCAGAAAGGGCAGGGAGCTGAAGATCAAATACGCTTCCATGGTAGAGGTAAAGCCTCCCAGGATAGTCGTCAATGTCAACGATACCAAGCTGGTGCACTTTTCCTACAAGAGATACCTGGAGAACTGCATCCGCAAGGTGTATTCATACGAAGGCACGCCTCTTGTACTGGTGTTCAGGCAGGCCAAAAAGGAAAGAGGAGGCAGATGACATGACCATTGCGGGAGTGATGCTCTTTGCTTTTGTATTCGGCGCGATCCCCTTTGGGTTCATTATAGGCAAGCTGGTCAAAAACATAGATATCAGGAACTACGGCTCCGGCAACATCGGCGCCACCAACGTCCTGCGCATATTGGGACCCGTGTGGGGCTCCGTATCTTTTTTGCTGGACGTCTCCAAGGGCTTTGTCCCTGTGTTTCTGGCGTCAAGGGCCGGGCTGTCTCCCTGGCTGGTGATACTGGCCGGCGCAGTGGCTGTGCTCAGCCATTCGTTTTCCTTTTTCCTGAAATTCAGAGGCGGCAAGGGAGTGGCTACCAGTCTGGGCGTCATATTCGGCTACAATTACATCATAGCGCTGCTGGGGCTTGCCATCTTTGTGCTGGTGCTGATCATATGCAGATACGTGTCGGTGGGGTCCTGTATCGCCACCTTCGGCGTGTTTGTCATGACTCTTCTGTGGCAGTCGCCGCCCATGCCTCTTGCATACAAGCTGGTGGTGGGCCTATTGTTTGTGGCTATAGTGCTGAAGCATATACCCAATTTCCGGCGGCTCAAAAACGGAACTGAAAACAAATTCGGCAAGAGGGCCGAGATAAATACAGAGGACAATACATGATATTTTACGACATACTGGACAACGTCCGGGCTATCACCAATTTTTATGAACAAAAACAAAAGGACGTCATAGACAACGCCGCGGCTCTTATCGCAAAGTCTGTGAAGAACGGCGGTCTGGTGTATCTGTACAAGATAGGCCACTACAACGAAAAGGACCTGATCAACAGAGCCGGCGGTCCCGCCTTTATACGCAACTTCGAATTCGGCGTCAGCATAGACTCTTCCGAGCCCGAAGTCCGCAAGGCCGCTTCTCCCGACAATGAGCTGAAGAAGGTCAGGGCTGCCGTAGAGCTGTCCAACATGAGAGCCGGAGATATCCTGATGCTGGGCTCCGTGTCCGGACGGAACTCCGTCCCGGTGGAAGTAGCTCTTGCCGCGGCTGAAAAGGGGATAGTGGTCATAGGCTTTACGTCCCTCACTTACACCGCGGAGGTACAGAGCCTGCACCCCTCCGGCAAAAGGCTGTGCGACGTATGCCACGCAGTCATAGATCTGGGTACCCCTTACGGAGATGCCTGCGTCAAGACCCCCTGGTATGACTACAATATCATCCCTATATCGGGCATGTCCGCTCTAATCGGCAGCTGGCTTATCATAGGGAGCGCGGTGGAAAAGCTGAATCAGGAGGGAGTAAAGCCCACCATGTTCAAATCCATCAACGGCAAGGACGGCAAGGACTTTTACGACGCCTGTATCAAGCGCTTCAACGAGACGGGGTATTAGAATGCGTTATATCCAAGAGGTCTCCCGTTATCTGGACAAGCTGGACCGGACACAGTCCGACAACATACAGTCTGCGGCGCAGGCTATGGCCGACGCCATCAGGGACGGCAGGCAGATATTTTCCTTCGGTGCCAGCCATTCCTTTATCGTGACCATGGAAATGGTGTACCGCACCGGCGGTCTGATGCTGGTCAACCCCATAGTGCCTCACGGTATGAATCTGGACGTAAGACCCATGACCATGACCAGCCGCATTGAACGCATAGAAGGCTATGGCCGGGTGTTGATGGAGAGCTCTCCCGCCAAAAAGGGAGACGTGATCATCATAGTGAGCACCAGCGGCAGGAACGCAGTGGCTCTGGACATGGCTTTGGCGGCCCGGGATATGGGACTGGTGGTGATCGGCATCACAGCCATGGACTATACCCGCCGGGTGACGAGCAGGCACTCTTCCGGCAAAAAGCTCTGTGAGCTGTGCGACATAGTCATTGACAACTGCGCTCCCTACGGGGATTCCTGCTCGGAAATATCGGTGGTATCTGCCGGCGTGAAGATAGACGGTATGGCAGGTCCTGTCAGCAGTATCACCGGCATAGCCATTGCCAATCAGCTCACGGTGTCCGTGTGCGATATTCTGGCGGCCGAGGGAGTGGAAGCTCCCGTGTTCATATCCGCCAACACGGATGAGGGCGACGCATACAACAAGGCTCTGCTGGAGCGCAACAAGGACCGGATACATTATATGTAGCCTCCGACTGGCGGCCTAGAAACGCTATATGAAACGTATCAGGATAGGAGAGCTGTCCGACACTCTGAACGCTGCCCGTTATTTGCTGGGCAAGCTGCTGGTGGTCCATTCGCCGGAGGGCCGCGTCAGCGGAGTGATCACAGAGACAGAGGCCTATCTCTCCGGAGATCCGGCCTGCCATGCCTTCAGAGGCCTCACGGAGAGAAACCGGGATATGTTTTTGGCTCCCGGTCACATATACGTGTATCAGATTTACGGCTTGCATCTGTGCGTGAATATAGTCACTGCTCCCGCCGGAACGGGAGAGGCTGTACTCATCAGATCCGCTATGCCCACAGGGGGCGTCGAGCTCATGCGTCAGAGAAGGGGAGTCCGGGACGAGAAGCTGCTTGCCCGGGGACCTGCCAATCTGACAAAGGCCTTTGGGATTGGCCGGGAAGCCTCGGGGCGCAGGCTCTTTGACGGTCTGATATCCGTCTATGACAGGGGAGATGACCCGCCGGAAATAGTTTCTGGCTCCAGGATAGGCATTTCCTGCGGCAGGGAATGGGAATACAGGTTTTACTGCAAGTCCATGACGGACTATGTATCACATTATAAACGCTGAATATAATACGGAGAAACGGTATGAACAATATCAAGAGATCTATTTTCAAAGCCTATGATATCCGCGGACTGGTGCCCGAGGATTTTGATGCCAATGCAGCTTATCATATCGCCAGAGCATTTGTCAGTATTGCCGGGTGCAAGACCTGTGTGATAGCCCATGATATGCGTCTCACCGGTGAAGAGCTGGCCGGGGCTCTGGTAAGCGGCTGTATTGATCAGGGCTGCGACGTGTATGACATCGGTCTTTCCTCGACTCCCCTGTATTACTATGCTGTCAACAGGCTGGAGGCGGAAGGCGGGATCATGGTGACTGCCAGCCACAATCCCAAGGAATACAACGGCATGAAGATAGTCCTCAAAGGCGCCGTGCCTGCTGTGGGCGTCATAGACAATGACGTGCTGTGGCGCTGCGCGGAAGAGTCCGCTTACGGAGAGCCGGCTAAAAATGGAAACCGGCTGCCCGTGGACGTTGACCTCCCCGACGGATATGCCGATCTGGTATTGAAGACTGCCGATCTCTATGATATCAAGGGCCTCAGGCTGGCTGTTGACTGCGGCAACGGTATGGGCGGCATCACTCTGGACCCGCTGCTGTCCAAGCTGGCAAACGAGCCCGAAAGACTCTACTGGCGGCCCGACGGCTCCTTCCCCAACCATGCCGCAAATCCCCTGAACGAGGACACTCTCCTCATGCTCAAGGAAACTGTGGTGGATAAAAAGTGCGATCTGGGCGTGGCCTATGACGGCGATGCGGACAGAGTGGGCTTTGTTGACGAAAAGGGCAACGTGGTCCCCGGCGACTTCATCACAGCTCTGATCGGCTGTTCCATGCTGCAGGACGCTCCCGGCAAGACCATCATGTATGACTTGAGGTCCTCCTGGTCCGTGCGGGACGCCATTACCGAATCCGGCGGCGTAGCAAAGATGTGCAGAGTCGGCCATGGTCCCATCAAGACCCAGATGAGAGCGGAAGGCGGCTATTTCGCAGGAGAGCTGTCCAGCCATTATTATTTCAGCAACTTTTTCGTCACGGACAACGGCGATCTGGCCCTGCTCTATATCCTGAAGCTCATGCTCTCCACAGGCAAGCCTCTCAGCGAGCTGGCTGCGCCTCTGAGAAGGTATCACAAGACCAAGGAGATCAATTCCAAGGTGGCGGATACGGGAGCTGTGCTGAAAAGGCTGGAGGAGATATATACCCCTCAGGCTAAGGCTACCTATCATCTGGACGGCTTTTCGGCCGAGTTTGACGACTGGTGGTTCAACGTAAGGGCTTCCAATACGGAGCCTCTCATCAGGCTGAATCTGGAAGCCAGGACTCCCGCCCTTATGAAGGAAAAGAGCGAAGAGCTCATCGGAGTCATTCGTAGCTGAGACCCGGCTTGCCGAAACATTTCTCTCTCCGGGACAGTATTATAATTGAAAAAGCATGAATACGCTGATCGCGCCCTGCAAGCCCTTTGAGGGCAAGCCCTGTATCAACACTCCTGCCATATACGGGGCTTCCCCGGGAAGGCCTTTTCTCTTCAGGATACCGGTCACCGGCTCCGGGCCGATGTCGGTGACCTGCGAGGGTCTTCCATCGGGCCTCTGTCTTGACGACAAGCGGATCATCAGCGGCAGCGCGGAGCAGCCCGGCTCATACACCGTGCTCATCAGGGCCGATAACCCTGAGGGCGCAGACCAAAAGGTCATGACTCTGGAGATAGGGCAGGGCAACGTGCTGGCGACTCCGCTCATGGGCTTTACCAGCTGGAACGCTTTTCGCAATCAGGTCACAGAGCAGGATATCCTGCAGACCGCTGCTCTCATGGATGAGCTGGGCATATCCGAATGCGGCTATAACTACGTCAACATCGACTCTTCCTGGCAGGGAGCATACGGCGGGCCCTTTGACGCCATACAGCCCAATGACAGGTTTCCCGACATGCAGGGGATGGTCAGCCGGCTCCACGGCATGGGCTTTCATTGCGGCATATACTCATCGCCCATGATGCACAGCTGGGGCAACTTTGCCGATACGCCCAGGGCCGATTATCCCGGCTGCACCAGAGGTCCCAGAGACCTGCGCTTTGCCGACACCATGGGCGGCATAGGCTGCGAACGCCTGGAAGAGAACAACGTCCGCCAATGGACGGAGTGGGGGATAGACTATCTGAAATATGACTGGGGCCCCACCGACACCGTCAACGCCGATATTATGAGAAAGGCTCTGGACAAGGCCGACAGGGACATAGGCTATTGCGTGACCGTGTGGGCTGATTTTCCCTACAGGGACTATTGGCGCACATACGTCAATTCCTGGCGTTGTCAGGCAGATGCCGATTGCCGCTGGCCCATATTTCTCAACGTGATCAAGGACAGCGACAGATGGCTGGACTATATAGGCAAATATCATTTTTATGATCTGGATATGCTGGAGGTGGGCTATTATGACGATTCGCCCTGCGAGCTCACCGAGGATGAACAGGTGACCGCATACTCCATGAGAGTCGTGTTCAACTCTCCCATTCAGATATCCTGCAGGCTGGACAGAGCCGATGATTTCCTCATAGCGCTCCTGTGCAACAATGAGGTCATTGCCGTGGATCAGGATATTGCCTGCGCCGCCAAGCCGGTGGCTGTAGAGATACAAGGAGATACATTCACAAAGCGATACAGGAAGACCCTTTCGGACGGACGGGTCCTTGAGGCCTTTTTTAATCTGGGCGAGAAGGACGCGTATTTTGACGTGTCAGGCCGTTACAGAGATCTGTGGGCTCAACAGGATGTGGTGACAGACGGTCTCACTCTGGCGCCCCATTGCTGCAGATTGCTCAAAACCATGTAAAATGAAGACGATCAAGGCTGCTACTATCATTTCGTTGATCCTGCTCCTTATACTTGGCGCAGGTATATACGGACAGACCGATGAGAGCGAAACATCGGCCAAAACAGACAAGCTGCTTGCCAAATACGGGCAGCCTGAGGTGGAGCTCGGCCAGCAGAACGCCGAAGAGATAGCCAAGACCTACAAGTTCGTGGAAGACGAACAGATGACAGCCAGAGTGTCCGCTATTGGCACCAGGCTGGCCCAGGTAGCCAACACTCAGGCCTTTCCCGCCCAGTACGGCTCAGACTATCTGACTCCCTTCAATTATCAGTTCAAGGTGGTGGATTCGGCAGATATCAACGCCTTTTCGGTGATGGGAGGCTTCATCTACGTCAACAAGGGTATCGTCGATTTTTGCCAGTCCGATGACGAGCTGGCAGGTATCATAGCTCACGAGATCATTCATGCCGCTCATCATCACCTGGTGCATCTTATAGAAGAGCAGTCCAAGACCCAGCTGCAGGCTCTCATAGCCATCGCCGTGGGAGCTCTGGCCTCCAAGGGCGACACAGAGACCATAGCCAATCTGGCTATGGCATCCTCTCTCTATCAGATAGCCATTATCAACGGCTATTCTCAGCAGGCAGAGACCGACTCTGACTCGGCTGCCATAGATCTCATGATCAGGGCCGGCTATAATCCGGTAGGCATGCTGACGCCTATGGAAAGGCTCATGCAGACCCCGGAGCTGGTGAATATGGGTATATACAGATCTCATCCTCTCTCCAGCGAAAGAGTCATAGATATCAAGGCCAAGCTGAGAAGGCTGGAAATACCTATAGTGCGCAGCAAGGTCCTGGGTAGGGTGGACGTCAAATACGAGGCTCAGGAAGCCGATGGCAGACAGGTGTATTCCTTGAAGCTCACCGGAGAGGAGATACTCATAGTATCCACCGGGGACCCCGAGCAGGACAAGGCCAGATGCGACCGGATAGTAAATGATTTTCAGACCATTATGGCCGATGAGCTGGACCTGTTTGATATCAAGCTGAACCCCAGCTCGGTCACCGTCAAAAAGAAGGTCATCTTCAGTACCGAAAGCGGCGACGCCGAGCTGATGCACAAGAGTGAAAAAGAGATCTGCCAGCAGGTGTACAAGCTCCTGAGAAAGATCATCATGGACAGAAAAAGGCAGACCCTGATAGGATAGACTGTATGAGAGACAAACGTTCAAGGATATTGCTCCTTGTATTTCTTCTTTTGGTCACGATACTGGCCTTTGTTTTCAGGTTTGGCGGCATAAGATACGGCTTGCCCACCGCCGAGAGGCAGTATTCGATCCATCCGGATGAGTTTCTCATAGTGGAGACCGCCTTTGACGCGGCCCGTTCCTTCAGCCTGGACGTGGGGTTTTACAATTACCCTTCGCTCCTCATATATCTCTCCGGCATCTTTATGATGTTCGGCATCACCTTCGGCGGCAACGAGCTGGCCGATCTGTATTTGTATGCCAGATATGCTGCTGCTCTTCTGGGCTCTCTTGCAGTGCCTGTGGTGTGTCTTGCCGGCGCCAAGCAGTTTGGCGTCAGAGAAGGAGTCATAGCCGCCCTGGCTCTGGCTCTTGCCCCTCTGCACCTGATGCATTCTCATTTTGCGGCGGTCGATGCTCCGTCGACCCTGTTCGTGGCCCTGACCGTCCTTGCTTCCGCATATATTATCAAAAAGCCCTCTGCCGGCGCCGCTGTTCTTGCAGGCGCGGCTTCGGGACTGGCAGCGGGATGCAAATACAACTGCGCTCTGGTGTTTCTGTGCTGCGCAGCAGCCCTCTGGCTTTCGGAGGACTCTCTTGCCCGCAAGCTGAAGCTGCTGCTGTTTGCAGCTCTGGCGGCTGCCGCGGCTTTTCTTCTGACGACCCCCGGCGTCCTCGTCAACTTTGAAGGCGTCAGCAAGGCCATAAGGTATGAGATGGCTCACACTGCCTCCGGACACAGCAACGTGTTTGAGGGACTGGGAAGCCCCTTCGTATTCAACATAGGCTTCAATTTATTTACGGGCTTTGGTTCCGTCACCTGTTTTATCGCTGTCGCAGGGCTTGTGCTTGGCCTTGTACGCAAGAATAAATACATATTGATGACAGCCGCATTTGTGGTGCCCTATTATATCCTGATGAGTCTGAGCAAGGTGAACTTCAGCCGCTACATGCTGCCTCTGTATCCCTGCCTGGCTCTTTACGTCGGCTACGCCCTAGGCAGCCTCTTCGGGCAAGGCTCCAAAGAAAGGACCTACAAGCTGTTTGTGTATGCCGTGGTGATGCTCTTCGGTATATGCATCATCATGCCTGCCCGTCAGGCTTATGGGGTGTTTGACCGGGTCACACCTCAGGATGCCGCCGGCAAATATGTCCGGACAGACGTCAGAGGGACCATCGGCGTCATAGACTACCCCTGGTTCTATTCTCCCGCATATACTAAAATGTGCGGTTACGGCACCCTGCCATTGAGAAAAGAAGAGTTTGACAAGGCGGACATGCTGACTATGCTGTCGTCCGAAGATATGCCGGAGACAGTGGTGATCAGCGACTACGAATTCTACGATACTCTCAGGCTGTGGGAGCCGTCCCGGGTGGCCGAGAACTACAAAAAGCTCCTCTCCGGCATGCGCCTGGATTACAAGGGCGACGACCGGGTCATGGAGCTCCTGGATATCATTTCAAGCCGTTACAAACTGGAGAAGACCTTTTCCTGCGGCAAGGATATCACACTGATGAGCTGTCCTCATGATATGTGCTACGTGAATCCTCAGATATACGTATTCAGGAAAAACAGTGAACACTAATTATTTGCTTATAGACGAGTTTCTCGTGTATCTTGCCATCGAGAGAGGACTGTCCGAGAACACCATACAGGCCTACGGCGCAGACCTGAGCAGGTTTGCCGAATATCTCGAGGAGCAGCATATCACAGAGCCTTCGGACATCACCGACGATCACGTTATCGCCTATCTGGGGACCCTGCACGGGACTCAGTCTCCCATGTCTGTCAAACGCAGACTGGCTGCCATCAAAAGCTTTGCCGCTTTTTTGACCCTGGAGCAAAAGACAGAGCGCAACTTCACCAAAAAGGTGAGCTACTCGCCCACAGCCCCCAAGCTGCCCAAGACCCTTACTCCGGCCGAGACAGAGGCCCTGCTGTCGGCCCCCGACGTCACGGACGTGCTGGGAATGAGAGACAAGGCTATGCTGGAGCTCATGTACGCCTGCGGCATGAGGGTCAGCGAGCTGATAAGGGTGGAGATCAACGATATATACAGAGAGGACGGCCTCATACGCATCTTTGGCAAGGGCTCCAAGGAACGGATAGTGCCGGTGGGGGAGATGGCTCTGGTGTGTATAGACGGATACATGGCCCGTTCGAGACCTGTCCTCTGCAAAACAGCCAGCGATTATGTGTTTCTCAACAGATACGGAAGGCCCATGACCCGCGAAATGTTCTGGAAGCTGGTCAAAAAGTATGCTGCCGAGGCCGGCATCAGGAAGAACATCACTCCCCATATGCTGCGTCATTCCTTTGCCACCCATATGCTCGAAAGAGGGGCGGATATCAGAGCCCTGCAGGAGATGCTGGGGCACGCTTCCATCAACACCACCGAGGTATATACCCATCTGTCGGGGGGACATATCAAAGAGGTGTTCAGGGAGACCCATCCCAGGAGCTGATATGTCATACGCCATACGCAGAGCCCGGATAGATGATATAGAGGCGGTGCGCAATATAGAAACAGCGTCGTTTGCCGATCCCTGGTCCGTCAGTATGATCACGGACGACATACTGGACAGGGAGCTGGGGATCAGGACCTTTGTCCTCACGGTGGACGGACATACGGCGGGATATTATTTTTATTATCCTCTGAGCTCGGATCTGGCCAACCTGGCTGTTGCGCCCGAATACAGAGGCAGAGGCTACGGACGGATACTCCTGATGCATTGCATCGAAGAGGCCCGAAAGGACGAGTCGCCGGAGCTGTTTTTGGAGGTCAGAGAGTCAAATCTGGCCGCCAGGAAGCTGTATCAGTCCTGCGGCTTTGAGATAATCAGCAGAAGAAAGGATTATTACACCCATCCCAGAGAGGACGGGCTGGTGATGCTCCTGAGAATAAACGACGGGATCAAACATGAAGATATTAGCCATTGAAACAAGCTGTGACGAGACCAGCGCCGCCGTAGTCGAAGACGGCTGCAGACTGCTGTCAAACGTAATATCCTCACAGATAGACATACACAAAGCCTTCGGAGGCGTAGTGCCGGAGGTGGCCAGCAGACGGCATCTGGAGCTGGTGATACCTACTGTCACCGAAGCTCTGGACAAGGCCTCTCTCACTCTGGACGATATTGACGCAGTGGCCTGCGTCAATCGCCCCGGTCTTATAGGCGCTCTGGTAGTGGGAGTCGCGGCGGCAAAAGCCATTGCGCTGGGAAAAGGGATACCCCTTATAGGGGTCCATCATCTGGAAGGGCACATATACGCCAACTGGCTCTCGGGAGAGGATATCACTTTTCCCCTGGTGTGCGCGGTAGTATCCGGCGGACACAGCGACGTGATATACATGAAGGATCACGGACAATACGAGATCATGGCCAGGACCAGAGACGATGCGGCAGGAGAGTGTTTTGACAAGACCGCCAGAGCCATGGGACTGGGCTATCCCGGAGGGCCTGCCATAGACAAAGCAGCAGCAAAGGGAGACCCAAAGGCTGTGAGACTTCCCAAGGGCAGGATAGACGATTCGCTGGACTTTTCCTTTTCGGGTCTGAAGACCGCTGTGATCAGATACATAGACAAGAACCCGGACTACAACGTGAATGACCTGGCAGCCTCCCTGCAGGCCAACGTGGTCAACACGCTGGCAGACCGTATATTTGATATCGCAAAGATGAAAAGGGTGGATCGGATAATGGTGGCCGGAGGAGTGGCAGCCAACAGCTATCTCCAAAAGACCATGAAGGAAAGGGCTGCCCGCCTGAACTTCAGGGTGTCCGTTCCTCCGCCCATACTGTGCACGGACAATGCCGCCATGGTGGGCGCTGCCGCCTGGTTCAGGTATATGGCCGGAGAGGATTCGGGGCTGGATCTGGATGCAAAAGCTTCGGAACCCATCACAGGCTGAAAATCAACAACAGAGCCGCCGGACTGCTTGCCGGCGGCATTTTTGTCTGTGGACAGGCTGTGGACAACCTGTCGATGGGTGTGTACGGCTCACTTGACTGAGCTGTGGGTAAGTCTCAAAAAAAGCGGACCCATAGGGCCCGCCTCTTTTTTTGTCCTGTCAGTCGATGATCACCGTATCCACTATATCCATGTCCTTTATCTTCACGGACAGGACTCCGTCCTTGTAGCTCTGGGAGAGCCGTTTGGAAGGAGCAGCCAGAAGGGATACTTTGCCGGGCTTTTTGTCCAGCTTTATCTTAAAGGATACTTCCTTCACGACGGGGATCTCCTCTGTGTCCACGTCGTTCATCAGAAGGGATTTTACGCTGCCGGTGTTGGCAAAGGACACGTATGTCCTGCCATCCTTTTCTCTGGCGATCAAATGGGTATAATAGGGAGCATGTACGTCAAATATATCCAGGTCCACGTCCATGGCTTCGATCAATTGACCTACGATGGTCCTCATACTGGGCTCGGCGGTGACGTCATAGGACGAGAAGATGCCGGTATATATACCGGCTGCGGTGCCTTTGCCCACCTTGTTTATGGTCACAATGGGCTCGGAGCCCTTGTTGATATCAGGCTGCTGCTGCCAGAGCTTGTATCTGAATACCTCTGCGGTATCGGCTTCGACCTTTTCCCATTCGTTGCTGAAGGAGGCGACTCTTTTGCCTGCTTCTATCCAGAAGGGGCCGGAGGGCTGGGAAGCGCCGTTTTTGACGCCCAGCAGCTCTGCGGCGTATTTGTTGTCGGTGCCGGCAAATATCACGTTGCCGCCGTTTTCCACGTATGCGGCAAGCTGCTTCATAAAGCCTTCGGGCAGCTCTATCTCGGGGACCACGATGAGACTGTAGTCGGAGAGGCTGTTGCGGACCATATATGTCTCTGCAATACTCACGGGTATATGCAGCTCGTTGAGTATCTGGGCGGCTCCGGTGACGTTGGGATACGAGTCCAGACTGATGAGGAAGGTGCCATAGCGTCTGTAGAACCAATCTTCATCCATGAGGATAAGAGCCTGCTTGTAGTGCTCCGTGTGCCTCAGCTCCATGCCTCTCTCTTTGATGAACTTGGAGACCTGCGCAAATTCTTCCGTGTACCAGTCGGTAAAGACGCCGTTTCTCTGAGGCTGCTCATATATCATGGAAGAGCCGCCGCAGGCTGCGATATATCCGCACTCCTGCACAAGCCTCAGGGCGGACTTGCCGGTGTAGGGACCATTGGGCTTGGGAGTGAAGCCCCATACCATCAGATCCCAGTCCTTGGTCCTGTTGGGCAAAAAGGCGCCTTCCAGCATGGCAGACTTCAGAGCCTTGTTGGGGGAGAGGTCGCCGGAGATGTAGTCGGTGGGCACCTTTTCGGGAGAGGGGTGTCCGAAGGTGTAGTACCAGTTGCTGATGACGGTGCACTCGGGCTTCAGAGCGTGTATGGCGTTGGTGTAAGAGGTGACGTTTTCGTCAAACAGGTCTCTGAAAAACTTGTTGTAAGCCAGCCAGTTGTCGCCGCCTCTGCCTTCGGGAGCATCGAGCCCGGTCCTCTTTTTGAATTCGGCCTTGCAGCGGTCGCACCAGCAGCAGCGGACTGCCCAGCAGTCGCCGTCCACCCAAAAGCCGTCCACGTCATATTCGCGGACTATCTCCTCCATCTGGGGTATCTCCAGCTCCTTTGCGTAGTCGGAGGTGAGACACACCATACCTCCGGAGCGGGAGCCGTCGGGACCTATGGCTTCCCAGTCGGGATGCAGCTCACAGGCTCTGATGTCGTACACGCCGGAATAATGGACTCCCAGCTTGACGCCCATTCTTTTGGTCACGTCTCTGTGTATCCTGAGAGCATCCTTTTTGATGCCGGGGGAGGGAGTGCCCACCTTGGTAGGCCAGCTGGTGATGCCCGAATGGCCCTTGCAGTCGCACTGTATCCAATCGGGCTTTACTCTCCTGAGAAAGTCTTCCAGGGCTTCCTCTGTGAGGCCTTCTCCCAGCATCGTGTCGCTCATGCTGGCGTGAAGGTCGAAATGGATGCCAAAGCAGGCATCGTCATGCCAGTTCTGTACTTCCTTTGCGCAGGCGGCAGTCCCTCCGAGGAGGACCAGCAGCAGCGCGCACAATATCAGCTTGAAGATTTCCATGTTGTCTCCTGTATGTTTCGGACCTTGGTCCGTATTATTTGTCATCAGAGTCCCCGGGGGCGTCCTGCGGAGCCGTCTCTTTCAGGATCCTGTCTATATCCATTCTGGCGTCCACCCAGTCCTTTACCTTGTCTATGGTGGTAACGCCCTTGCACCCGGGAAAGGCCTTGTAAAGATTATATCTGTAGCGCTTGGTGTGCAGACGCGAATCCAGTATAGCCACTACTCCCTTGTCGGAGCGGGTGCGGATCAGCCGGCCCATGCCCTGCTTCAGCCTGATGGCAGCCTCCGGCAGAGAATAGTCGTCAAAGGGATCCTTTCCCAGATCCTTGATATAGTCGCACCTGGCCTTTACCGAAGGACTGGAAGGCACCGGGAAGGGGATCTTGTCCAGGACCACCAGTCTCAGCCTGTCACCGGGTATGTCCACGCCCTCCCAAAAGCCGGAGGTGCCCATGAGCACCGTGTTGGGGTCCTCGGTGAATTCTTTTATGAGCTGCGCCCCGGGCATATCGCCCTGCCTGATGTAGTCATAGCTGCCTTTGCGGGCGAGGATATCGTACACCTTGTTCATCATGCTGTAAGAGGTGAACAGCAAAAATGCTCCTCCGCGGGTGACGGACAGCAGCTGCTCGGTCTTATCTGCCAGAAGAGCGGCGTATTCCATGCTGTCTGAGGGAGGGGGAGTATCCCTGGGGACGTAGAGCAGCATCTGCTCCCTGTAGTCAAAGGGACTGTCGTACACGTACTCCCGCACTCTGTCCTCGTCCTCTATGAGATCTATCCCCAGACGGGATTTGATATAATCAAAGCCCTCGCCGCTTGCCAGCGTGGCGGAGGTCAGCACTATGGAAGTGTCGCCTCGGGCAAACAGATTGTCTCTCAGACCGTCGGACACCGACACGGGAGTGGAGTGAAGGCTGACTATGTTCCTGGTCTCACCTCTCACTTCACCCCATCTGAACATTTCTTCGCTCTGACCGAAGAGTATGTCTCCGATGGACATACGCACCTCTGAGAGCATATCGCAAAAGGATTCGGCCTGAGCGCGAATATCCTTGTCCTCTATGTCCTCCAGCTCGTCGATGACGACTCCCAGCTGCTCTGACAGATCCCGGGCTGCGGACAAGAGCTCCGGAGAGGATACGTCCTCTATGAAAAAGTCCGGCTTGTCCGTACGGATCTGCCCAAACATCATATCAGAGAGCTTGCCCACCGAATCCAGCAGGGCATCGGACAGGTCAAATTCTTTGCGATTCCTGAGCCTCTTCAGGATATAGGGCAGAGACAGGTTGGACAGCTCTGCGCTGAACACGTTGCTGGCCACTTCTTCCAGATGATGGGCTTCGTCAAAGACCACGCAGCTGTATTCGGGCAGAATGTCGCCGGCCTTGTCTCCTCCCGGCCCCCTGTCCTGGGCTTTCAGGGCCAAGTCGGAGAAAAACAGGGCGTGATTGGTGACTATGAGCCTGGCCCCTTCGGCCTTTTTGCGCATGTTGTAATAGAAGCATCTGCCGGACTGAAAGTAGGGACACTCGTTTTTGCGGCAGGTATGCATGTCGCTTCTGACTTCGGCCCAGTAGGGAAACTCAAAGTCGATGTCTTCATAATCGCCGGTCTCGGTCTTGCCCACCCATTTGAGAAAACGCTTGAAAAGCTTCTCGCCGTCGTGGAGGATGCTCCCGGCGGCATAATCCACCTCGGATCTGCACACGTAATTGTTGCGGCCCTTTACCAGCGCGTAGCTGATCTCTTCCGGATCAAACAAGGCGGGGATGTCCTTGCGGATCAGCTGGTTCTGCAGATTGATGGTGTTGGTGGATATGATAATGACCCGGCCATCCCTGGCCAGATAGTAAGCCGGCGAAAGATATGCCAGGGTCTTGCCTACGCCGGTGCCTGCTTCCGCCAGCAGCAGCCGGCCGTGGTTGAAGGCATCGGCCACAGACAGACTCATATCTATCTGCTGGCGTCTGGTCTCATAGCCCGGGGTCTTTTTTGCAAAAATGCCCTCGGGGCCGATGATTTTCTGTATGTCATCCGGATGGATCACTGAACGCTCCTTATATAAGTGGGTATCTCAAGACTGATCACATTTATATATTACCCTATACGGCAGTTTTTTTCAACAGGTCCGGGGCTTTTGCAGGGGCGGCCGAGTATATCATATAAACTGCATATATGGTATAATATTTATGTAGCTCCCATAGCCCGGGCTTCTTGCAGCTCCGGAGCGTCGGGAGATGTCGGCCGGTCCTGCCGTATAAACCCTTGGTCTTATTATGTATAAAAGATATTTCTCAGTCCTTATTCTGCTTCTCGTCAGTCTCGCCGCTTATTGCCAGGAGGCCGAAAAAGAGCCCGCCATCACCTATGACAAAAGCGGCGCTCCCATCCTCACCTGCAAGGCTGCCTGCCTGATGGATGCCGATACGGGGCAGGTGCTCTATAAGAAGAACCAATACGCCCATCTGCCCAACGCCAGCACCACCAAGCTGATGACCTGTATCCTGGCGCTGGAAAGACTTCCCCTGGACGACATGCTGACTGCGTCGGAAAACGTGGCGGCCACTCCCTTTACTTCTCTCTACATGACCAAAGGCGAAAAGATCAGCGTGCAGGACGCTCTGGCCGGGGCCGTGGTCAAATCTGCCAACGACACCTGCGTGTTGTTTGCGGAAGCCATAAGCGGCAACACCAAACGCTTTGCCTCCCTCATGAACAAGAAGGCTATGGAGCTGGGGATGATGGACACCCATTTTGTGAATCCTCACGGCCTCTACGACAAGAACCATTATTCGTCTGCGTATGACATGTGTTTGCTGGGCAAGGAAGCTCTCAAATATCCCATCATACCCGAGCTGGCCATGACCAGAAGATACGTACTGGATTCCCGTACCGAAAACAGGCAAAACGTGCTGATCTTCAACAAGACCAAGTTCACCAAACAATACAAATACGCCACCGGACTCAAGGCGGGATACGTGAAGCAGGCGGGCAACTGCCTGGTGGCCTCTGCCGAAAAAGACGGGATCAGGCTGGTGAGCTGCATACTCAATTCACCTCAGGTCACCGACGAGACCATTGCCCTCATGGATTTTGGCTTCGGTCATTTCAGAAAAGAGATCGTGTTCTCCAAAGACAAGTTCAATATAGAGTACAACGTCTCCAATTCTCCCGACAAGGTCAGAGGAGTCATGGTATCGGACCTGTCCTGTCTGACTCCCAGGAACGAAAAAGCCGGTGATTTGGAATACAAATTCGTAGTGTCCAATGAGCTGACAGCGCCCATCAAAAAGGGCGATATCATTGGCAAGGCCAAGGCTTTCAGGGGACTTAAGGAAGTTTCCTGCGTGGATATAGTGGCGTCGGAGGACGTCAAGCCAGGCAGCACCCTCACGGCAGGAGTGGTCATTGCCGGTATAGGAGTATTTCTCTGGAAGGTGATCAAGGTGATCTTGATCGCCGCAGGCTGCATACTAATTTTGGCAGGTGTAATAGCAAGTGGAAGAAAGATTGCAAAAAATCATGGCAAAGGCGGGTCTCGGATCAAGAAGAAAATGCGAAGAGATCATTCTGGCAGGCGCGGTCACAGTAGACGGACAAAGAGCTGTTTTAGGCCAGAAAGCAGACCCAGACGCAAATGACATCCGCGTCTATGACAAGCCTATCAGGATCAACACTCGCAAAAAGTATCTGCTGTTGAACAAGCCGGCAGGGTACGTGTGCACCAGAGCCTCCTTTGCAGGAGAGACCTCGGTGATGGCGCTGGTGCCGGACAAATCCCTGTATCCCGTGGGCAGGCTGGACAAAAACACCACCGGTCTCCTGTTTTTGACCAACGACGGTGATTTTGCCAACGCGCTGATGCATCCCTCTTCGGGCATCGACAAAAAATACGTGGCTTACTGCATGGGACAGATCACCAGAGAAGAGATGGATACCATCAGAGAAGGAGTGGTGCTGGACGGACGCAGGACCATGCCCTGTCACGCCTCCTTTGTGTCCTACAACAGCAGAAAAAACCTCTCCAGAGTGGAGATAGTCATTCACGAAGGCCGCAACAGACAGGTGAGACGCATGTTCGCATCCATAGGTCATGACGTCAAGCACCTTTCGCGGGTGGAGGTCGGAGGGATCGGTCTCACAGGAGTCAAAGAGGGGACATATCGCTCCCTGACCCCCTCGGAGGTCAGACAGCTGCAAGGCAAATAATATAATGGCGTCCCCCTTGCGGCGGGACGCCATACAGCATTATCTCGACACTCTGGCTCCCTTGCCCTGCATGAGAGCTTCCACTTCTTTTTTGCTGGCCATGCTGGTGTCTCCCGGCGTAGTCATGGCGAGCACGCCGTGGGCAGTCCCGCAATTTACCGACCATTGAGGGTCCCCGGTGGTCATCAGCCCGTATATCAGACCCGATGCAAAGCTGTCGCCTCCTCCTACTCTGTCCATGATCTCCAGATCCGCATAATATGGGGCGCTGTACACAGTGCCGTCCACGCACAATATGGCAGAAAAATCGTTGCGGCTGGCGGACTTGACGGTCCTCAGAGTGGTGGCTATGGCCTTGAAGTTGGGATACTCCCGGGTGACCTCTCCGATCATTTTCTTGTAGCCCTCTATATTGAGGCTCTTGAGATCGGCGTCATTGCCCTCCACCTTAAAGCCCAGACAGGCAGTAAAATCTTCCTCGTTGCCTATCATGATATCCACGTATCGGGCGATCTCTCTGTTGACTGCCCGTGCCTTGTGGAGGCCTCCTATATTTTTCCACATGGACGGACGGTAATTCAGGTCATAGGATACTATGGTGCCATATTTTTTGGCAGCCTTCACGGCTGCTATGGCGGTCAGGGCGCTGTTTTCGGACAGGCCTGCGAATATGCCTCCCGTATGGAGCCATTTGCAGCACAGCTCTCCGAATATATAGTCAAAGTCAAAGTCTTCGGGCTTCATCTGGGATATGGCAGTATTGCCCCTGTCCGACACACCCAGAGCGCCGCGGGCTCCAAAGCCTCTCTCGGTGAAGTTCAGTCCGTTGCGGACTGTCCTGCCTATGCCGTCGTAAGGCACCCATTTGATAAGGGATGTGTCCACTCCGCCCTGAAGGATAAAGTCTTCCACCAGACGGCCCACCTCATTGTCGGCAAAAGCGGTGATGACGGCAGTCTTCAGACCAAAGCATCGCCTGAGACCTCTCGCGACGTTGTATTCGCCGCCGCCTTCCCAGACGTTGAAGCGTCTGGCAGTTTTGATCCTGCCTTCTCCCGGGTCGAGCCTGAGCATTATTTCACCCAGAGCCACCATGTCAAAGGCTGCGTTGTCCTTGAGATTCAGTTGCATATCATTTCACCTTGTTGTTTATTATCAAGCGGGACAGCATACGCTGCTCGTGGAGATCTATACCCACGGTGACGCCTTCTGTCAGCAGATCGCATCCGGGTATGACAAGGGACAGATCCTTGTTCATGGGACACTCCAGCATGGAGGGGAACACTATCCTGATGGTATCCGTGTTTGCCTCTGCTTTTATGGGCACCTGCGCTATCAGGTTGCCGTCGGGATCACTGAGGGCAGCAGTGGTCGTCAGCTCCCTCTCCAGAGGTCGAGTCCTGACTGTGAGCTCCGTGAAGCTGAGGAGTCCGTAAGGCAGACAGATGCCGAGAACGTCGGCTGCCTGCTTTTTGACGTCCTGAGGCTTTTCCGCGGGGCAGGGGAAGCCCTTTGCAAAGTCAGAGGCATAGCCGGCATAGGCGCCCTGACCTATGGAGTGCCAGTTGTATGAATTGTAGTAGTCCGCGCCCATCATATACGCCAGCCTCAGGTCATAGAGGTGCAGCGTCAGAGGCATGCCGTCGTTTTCTTCGCGATTGAGATTGGTCCAGCGCCCGTGTTCCCTCACTCTGTATATGTCCGAGGGCAGCATGGGGATGGTGCAGCTTTCCAGACCGGTAAATGCCTTGGCCGACACTGCCCACTCGGACGCTGGCTTGCCCTTCAGCATATTGCAGGGAAACACGTCCCTTCCCTGATACAGGGAATGGGTGTAGATATCCTGACCAAAGCCAAGCTCCTGCATGATCTCCCTGTACATCCCGGCGCTGCGGGTATTGTATTCCGACACGTTCCTGTGGAGCCACAGCAGCTCTTCTTCGGAAAGACCGTCCCCGGGGTCCAGCTCCACGCCGTCTTTCTTGGCCGCTGCCACAGCAAAAGGGTTGAAGTCGGCCCACAGCCGCTCTCCGTAGGCGCCGTCCCTGTCCAGGACCATGTCAAAATATTTGGGCTCATTTTCCATATATACGTTGTCGATCCAGTCGGTGGTATCCGCTGCTCCTCCCAGTATCTCAAAGGCCTTGCGGAGAGTGTCGCGCCTGAATTCAAACAGGGCGTCGGAATTCATGGTGAGCCAGGGCGTATTTGCCCATTGGTTGGGCTGGGTGGACGTATAATGGGTGTTGTATCTCGGTCCCAGCAGATCACTGAGCTTTTGGCTGAAAGGGAATTTCAGGTCCGGGCTGTAGCATATCTGCTGATACTTTTCGTCTCCGAAGGGCAGCCCCTCCGGGTCGTTAACAAAACGGGGAGTGCCGCTCCACCAGGATACCATTCCTATGATGATCTTCAGGGAGTATTTGTCGTGGAGCAAATAAAAAGCGTCGGCTATATCCCTGAGCACGTTGTCGGGAGTGTTGGCATACCTGATCTCGGTGCTCACTCCCTTTGAAATGTGATATTCCTCCGGCAGGTCCGGAAGAGATTCGGCCAGCTCTCTGACGGGAGGCTCCAGGCCCTCCAGGTTGGGAGACACCGGCGGGATGAGGCCCGAGATGATGAAGGAATCGCGCTTTTTCTCCCGGGCCAGGTCGTCGGCAGATACGCCTTTGACCTGAGATATCACCGGCTTGACTTCTCCCGAGGCCCTGATTGTCACTTTTTTGTTTTTGGCCGTCGAGGACAGCCTGATAAAATAAGACACAGGACCAAAGCCTGGTCCCGTGAAATGCCGGACAAAGGGCGCTTCTCCGGTGATGTCCACTGTATAAGAGTATGCAGGGCAGTCCTTTGTGGGAGAATAGGGATAGAGCTCGGTGATCATCACGTAGATGCTGTTGCTTTTCACTGAGAAAGCCTTTTCACCATCGATCTCTTCGCCCGTGTAGGCAAGGTCCTGATCACCCACAGTGCCACGCAGGGTGACCTGAGAGGCAAGCAGGGGCGCATACAGAAACAGCAGCATAATAATCAAACAATATCTCATATCCCCAGCTCCTTTTCCCTGAAGGAATACTTGTCAAAAGGCTCCGCGCTTTCCGGGGCGGCATCCTGTTCTGCGGGCCTTTCCGCAGGAACTTTGGGCGCCTTGTCGCCGGTCTCCTCGCTGCGCTTTTTGGCGCGCTTGAGCTCTATCACCTTTTTTCTGGCAGCTTCTATATCTGCCACCAGCAGACTCTTGCCTCCGTCACCGTCCTTGTACTGATTGCGCAGTATATAGGACGGATGCAATGAAGGAATGACCGGTATCCCGAAAGCACTTTCATAAAAGACGCCTCTCTCTTTGGTCATGGCCACGTTTTGTCTTCCCAGAAGAAATCTGGTAGCCGGTGCGCCAAGAGCCAGAATGACCATGGGCTGCAATATGGCCAGCTGCCCCAGGAGCCAGTCCTTGCAGCTGTCGATCTCGTCGGGCTCGGGAGGCCTGTTTTTTATGGTTTTTTCGCCCACGATACAGGCCCGGCATTTTACCACGTTGCAGATAAATACGCGCTTGCGCTCTATACCGCATTCCATCAGACATTCCGTAAGGAGCCGGCCGGCCTTGCCCACAAAGGGAATGCCGGTCTCGTCCTCTGTGGCTCCGGGGCCCTCTCCCACGATAACGAGAGGCGACTCGGGATCGCCTTCGCCGAACACCACCTTGGTCCTGGTGGATGAGAGCCTGCATTTATGGCAGGCGAGGGTCTCTTCCCTGAGCCTGGCCAGCATATCTGCCTTATTCATGACCGGCCGCCGCAAGTATCCTGTCAAGGCTGGATTTGATCCTGGCAAAGGACACGTCCAGATCCTCCGGTATCACCTTGGTCTCGCCGATAACGGGCATGAAATTGGTGTCGCCCTCCCATCTGGGCACTATGTGCATGTGCATATGGGCGGCTATGCCGGCGCCTCCCGCGGAGCCTATATTCCAGCCAATATTGAAGCCGTGGGGGGAATAGGTGTCCCTGAGAGCCGCTACGGCATATCTGGCCAGATGCATCACCTCGGCGGATTCTTCGGCGGTAAGCAAGGTAAAGTCCGACAGATGCCTTTTGGGTATCACCATCAGGTGTCCGTTGGAGTAGGGGAACTTGTTCATGACTATATAGGACAGCTCCCCGCGATAGAGGATGTGATTGGCCTCGAGCTCATCGGTCCGGGCAAAATCACAGAATATACAGCCGCTGCTTTTTTGGGAAGACCCCACGTATTTAGAGCGCCAACCGGCCCACAAGGTATCCATGTTTACTCCTTTCGTTCCTTTGCTTTTTTGCTTCTGTACTCCCTGAGGAGCTTTTCCGACTGAGTGTAATAGCTCTGCAGGGTGCGTTCGTCCCTCAAGCCCAGCTTGACCCGCAGCACGTTGACGGCGCAGCTCAGCTGGTTGTCCGTCCTGATATTGTCGGGATCGTAATTCTCGCTTTCTTCGATCATGATGTCCGGCTCGATACCCTTTTTGTTGATATCTATATCAGCGGGAGTATAATACTTTGCGGTGGTGATGCTGCAGGCGCTTCCGTCGGTCATAATGGGCACTATGGACTGTACCAGCCCCTTGCCAAAGGTGACTGTGCCGATGATAGTGCCTGCGTGATTGTCCTTGATGGCGCCGGAGACGATCTCCGAGGCGCTGGCAGACATGCCGTTGACCAGCACGGCTACGGGAAGAAACGGATGGTCCTGCGCCGCGCGTTCGATGGGAACGTCTATCCTCTTGCCGCCCTTTTCACGGATGATCACTACGTCACCCTTGTCTATAAAGCGGCTGCCTACGCTGATAGCCATGGTCAAAAGACCGCCGGGATTGCCCCTGAGGTCGAAGATCAGGGCCTTCATCCCTTCCGATTCCAGCTTGGTCCAGGCCTTGTCCACCTCCGCGTCTGCCTTCTGATTGAATTGATGCAGTCTGATGTAGCCGATGCCGTCGGCCTTTCTGAAGCCGTCCGCTTCGGTGAGCATACGGCTTGTCACCGTGGTTTCCTGTATGACTGCCCGGGTGACGGTGATGGTCCGGGGAGTTTTTTCTCCCTTGCGGGAAATAGTCAGAGTCACCTGTGTCCCTATCTCGCCGCGGATGCGCTTGACTATGGTGTCCAGATCCTTGTCATGGCAGTCAAAATCATCTACCTTCAGTATGATATCACCGGCCAGCAGACCGGCGCCCTCGGCAGGAGCGCCTTCAATGATCTCATGGATCTTGGTCTCCCCCAGCTCGTTTTTCTTGAGCACTGCGCCTATGCCCGAAAAATTGCCTTCGGTCTCCTCGCGCATGGACTTGTAGGCTTCGGGCTCGATGAAATAGGTAAAGGGGTCTTCGCAGGTGGTGAGCATCCCGCTGATACCGGAATAGGTGACCTTTACGGGATCTATCTTTTTGTAATAGGTGTTTTCCAGATCCCTCATCACTGCCGTGTAGGTGTCGGTAGCCTTCAGGTCGGGTTTCCTGATGACTCCCGCGACCTGACCCTTTTGAGGAAAGTTCCTCAGAGCTGCCATCATTTGCCTGCCGCTGTCTATCACCGTGCGGCCGGAGGTGACGTGAGCAAACACCAATATGGGGGTAGCCACGCCGAGCATAAAGACGATGATGCAGCAGATGATATATTTGATGATACTCTTCATATTTTACCTCCCGAAGGCCTTGGCGATAAAGGCTGAGTCGGGCAAAACGCCGGTGTCGCCGGAAAAAGCCACGTCCGGGCTGACGGGCTCGGGTTCCTTGTTGGCGAGTGTCATGTATTTTCCCGAAGTCATGGTATAGCCGCCTCCGTTGTCCAGCCCGAAATAGGTGAGCTCGGTAAAGTCGCCTTCGGTGGCTTCGCCGCAGATGACTGTGTCGGGATAAAAGGCTTTGAGAGAAGCAGCCATGATCTCGCTCATTCTGCTGGTACCGCTGTTCACCAACACCATCACAGGGGCTCGGCAGGGCTCGGAACAGGCGGGAGTCCTCAGCAGTCTGCTCTTTTGAGCGGATACCCGATAGAGTGTCCTGGAAGGCAGGAACAGCGACAACGCGTCGGAGGTCCCTTCGCTGCTGCCCCCGAAAACGTCTCTGAGGTCAAGTATCAGCCCCTTGCCGGCATCAGACGTCTCACCTGAGAGAGCCTTTTTCAGATCCCCGGATATATAGTTGATCCTAATATATTTGTATCCGGCTATGTCTTTGGTCTCAATGATATCCAGATGATATTTGCCTGCATCGACTTCGACAGTCTTTTGTTCGGAGCCCCGTTTTACAGCGAGAACAAAATGGCCCTCGGAGCCTCTTTCCAGCTGTTTTTCCGCTTCAAGTATCATGACGCCCTTATCTACTCGGGCATTTTCGTCATCCAGATATTTCTGCAGCTGTTTTTGCTTGGTGATGTCCGGCTTCATCCTGTATTCGTTGAGGGCCTTTTCGGCTCTGGCCAGAGGATTGTAGGGCAATACGTCCTTGCCGTTCACGGACAGGATGATATCTCCGTCCTTGAGACCTGCTTTGTATGCATTGGAGCCCGGGATCACAGAGCCTACGTGCAGCTGTTCTTCCCGGATGCCGTCTATCTCGGTGGGTATTATGCGGGACCGGATGCCTATGCCTTCAAAATCGCCTTTTTCCGCATTGATCAGCAGAGCGGCCTCCTCGGGCTCCACGTATCTGGTATTCTGATCACCCATTTCACGCAGCATGCCCTTGACGAGATTGACGGACATCCGGGTCTCGAACTCGGGGGTGATCTTTTCCACGTATTCCGTATTCATGGCCCGCATGACTGCATAAAAGGTACTGGTGGGATTGAAGAGGGTGCTCAGGGCTCCATCGGTGGATGCGCTCAGGTGATCCAGAGGATCGCTGGCCTTGCGTATCTGTTTGTTCACCAGGGAGCAGCCCATAAGGAGACCGACCAGAAATATGAACAGCATCAGCGCTGCCCGGGTTTTTTTGTTGAACAATTGCTGCCTCCTCGTTGTCGTCAAAAGCCGCGCAGGCCGTCAAGACGGGTGACTTCGCCCGTCATCACATAAAAGCCCGCATTGCTGCCGCCGGCCAGATATTCAAACCTTTTGAAGTTCAGGTTGTCTTTGCTAATGATAGGATTGATCTGCTTGTCTACAGAGGACGGATCCACAGCGTATCCCCCGGCAGAGGCCCTGACGATGCGCAGATATACGGAAGGTCCCGAGGCCTGCAGCACGCCCACGGCGTTGTATTGGTTGGTGCTGACAGTCACGTAACCGCCGGACATCTGTATGTTCAGATTCTGCGCGCCGCTTTTTATGATGCCGAGCAAGGTGTTCTCGGACACCTTGATGTCAAAAACCATCTTTCCGATATTGCTTTGCTGAGGATCACGGGCGTTGATGCGTATACCGGATAGGGTCAGCTTTACGTAGCCCGTGTTGTTGTCCGTAGTTATGTCCACGTTTGCCTTTCTGATGCGGCCGCCGAAGATGGAAAACATATCCGAATATATGCGCACTCGGGCAGGGCTGTGGGTCTTGTTTTCTATCTCGCCGGAGAGCTTTTTTTCTATGCCGGCTTTGATGCAGAGGTAGGACACCATCCACAGCAGGAAGACGCCGCAGGCTATGGCTGCGATCACGACGGTCTTTTTGGGTAAGCGTTTGATGTTCATGTCAGAATACCTTTATAATAGCCTCGGCTACCTTTGCGGGATCATGCTTCACGGTACTGCTGGTATTGATGAAGTTCCCGCTGATGGCCTTGATCCCCATCTTGTTTATATTGTCCAGATCGGCCTTCACGTAGAATTGGCCGGCCTTCATGTATTTTTCTGCCTGGCTGTTCATGGGCTGATAGGTGTTGACCAGCACGTAGTCCAGTATCTTCTTTCTGCCTATGACGTTCTGTATGGCGCTGCAGTGCCCTGAGGCAGACAGCCCGTCGGATTCGCCCTTCTGAGTCATGACGTTGCACACCAGTATTTTGGGGGCGTGAGTCTTGATAAGGGCCGCCCTTATTTCCTTTACCAGCAGGTTGGGTACTATGCTGGTATAGAGCGAACCGGGGCCGAGAATGACGATGTCCGCATTCATGATGGCGTCCACGGCTCCCTTGGGCGCTTTGGCATTGCGGTCCGAGAGACGGATGCTCTTGATGGGCTTGTTGTAATCCACGATATCGGTCTCGCCCCTGACTTCGGTACCGTCCTCAAAGGTGGCGATCAGGTCTATGGAGTCCCCTGAACAGGGATACACCTTGCCTCTGATAGCGAGGATGTCCGCAAACCGTTCCACAGCGGTCTCAAAGGAACCTGTGAGCTGAGTGAGAGTGGCTATAAACAGGTTGCCGAAGGAGTGTTTTTCCAACTCCGGTACCAGAGTGTTGAATCTGTACTGGAACAGCTTCTCCATATCTTCTCCCTTGTCTGCCAGAGCGATGATACAGTTGCGGATATCTCCGGGAGCCGGAATATCCTGCTCTTCCCTCAGTCTGCCCGTGCTGCCGCCGTTGTCCGTCACGGACACTATGGCAGTGATATTGGCCGAATACTCCTTCAGTCCTCTCAGGAGAGTGGAAAGACCGGTGCCGCCTCCTATGACCGTGATCTTCAGTCCCTCCGACAGGAGATGCTTTTCAAAGACCATGTCCGCGATACGGGAGTCCGCATGGGGGTGGACTGTACGGAACACATTGATGACTATCTGTCTCACGGCCAGCAATATGCAGATGATGCCGACCAGCAGGAACAGGAAGCAAATGACTGTGTTGGTGGTCCCGTCTGTCAGCATAAGGCCTGTGGAGCTGAAAAGACGGATAGCAAAATACCTCTCGATCTTCAGTATATCGGTCCCCAGAGTGAGCATGAGGCCAAAGGCAATGAGAGCAACGCCTGCTCCCAGCAGCAGGAACCAGCGCTTGATCCCGAGGCCGGGATACAGGAGCTTCAGGTCGGATACAAATCTGTTTTTCATCTTTTACCGCCCAAATCTGAATGCTTCTCTGTGATCTATCCTCACGGGATAGTTCTTGGATATGAGATATTTTCCCAGCTCGTCGGCTATGGTGATGGATCTGTGCCTGCCTCCGGTGCAGCCTATGGCTATGGTGAGATAGGCTTTGCCTTCCCGGGTATATTCGGGAATGGTAAAATCGATGAGACCGTAGAGCTTTTTCAGGTAGTTCTTGGTCTTGGAGTCCGACAGCACGTATTCCTTCACGGCTTTATCCAGCCCGGTGAGCTCTCTGAGACCGCTGACCCAGTAGGGGTTTTTGAGAAAACGGACGTCAAACATGAGATCCGCTTCGAGAGGAGCTCCGTATTTGTATCCGAAGGACATGATGGTGATATTCAGATCTTCCTTGACGGAGTCGGAGTCAAAGAGCTGCTTCAGGCTCTTGCGCAGCATATCTGCCGAGCTTTTGGAGGTGTCTATGATCCTGTCGGCTGCGCCGCGCATGTCCTGCAATACGGCCCGTTCGTTCCTGATGGCGTCCAGAATACTGATGTCGGGGGAGGAGAGGGGATGCTTTCTCCTGGTCTCTCTGAACCTTCTGATGAGCTCTTCTTCCGCGCAGTCCAGATACAGTACCACGGGCGACACAAAGCCTGCGGTGGGACGGGACTTCAGCTCCTTGACGCAGGTCAGGGCTTCGTCAAACAGCTCTCCCGAGCGCTTGTCTATGACCACGGCAAGACCCGGTATGGCTTCGTTGGGCGAGAGCAGGTCCACCAGAGACGGCAGCAGCTGCGGGGCCAGATTGTCGCACACGTAGTAGCCCATTTCCTCCAGGCTGTTGAGCGCCAGTGATTTTCCCGAACCGGATACACCGGTGATGATGACTATTCTCTTGGTTTTCATATATCCTTCCGACCTTCTTCCGCGGCATGAAAATGGTCGTATATCCGCTGTGCATAGATGCGGCTGATGCCGGGTACCGACATGAGCTCCTCCACGTCTGCCGACTTGAGCTTGTCCAGACTGCCGAAGGCTTTTATCAGGGCCTTGCCTCTGGCAGGGCCTATGCCCTCGATCTTCTGGAGCCGGGACTGTCGGACAGTCTTTGATCTCAGGGTCCTGTGATGAGTGATGGCGAACCTGTGGGCTTCGTCTCTGATGCGCTGCAGCAGCATGAGACCTCTGGACCTTTTGGGCAATACTACAGGGGACATGTCCTCCAGGAAGATGATCTCGTCCCGCTTTGCCAGACTGATGACTCTGGCGTCTTCCGCCCCGTTTTCCCTCAGGATCTCCAGTACTGAGGAAAGCTGACCCTTGCCGCCGTCTATCACAAACAGATCCGGCAGAGCTTCAAAGGCGGGAGTCTTTCTCAGAGACCCTGTCAGCCTTCTGGTGAGCGCTTCCTTCATGGACATAAAATCATCGGGCTTGCCCTCGGTGGACCTTAATTTGAAATGGCGGTACAGATCCTTGTCGGGGACACCGTTGATAAAGGTGACCAGCGAAGCCACGGTGCAGTCGCCCTGTATGTGGCTGATGTCATAGCATTCCATCCTGAGAGGCAGATGGTCCATCCCGGCGGCTTCAGCCAGCTCGGCAAGGCTTTCGGTGTTGAAGCTGTCTGCGGCTGTAAACCTTTTCTTGATCATATCCAGCTGCTTGGCAGCATTGTTGACTGCCAGCAAAAGCAGCTCCTTTTTCCTGCCCTTCCGGGGCATGATGACAGAGACCCGGGAGCCCCTGAGGGCGGAGAGGGTGTCTGCCAGTCCTTCCTCGGCGGCGCAGCTCACCAATATCTCTGACGGCGGGATGTTCTGCTCGCCGTAATACGAGGACACAAATCCCGAAAGGGCGGCCTCCGGCGCTTCTTCATCGGCGTTGGTCAGCTCAAAGGAATTCTGGCCTATGACGCAGCCCTTGCGCATCTGTATGACGTACACGCAGGCAAAGCCGCCGGACATGTCCAGGGCCAGTACGTCCCTGTCGGCCAGATCTCCGGATATGATGTTCTGATTGCCCGAGATACGCTCTATGGATCTGATCTGATCCCTCAATCTGGCTGCCTGCTCAAAATCCATATTGTCGCTGGCAGAGAGCATCCTTGCCCTGAGCTCCTTTATGAGCTCGGTCCTTTTGCCTTCGAGAAAAGCGATGACGTCACTCACGGCCTCCATATAATCGGCGTGAGTGGCCTTGCCGGCGCACACTCCCACGCACTGTCCTATGTGCCAGTACATACAGCCCTTTTTGGCCTTGTCCGGCTCCCTGTAGCCGCAGGGGACGCGGAATATACGGCGTATAAGACTGACCGTTTCCTTGACAGCCGCTCCGTCGGTGTAGGGACCGAAATACCTGTCCCGGTCGTTTTTGCTGCGGCGCAGCTTGTGCCTTACCAGTACCCGGGGATAAGTGTCGGACAGAGTAACTGCGATATAGGGATAGCTCTTGTCATCCTTTAAAAGCACGTTGTAGGGAGGCATGTGCTTTTTGATGAGGTTGTTTTCCAGTATGAAGGCTTCCCTTTCGGTGTCCACCACCACAAAGTCCAGGTCCCTGATCTCGAAGACCATCCTTCTTTTGCGTCGGGTCAGGGCTGTGGATCTGTGAAAATAGGAGGTGACTCTGTTTTTCAGAGACTTGGCCTTGCCCACGTAGAGGATGCGGCCGTCATCGTCCTTCATGAGATAACAGCCGGGCTGGTCCGGCAGCATGGACAGCTTTTCCGCCACCCGGTCAGTGATGCTTATATAGCCGTCATCCATGTATGTTGGAGAGCAGCTCCCGGCGGAACATGTCCAGATATTTCTCAGCAAATTCCTCCGGAGTCACCGGGCTCTCGGATATGAGCTCAGTCATATCCACACCGATATTTGCCAGCGAGACCGTGTCCGTGCCGTGAGACGCCAGATAGGTGGCGTTGGCTCTGCGTCTTCCCGAGGTGGCCAGATCGTAGCGCTTGCCTCCGCATATCTGCGAATCAAAGACGCCCAGTATGGCATTGGATATGTTTTCGTGAGAGGAAACGTCCAGGATGATCTTTTTGTCGTCGGATATCCAGTCCAGACTTCTCCACACCTCGCAGCCCAGCAGCTTTTTGGGCCTTGCGGAGACAGGCAGCATGTTGATGGCCTCGATGACTCTCAGAGATACCGCTACGTGAGTGGGATGTTTGTCAAATATATTGTGGGTATATACGCACTCGGGAGACGCCTGGGCTATGAGGCGGCTGAGCTCCTCTGTGGCGGCCTTTTGGGACCGGTCCTTGACCTGGGCGCTGGTATAGCCCAAGAAGGCGCAGAAGGAATATTCACCTACGTAGGCGGCTTTTTTCTGCTCCTTGACCCTGATGGTCTTCATATCGTCATCGGTGTAGTCAGCATACAGATCGTCTCTGGGGCTGCCGGCTCCGTCAGTGACTATCACGGCTCCGAAATACCGGTCGTCCTTTCCAAAGCAGTCTATGACTCCCTTTGCCGCCATGATCTCAATGTCGTCCTGATGGGCGGACACTGCCAGGTCTGTGGTCTTGCTCTCGGCGCAAGAGGGCTCCAGACCATTGGAATCGGGTATATATTTTATCATCATGCCACCTCACTATAAAGCTTGTCACTATAATTATATTATTAATAAGGGGATTTGTCAACGGCGGAGCCCCGTCCCGGTTTGACTTTTCGTCTGCGCGGGCATTATAATAAATCTGACAAAGATCCAGGGAGAACACTATGATCACCAGATCCATTGCTGCAGCCGCTGTCCTCACACTCCTCTCATATCTCTCGGCCGCCGCAGAGCTGCCAGGCTATTGGGCGGACTATCTGCCCGGCAGAGTCGCCGAGATCAGAGCCGATATGAAAAAAGCTGCGGGACACGGCGAGACCTTTGTATTCATTACCGATATACACGTTCCTCACAACTCCATGATGTCTCCGTCTCTCATCAGAGAAGTCATGGACCGGACAGGCATTGACTGGGTGATAATGGCAGGGGATTATATGAATGCTCACGCCACTGCAAAAACAGGCCTTGAGACCATGGAAAAATATCTGTCACTCTTTTCTTTTACCGATCCTGTGGTCCTGAGAGGCAATCACGACACCAATTACGTGGGCTATCAGGCTGTCACGGACGAGCAGTTTTTGTCTCTGGTCAGAAAGTATTCCCGCCGGAGCTACACCAACGGCGACAGGATGTATTTTGCTCTGGACGACAAACGCTCCCGGATCAGGCATATATTTCTGGACACGGGAGACGACAACAACAAGTTCGTGGAAGAGGATCAGCTCCGCTATCTGGAGCAGCAGATAAAGTCGGCTCCCAAGGGCTGGCACGCGGCAGTATTCCTGCATATATTTCTCAGGGGACAGGAAGCTGCAAAGGGGATTGTCGCGCCCGGTCTGTATGAAGATGGCAGGAGGGTAAAGGCGGTGCTTGACCGCCTGTACGGCAAGACCCGGGCCGATATCATAGGGGTGTTCTGCGGACACAACCACACGGATTTTCATATGTACAGCGAGGCGGGCTATCCCATCATAGCCACCACCTGTGACTCGGGGGAGATACAGGCCTCCTATTGGGACCCCCGGCAGCCTCTGAGGCCCCGGGGCACCATTCACGAGTCGGCCTTTGACGTGGTCACCATAGATACCGACAGCCGGATGATATATATGAAGAGGATAGGAGCCGGAGTCGACAGACAGTTCCGCTATTGACCATTATCCCGAAAAAAGTGCTATAATTGAATTGTTAAAAACTATGTCGTCCGGCAGGAGAGTCCGCTCCGCCGGACAGATAACAAGGAGCTAAAGTATATGATGAAGATCCTTTTGTGGTCCATGCTCATCTCGGTGATGATCTCGGCCTGTTCGTTTGCCCAGGAATTGCCCGAATACTGGAAGAACTATCTTCCCGGGAAGATAGCGGATATAAAGGCAGATATGAAAAAGGCTGCGGGGCACGGCGAGACCTTTATTTTTATCACCGACCTGCACGTGCCCAACAACTCATTTATGTCCCCCCTCGTCATCCGTGAAGTCATGGCGCAGACCGGCATCGATCAGGTGATCATGGACGGCGACTACATGACCGCCCACGGAACTGCCGCCTCCGGTCTGGAGGTCATGGAAAAATACGTGTCTCTGTTTCCTTTCACCGATCCCATCATACTGAGAGGCAATCACGACACCAATTATCAGGGACATGAAAAGATACCCGATATCGATTTTATATCCCTGGTAAGAAAGTATTCCGGGAAGAGCTTTACCAACGGCGACCACATGTATTTTGTCTGGGACAACAAAAAGTCGAAGATCAGACATATATTCCTGGATACCGGCGACGAATACTCTATCTTCGTGGAAAAGGATCAGCTGGACTACCTCAAAAAGCAGATCAAATCTGCGCCTGCAGGCTGGCACGTGGTGTTGGTGGAGCATATATTCCTGAGAGGCGGCGAAGCCTCCAAGGGCATCAGGCCTCCGGGAATGCATGAAGACGGCAAAAGGGTAAAAGCAGTGCTGGACAGCCTCTATGGCAAGACCAGGGCCGACTTTATAGGCGTGTTCTGCGGACACAACCACACCGATTTCAATATATACAGCGAGGTCGGTTATCCTGTGATCGCCACCACATGCGACGCAGGCGAGGGGCAGGCTTCCTATTGGGACCCCAGACAGCCCCTTCGTCCCAGAGGGACTATAAACGAAGTGGTATTCGACGTAGTCACCATTAATACCGACAGCCGCATGATATACATGAAGCGTATCGGCGCAGGAGCCGACAGACAATTTCACTATTAGCAGACACTCACATATACTATGAAGTATCTTTTATTCGCAGCGATCTTACTCATACTGGGGGCGGGCGTCCGGGCTGCCGGGCCCGCTCCCGTGGACAAATATCCCATTCACGACTACGGCGGTCTCATATACGATCCGCTCTCCAGATATGCCAAGCGCGCCGGTACTCTGTCGGTGGACGGGCCTGTGACTCATACATCCTTTTCCTTTGGAGGCGCATCTGTCAATATATCCGCGCCGAAAAAATGCCGGGCTTACTCTGTGGTCCCCATCGATTATTCCATCAGTCCCATAGGTCTCAGGGGCAGGACCGCATTGTCTGTCAACTGCTTCGAGAAAAAGCACCCGGGCACCTTCTTTGACCTGAATATTCCCGGCAAGCTGAGCGTCAGGCCCCGGTTTCTCGGTACTATGACCGCAGATCTCCTGCCCGGCGTCCGCAACATCATGATGCCGGACCTCTCCGACGACCCCGGCAAATATCCCAATTTCAAACGCAGGCCCTTTTTGCGGTCAGGCACCATAGAGGCCGGAGATATAGTGTGGTTCAGATACTCCTTTACCAACAACGGAGACACCATACTGGACCCGGAAGGGTGGGGCGGCTGGTGTTATATGGCCGAGCTGTACCGACTGACAAATGAGGGTAAGTGGGAGCCGGTGGGGGACCTGTACAACAAATACGGCAGGATAGACAAATATCTGTATCCCGGCGAATCCCAGGACGTGTGGTTTTCCTTCAACAGCTGCCGGGGAGAGGCGGACGGAAAGACGCCTCAGAATCTGGGTCTGTATCCAGGAGAATACAAGGTCAGGCTGAACTTTATCTATCGATGGTACAGGGATATAGACGAGCCTCTGCTGAACCAATGGTCCGGAAAAGGCATGGCATATTTTGAGCAGCCCTTTACCGTGTCAGAGGAGCGGGTCATCACTCCCGTAAAGGATATCGTCACACTCTATTCGGACCGGGACGAATCGGCCAAAGACCCGGCAGCCTTCAACAAGATCCCGCGGTGGCTCCATTATTTCGAAGAGTTCATGAGCAGCATGGTGATATTCGGAGACACGGAGCGCTGCGAAAGAGACGCCCGCGGCAATATAAAGGGCACTATATATCTGCAGATGGCGCCCTGGGCCAAATATATCACCGTGAAGCTCACCGACGAAGCCATGAAGACAGCCGGCGTCCAGATACCTGTCTCGGTGTCAGACTCCTCTCTTTCGGTGAACTACCTGCCCGACCACAAATACCAGCTGGTGAAAGACGAGGTCAGATATCCGGTGATATACACCCAGAACATGGCTGACATGCGCAATCACGTCCACCATACTCCGTATCCCGAAAAACACATATGGCAAAACATGAGGGTCATGAAGGAGTGCGGCGTCAACGTGCTGGGACTGACGGCCATGCCCTGGCTCTATGACTTTATCAAGGGGCCGTATATATACAGCCAGCCTACCGAAGAATGCAATCAGAACGGAGACGCCATGAAGTATTTTCTGGATATCGCAAGGGAAGAAGGCTTTATGGTCAACGGCTGGGGTCAATATCCCTTCAACCGTTTTTCCGTGGAGGAGGTGTACAACTGGCTCACAGGCTCCCACGCCACTCTGGAGAGGTCCAGCTTTATGGAGATATCCTACGACGAGCCCTTGCTGCCTGCTGCCAACAGCGCTCTGTGGATGTATCAGTTCAAAAGGTGGGGAGATCTCTATTTTCAGACCGAGGACGGCGCAGTACCCTTTGACGTGGAGGACACCAGAGGCTGGATGCGTATGGATATCAACATCAGATATCCTATCGGCGCTGCCACGCTTACAGCCTTCAGGAACTGGCTCAGAAGCAAATACGTCTCCATCAGCCGGCTGAACGACGCCTGGGGCTCCGCCTACGCCTCCTTTGATGACATAGACCCCGAAAAGGACGCCACGCCCAACAGGTTCGGACACCAATACGAATACTATGACAGGTCCCGTATCTTTCATGACTGGACGCCTGCCATGGAGGACTTTGACCTGTTCAGATCCCTGGTGAGAGTGCAGAACTACAGCGATACGCTCCGGGAGGTGCGAAAGCAGATACCCGGCGCAGCCATATGCATCCGCACAGAGGGCGGCAATTATCTGGTCAGCGGTCTGGACCCCGAGAGTCCGAATCCTCATATCAGACACGTGTATTACAGTCAGCGCAGGGCTGCCGTCATTGCCGAGGCGTTGCAGCAGTCGGACACGGTGAAGTTTCACTCCGACTACGTGACTATGCCGTATACGCCGGATGAGATCACCTATCTGACCACCCTCGGAGTCAGTCAGGGTATCATACCCATACAGCTGCCTCAGTTTGACCACATGAGGGACATAGCCGTCAATGACAGATACGGATATGATTATGACGTGACCTACAATCTGCCGGAGCCGGCAAAGGGAGTGATGATGCACTGTCTCACGGCGGTATTTCCCTGGTGGAAGGCCCTGTATGAAGCCGGCGGTGTTCCCGGAGCAACCTGGGAGGACTTCGAATGCGACGGCATTGTATTTGAGACCCAGCGCCGGGAAATGAAGCTGTTTGTAAAAAAGCTCGCCGAGAGCATGAACACCCCCGAAAACAGGGCTGCCAGGACCCGGGACGTCCGACAGCCTGACGACAGCTTCAGAGACGCCGCGGCGGCCAAACGCAGCTTCGTCACAGACCGGTCCGTTCTGAAGATAAAAGAAGAAGGAAGATGAGGGCTTTCGCTGCTCTTCTGTTGCTGATGCTGCCTCTGTGCCTTGCTGCTTCGGACTCGCTGCGTATCGGCAGCGGACATTCATCCATCTCTTTTACAAGGCAGGATGGCGTATATAAGGTCGGACCCATGGAGCTGGACGGAGCCCCCTGTGTGGCTCCGGACAAAGGCGCCCTGCTGATGCTGGACGGAGAGCCTTTATATGTTACCCGGGCAGAGCCGTTTCGTCAGGGCAGCATCACAGGCATAAGGTTTTCCGGACAATGCGACTCGCGGGGAGCTCGTATAGATTATGAAGGCCGGTGCTATTATGACAAGAGCCAGCCGCTGGATATGCTTAATTGGGAGCTGGGCTATGCCTTTGACAGAGACAGAGAGGCTGCTTCCTGCCCCCGTGCCGTCTGGAGCTCCATGCCGGGGAGCGGCTCTCCCGATGCTCACATCCACTACATCAACGCTCTCGCGCCTTCATCCGATCCCGTGTTGGTCAACCGGGGGTATCCTCTGATATGGACCTTTTTCGGCTCGGCTGCCGGCAAGGTCGGACTTTTGATATATGACGATACACAGCTCTCCGACGGAGACGGCAAATACTTCGTGTTTGACGAAGAAAAGGAGCATGTGACTTTCCGTCTGTCCTCCATGGACCCCAACAGCGATCCCGGGATGAAGCACTATTACTGGAATTACAAGCATATGCCGGACATGTTCCCGGATATCCCATTCAGATATTACCCTGAGACCACTTCCTTTGCTGCAGGAGATAAACACCGGCTGAGGTTTGCATTATATGCCCGGAGAGCAGAGGATATATACGCCTTTGAAAAGCAGTATCTTTCTCCCGCATTGGATATGGCAGCCCGTCCCGGCAGCGTCTCCCGTTCCCCCGGGGATTGGGATAGCAGTGGAGAAGCGCAGCTTCGGGAGTTTGGGGACACGGATACGGAGAATGCAGGCGACAGATACGTCGCAGGCAAGGGCTGGTATTCCGCTCCGGTGAAGGATACCATGTCCCACGGACCGGGAAACGTGGTGAGCACAGGCTCCGCATCTGTCCTTGCAGGCCTCCTGTATTACGCCCGGGCCACAGAAAACAGTCAGGCCTATGATTTTTATCTCGGGAGACTGAAGGATATAGATTTCCCGGGGTGGGCTTCTCACGGCAGCGAGGGCTTTTTCAATGAGTTCTGGACCCGGGAAGCGGGATATGATATACACTGGTCCAGCATGTGGAGCATATATGATATGGGGGCCTGGAGCCTGTATAATATAGCGAAGCTCACGGGCGACAAGGGGGTCAGGCAGGTGTTTGAGGGTCTGATGGACTACGGACGCAAATATCTGCTGGACGCCAATCTCTCACTGGGTGAGCACTGGAATGACAAGGACAGGACCTGGTACAGACTCACCAAAGAGACCGCCTTTACCGTGTCGGAGCAGGTCCGGGGCAGTCATACGGAATATCCCGGGACCAACTCCGTGTTTTGCCTGTTGTCCCTGCTGCAATACGAAGAGACGGGAGGCAAGGACCTGTTTGACAGCGCGGCAAAACAGCTCGAACGCATCAACGGCTTTTTGGACAGACCGTCTCTGTTTTATACCCTCTGCGAGATACCCAAGCCAAACGGCTTTGGCTTTGCCGCAGCTGCCAACGTAAAAATGTATGAGATCACCGGAAACGAGAGTTATCTGGACAAAGCCGAAGACCACGTCATTTTGCTCCTGCTCGCATACCATCTGAGGGACGAAAACGGCCGGGAGACAGGCTTTGCCCACGCCTCGTATCTGGGGGAGTTTGACTATGTGTGCGTCAGCTCTCTGGAGACCATGGAGCCTCTGTATCTGGCTTGCCGGCTGCTCCGTTACAGGTCTGTGCCCGCTCTGGAGTCCATGCTGGTGCTGGCAGACAGGAGGCATCTCTATGCCTACGGAGCTCATCATCCCGAAAAAGATGCCCTGTACAAATATATCCCTCTGGAGCTCATTCCCCAGGCTGACAGCTATGCCCAGTATATGGGCGGTCCCATAATGATCGAAAACGTCATGCTGCACGGGCTCCACTCAGTCTCCGATGACATGGTCACGGCAGTCTGTCCGGACGCTGCCTTTTTCTCTGGCGAGGTGAGAATACACAGAGACATGCTGCTCATAAACAAGACCGGTAAAAAGAGAAGTGTATCGCTGTCTCTGAAGCATTTGGAGCAGGGGAGATATATGGTGACCGAATCTGGTACGTCCCGCGTGTATTCGTCCGAAGAGCTGGAAAAGGGGATAGGAGTCACCGTGCCGGCCAACTCCTCCCTGAGATTGTCTGTGAGCAAAACAGAAGACTCCTGACGGTATCCCTTACACGCAACTTGACCCCATTATTCTACATAAAAAAAACAGCAGATCATGTCTGATCTGCTGTTTGATAGTTTCAGAGAAAGCTAAGCTTTCTTTTCCTCGATAGCAGCCTGAGCGGCAGCCAGTCTGGCAACAGGGATCCTCTTGGGAGAGCAGGACACGTAAGTCAGGCCTACCTTGTGGCAGAACTTTACGGAGTCGGGCTCGCCGCCGTGCTCGCCGCAGATACCCAGCTTGATGTTGGGCTTGACGCTCTTGGCAGCCTTTACGCAGATATCCATCAGCTTGCCTACGCCGATCTGATCGATGGTGTCGGTAGGATCTGTCTTGTAGATCTGCTTGGAGATGTACAGAGGCAGGAACTTGGCTGCGTCGTCTCTGGACAGACCATAGGTCATCTGAGTCAGGTCGTTGGTACCGAAGGAGAAGAAATCGGCTTCCTTGGCCACCTCGTCGGCAGTCAGAGCAGCTCTGGGGATCTCGATCATGGTACCGATCTTGTAGTCCACCTTGACTCCGGCTTCCTTGATGGTCTGCTCGGCAACTTCGATGAGCTGCTTCTTGATGTAAGTCAGCTCGGAGACGCTGCCTACCAGCGGGACCATGATCTCGGGATGAGCCTCGCCGCCTTCCTTGACTATGTCACAGGCTGCGCCGATGATAGCGCCGACCTGCATATTGACTATGCCGGGGAAGTAGATGGACAGTCTGCAGCCGCGGAGACCCAGCATGGGGTTGGCCTCGGCATACTCGTTGACCTTCTTCAGAAGAGCTTCCTTCTCGGGCAGCTCGGGGTTGTTGGGATCGGTGGCCTTCATCACGGCAACTTCCACGGACAGCTCGGTGTGGTCGGGAAGGAACTCGTGGAGAGGAGGATCGATGAGACGAACGGTGATGGGTCTGCCTTCCATGGCCTTGAACATGCCGTAAAAGTCTCCCTTCTGGAGAGGCATCAGGTTGTCCAGCGCCTTCTGGCGGGTGTCATCATCATCGGCCAGGATCATCTTCTGGACCAAGGCGGCTCTGTCGCCCAGGAACATATGCTCGGTGCGGCAGAGACCGATGCCTTCGGCGCCCAGTCTGACTGCTTCGGCAGCATGCTCGGGGTTGTCGGCGTTGGCTCTGATGCCCAGCTTTCTGTATTCGTCGGCCCACTTCATAAAGGTGCCGAAATCACCGGTCATGGATACGGGCTCGGTCTTGTATTCGCCAGTGAACACGTCGCCCTTTGTACCGTCGATGGAGATGACGTCCACGCCTTCCTTCAGGACCAGGTCGCCGATGGTGACGGTGCCTTCTTCATCGTTGATCTTCACTGCGGAGCAGCCGCAGACGGTGGGGATACCGTACTGTCTGGCTATCAGAGCAGCGTGAGAGGTGCGTCCGCCCAGAGAGGTGAGAACGCCCTTGGAAGCCAGCATGCCGGACAGGTCGTCGGGGTTGGTCTCCTTGCGGACAAGAATGACGTTCTTGCCGGCGGCATTCAGCTCGGCAGCCTTCTCGGAGTTCAGGGCGATGATACCGCTGGCTCCGCCGGGTCCGGCGTTCAGGCCGGTGGCTATGGGCTTCACAGACTTGGGTATATTGATCCTGGGGTGGAGCAGCTGCTCGAGAGCCACGGGCTCCACGCGGAGCAGGGCCTCTTCCTTGCTGATCCGGCCTTCGTTGACCATGTCGATGGCGATCTTTACGGCGGCCACGCCGGTCCTCTTACCGTTGCGGCACTGCAGGATGAACAGCTTGCCCTTCTGAATGGTGAATTCTATGTCCTGCATGTCTCTGTAATGATCTTCCAGAGTGGTGGCATGCTTGACAAATTCGTCAAATATGGCAGGGAACTCGTCCTTGAGCTGGCTGATCTCGGAAGGAGTCCTTACGCCGGCGACTACGTCTTCGCCCTGAGCGTTTCTCAGGAACTCGCCGAAGAGCTTTCTCTCGCCGGTAGCGGCGTTTCTGGTAAAGGCCACGCCGGTGCCGCAGTCATCACCCATGTTGCCAAAGACCATGGTCTGCACGTTGACAGCGGTGCCCAGGTCGTGGGAGATCTTTTCTCTGTTTCTGTAGATGATGGCTCTCTCGTTGTTCCAGCTTCTGAATACGGCTTCGATGGCGTACTTGAGCTGCTCAAACACATCGGTAGGAAAATCCATGCCGGTGCAGTCCTTGAAATACTGCTTGTACAGGACTACCAGCTCCTTGAGACCTTCCGCATCCACCTCGGTATCAAACTTGGCTCCCACCTTTTCCTTGATGGTGTCAAAAATGTCTTCAAAGTTTGACTTGGCCAACTTGGGATAATCGGGCGAGAAGATGATGTCGGAAAACATCATGATGAAACGTCTGTAGGAGTCGTAGGCAAATCTTTCGGTGCCGCCATTGGAAATAACGCCCTTCAAGGTCTCGTCATTGAGGCCCAGATTGAGAACGGTATCCATCATGCCGGGCATGGAAAACTTGGCTCCGGAGCGGACGGACACCAGCAGAGGATTTGCAGGGTCGCCCAGCTTGCGGCCCATAGCGCCCTCAACGTCCTTGAGAGCCGCCATGACTTCTTCCCACAATCCGTCGGGAAGCTTGCCCAGCTTGGTGTAGTCGTTACAGGTTTCTGTGGTAATGGTAAAGCCTGGAGGTACGGGCAAGCCGATATTGGTCATCTCGGCAAGATTGGCACCTTTGCCGCCCAGCAGGTCTCGCATGGTTGCGTTACCTTCTCTGAAAAGGTAAACACGCTTTTTACTCATAAGAGTCATTCCTCCGAATTAATGTATGCATACGCAAAGTAAAGTATATACACTTATATAATATCAAATAAACGGCAAAAAGGCAAGAGCCTCACGGGAAAAGCCCCGCGGGCAGCTTGCCTTCAGACGTTTATTTTGCGCCTCCGGTCATGACCGAGGTCAGGACCGCGGTGTGGTCGGAGCCGCCGTGAGCATTGGGCCCCGACACAAAGGTGACAGTGTGCTCCGTGTTGTCCAGATCCGTGGCCAGATAATCCGTGGCCCAATAATCTCCCCAGCCTCCGCTAAAGTCGCAGTCGAGAGTCTTGATCTCTTTGCCGTCAATATAGCAGGTGATGGTCCCGCCGCCATGTGTATAGCGCTGATAGCAGACGGATATGACCGAGCCGGTCACAGTGAATTCCAGAGTACTGCCGGGATGTGCGGATATCCAGTCGGAGCCGTATACGTCCCTGGCGCTGATGATCTCTGTCTTCTCGGTCCTCTGCTTCCAGCCGGACGTCTTTGCCCTGACAAAGGCAGGATAATAGTATTTGGTGTATTGCAGCGCGTCGGTCACCAGAGGCTCGGGCAGGGTCTCGTGAGCCACCCGGGATATTTTTACGGGCTTTGTCTTTTTGGCCTTGTCAAAGATATCTTTGGCCACCAATTCGGCCAGCATGGCATGGCCGAAGTCAGTGGGATGGACCGAGTCGGCAATGATCTCCTTTACGTCCCTTGCGCCTGCTTCGCAGTTGTCCCATACGGCGTTTTTGATGCTGACAGCAGGCAGGTCATAGTATTTGATCACCTTGATATGGTGTTCCTGATTGTTGACCCCTTGCAGGTTCATATGGCATACGCATACCACCGCAGGCCGGTTGGGCAGAGACAGGCACTGCCGGATGACGCCCTCATAGCCTATGTTGCCCATTTCTCCCCAGTCGTTGACCGAATATTCCACGCAGACCACGTCGGGGGTAAACAGCGCCAGATGATAGGGGAGGCGATAGGCTCCGAAATCCGAGCCTGTGGCGCCTATGGCTATGTTTTTGTAGGTGATGTTTGTACCGGGGAAGTTCTTCCTCCACCACTTATAAGCATGGTTGCCCCAGGCGGTCTCCCAGCTGGTAGCTCCGGCGCCTTCGGTGACGGAGCCGCCTATCACACAGAACAATATGGGTTCGCCGGACGCAGCCTTTTCCATCACCTTCCAAAGCCTGGTGTAATCACCCTTGTTGATGATGCCGTCGGACAGCTCCTGCCGGGTGAGGATATCGGCATAAGCATGCGCCGACAGGAAAAAGGTCAGCAGGCAGATAGCTATAAACAGCTTCATTTCTCTATACCTCCCGTCATCAAGCCGCACACCTGGACGTAGGTGTCGGTAGAACCCTGGGGTATCTCTTCGGACACGGTAAGGGTGACCTCATGGAGGCCCGGCTTCAGGCCGGAGGCTACGTTGTATCTGTTCCAGGTGTCCCAGCCGTCGGGATAGGAGCAATCCACCATGACAGGCTCTCCTCCGTCAACGCTGACCTCGATAAAGCCGCCGTCAGTGGCCCGCTTTTTGATGACTATGTCTATATAGGTGCCCTCTGCCTGACAGGTCATGGCGCTGCCGGGCTCATTGGCCACCCACATTTTTCTGTACTGATTGTAGGCGCCCCAGGTGTTTGGCTCGGTCCTCAGTCTGAAGCCATTGCTTGAGAGAGGGCGGGTCCGGGCGGGGCTGACAAAAGACGTGTACTCAAACAGGTCGCTGACCAAGGGTTCGGGCATCACGTATTTCTTTCCGCTCTTTACGCTGTGATCTATCAGCTTGTCGGTGATGATCTGAGCTACGTAAGAGTAGAAGAGGTCGGTGGGCTGATGCTTTTCGTTGAAGAAATCCGTCTCCGGATCGATGAGACCTGAGTCTATGGAGTCTTCCACGGCCTTCAGCGCATCCACTCCCACGATGCCGTAATGCTTGATGAGCTCGGTCTGCTCACGAGCTGCCTCCCTGTCCGGAGGCAGAATCCAAATGATCGCAGAGCCCCGGGCAAGCAGCTGTCTGATGATGCCCTCGCAGGCGGCCTTCGAATATTCGTCGGTCTCGGAATAGGCGGCAAAAGCCAGATCCAGAGGGTCGCTCTTAAGCAGCGCGGGCAGCAGCATGGCTCCCTGCTCCGGATCGCTCATATACATGGAGCAGTCGTTGACCTTCAGATTGATATAGGGATGCTTTTTGTAGATGGCCTTGCTGACAATGCCTATCCAGTTGCTGTTCCAGCTGGAAGAGCCGGAGCCTGCGGCTATCTGGCTGCCTATCACAGCGCAGCTGATCTCTTTGCCATGATCCGCGTTGAAAAACACGGTCTGCAGATTCCTGGTGTTGCCCAGATTGACCAGTCCTTTTGCCAGCTGATCGCCGGTGAGGGTCTCGGGAGCCTGGGCAAACAGAGACACGCTCAACAGCGTCAGGATCAATACACAGAGTCTTTTCATGAAAAATGCCTCCAATTATTTCATTACGCCGAAAATCATCAGACACACAGACAGGAAGGCTATGCCTATTCTGTACCAGCCAAAAAGCTGCATGCCGTGATTGTTCAGATAGTTTACCAGCCATTTGATGGATATGACCGCCGATACAAAAGCTATGGCGCAGCCCAGCACCGGAGGGAGCCAGCCGTATATGTCAAACACGTCGCCGATGTATTTGTGCCCTTCGTACAGTGTGGCGGCTCCGAGAGTGATCACACCCAGCAAAAAGCTGAATTCCACACTGGCTTTGACACTGTAGCCCGTAAATATGCCGCCTATGATGGTGCTGAAGCTGCGGCTTACGCCGGGCCACATGGCTATGCATTGAATGACGCCTATCCAGAGTGCGGATATGGGGTCCATCTCGTCAAGCTCCTTGCCTGTGACTACGTCGGGAGAAGTGCGGGGACTGATGATGAGCATCAGCAAGCCTCCGGCAAACCAGGCTATCACAATGGGCCACAGGCCGAACAGGTATTTTTGGATGAGATTGTGAAATATTAGACCTGCCACGGCCGCCGGCAGGATGGCGATAAGCAGGTTCATGAGCAGTCTGCGGCCTGCCTTGTCCTTGCCCATGATGCCCAGCAGGATGCTTTTGAACCTGCCGGGATAGAGACCCAGAACAGCGATGATAGCGCCCAGCTGGATGCACACGGCGTAGGCGTCCGCAGCTTTTTCCCGTTGCTGGCCCTCCATGTCTATACCGAGCAGCCGCTGAGTCAGCATGATGTGTCCCGTGGAGCTGACCGGCAGATACTCGGTGACTCCTTCGACTACGCCTATGATGCCAGCCTGGACATTGTTCATGGGTGTCTCTTTCTCCGCGGCAAAGCAGCCCGTGGAAAGAAACAGCGTACAAACCAGCGCAAATAATAATATGTTTTTCAATATACGCCCCCGTATCCGTTATTGCTATTATACCACATCAGGAAATATCATTCAACAGCAGGACCTTTCCCCTCGGCGATCTGTCTGATGATCCACAATTCTCCCCCGCATAAGATGTACATACTGTTGTTGTTTCTGACCAGAGTGCTCACGGGGCAGGGGAGTGTGAGGAGCTTCTCGGAGCTGTGCATATCACCGGACTTTCTGCTGATAGTATAGCCGGCAGGGTCGTAGCACAGGGCATCCCCGTCTTCCAGCACTCCTATCAGCCTCTCGGAATTGATGAGATATTCAGTCTCCCAGATCTTTTTGCCAATGGTGAGATCGATAATGGCAGAATAGCCGTCATTCAGGCTCTTGCCATGGCTTTCGATGGTGCTGATGCCTATGATGGCCAGATAGCGTCCCATGGGTGAGGTAAAGTACTCGTTCAGCTCGTTGTCCGGAGATTTTCTGACAAAGCCGGTCTTGCCGGACTTGTCTATGATCACCAGATCGTTTTCACCCTCGCGCATAAAGCCCAGATCCGAGATCCTTGACAGGGCGCAATCGTCAAAAAAGCCTTCGGGCAGATTGACTATATGAGTCTTGTCTGTGGCGGGGTCCCAGCTGAAAATGCAGGTGTTGTTTGCGCACAGCATATACAGCTTGCCGTCCATAAAGCAGCTGAAGACGGGAGCTCCCGGCAGCCTTTTCTTGGAATAACGATAGCCCTTTGGGGTGATGCGCACCAGCCAAAGCCGCTTGGCGTTGGTGCCTATGGCAAAGAGCCCGGGATCCTCGGGAGTCTCCGGCACCACGGTGACCGTGTTCACCACTCCGGCAGTCCTGACCGTATGGGATCGTTTTTCCGACCTGACCACAAAGCGTTTTTCATTTTCAAAAGAGACCACCGTCCCTCCCGGTCCGAAGGTGGTCGTGCTGTCCTCGTCTTCCTTGTATTCGCTGAGGATGATACCCAGAGGATTGATGTTTCTGATATTGCCCTTGGCATCGGTCACGGAGATGCCGCAGTCGGAAGGAGCGATGGATTTGATCTTTCCCATCCCATTGATCCTGGAGACGGCCACAAATACTTTGTCGGAGGGGAAGGGAGCCGTAGTCCAGAGATTACTGGGGTCATAGGCCGTATCCGAAGAGGGACTGATGGCAGACATCCTGGCTTTGATATTCTCGTATTCCGGAGCCACAAAGCCTGCTATGGCTGCGATCGCCATCAAGGCGATCAGAATGGGTATGTATTTTGACAGCGCTTTTTTCTGTGATATCTTCATAATTATTTATAAGATGGTTTCCAATATATAGTTCAGCAGGTCCAGGCCCCGCCGGGTACACCTCAGGCTTTCGCCGTCGTTTATCAGCAGCCCCGGGAGAGAGACTGCCCGGGCGAGGATGGCGTCTGCCTCCGGAGAGTACCGTTTCAGCGACTTCAGCCTGACGCCTTCTGTGGTCCTGAGGCCCAGCATCAGAAGCTCTGTAAGCTCTTCCTCAGGCTTCAGCCTTTCGGTATATTCCACAGCCTGTCCCGAAGTCCCGACCCTCCTTATGTATTCCGGTATGGGGCTGATGTTTTTGTTTCTGGATCCTGCGACGAAGGACCAGGCGCCTGCTCCGAAGCCGTAATACTCGCCTCTGCGCCAATAATTCAGATTGTGACGGGACCTGCATCCCCGGAGAGAATAGTTGGACACCTCGTATCTCTCATAGCCGTTTGCGGAGAGTACTCCCCACAAAAAGTCCGACGCGTCCTTGGCGTCCGTCAATATCTCCTGCTCGATCTCCTGTCTTCTGAGACCGAAGGGTGTGCCTTCCGCTATAGTGAGCTCATAAGCAGATATGTGCCGGGGACAGAGCTCCAGTATGCCTGTCAGGTCCCGCTCCAGCATCTCCATGGTCTGACCGGGCAATCTGTACATAATGTCCAGATTCAGATTACAAAACCCCGCCTTAAGGGCAGCCTCTGCGGCAAGCCGGGCTTCCCCGGGAGTATGGATCCTGCCCAGAGACCTGAGCAGACCGGGGTCAAGGCTTTGGATACCCAGGGACAGACGATTGAAGCCGGCCTTCCATAATAGAGACAGCGATCCTGCGTTCACCGTTCCCGGATTTGCCTCGAGAGTGATCTCGCAATCGGAGGACAGGTCAAATTTGTCAGAAAGAGCTTCAAGCACGGCAGCCAGCGCCCCGGGAGAGAGCAGGGTGGGAGTGCCGCCTCCGAAATATACGGACCTGACCGGCGCGTCATATACGCCGGAGCAGTCTATCTCTTTCAGCAAGGCGCGGACGTAGTCATCCATATATCCCTCGGAGTGAGCATAGGAATCAAAATCGCAATAATAGCATTTTGACCTGCAAAAGGGTATATGGACATATACTGCTTCCGGCCCGGTCACAGAAGCCATCCGGCAGCCCTTTCCAGAATGCCGCCCAGCTTGGCCAGCAGGACGCCGTAATTGGTCATGGGCACGCCCCGGTCCCGGGCCTTATTTTGCCTGAGACGCATGTCTCTCGCGGAGATCATGCAGCCGCCGCAATGGATCACCAGATCGTAGTCCGACAGATCCGAAGGGAAATCGGCTCCGGAGGATTTTTCGAAGACCAGAGACTTGCCGGTATATTTTCGCAGCTTGTCCGGGATGAGCCCGGTGCCTATGTCATTTTTCTGGACGTGATGGGTGCAGGCTTCGGCAATAAGTATCCTGCTGTGGTCGGTCAGGCTGTCAATGGCCTGAGCGCCTTCGTAAAACAGGGACAGATCACCCTTGGCTCTGGCCATCAGTATGGAAAAACTGGTGAGACGCAAAGATTCCGGCGTAGCCTGATCCACAAAGGCAAAGGCCTGAGAGTCGGTGATACACAGATCCGGCCGGAATATCTCCAGGGCCTCGGGATACTCCTGCGGCTGCACGCAGGCGCAGATACAATGCCTGTCCATAGAGTCCCGGAGAGTCATCACCTGAGGGAGTATCATCCTGCCTTTGGGAGCCGATTCGTCTATGGGAGTGATCATCAGCACTTTGCTGCCCGGGGAGCACAAGCCTTCCAGAATGGTGCGGGGCTTGCTGCCCTCGGAGCGCATTTTCCCTGCGTATATCCGCAGCTCCTCGATACCTGTGCCTTCGGTGGAGCTCACAGGAAACACCCGGGTCTCCAGCTCCTTTTCCAGCAGGGCTTCTCTGCCGGGACCGAGATCGCTTTTGGTCATGCACACGATATGATCGGTGCCGGCTTTGCGGAGACGGGCCATCAGCTCTTTTTCCAGAGACAGGTCCGAAAATTCGGACGAAATGACCACGAAGACCATGTCGGATCTGTCTATGATCCCTTCGGTTTTGGCTGTACGAAGCTCTCCCAACACGCCTGTATCATCCAGACCTGCGGTATCCGTGATCACCACGGGCCCCAGAGGAAAGAGCTCCATGGTCTTGCTCACGGGATCGGTGGTGGTCCCGGGCACGTCGGATACTATGGATACCTCCTGAGAGGTAAAAGCATTGATCAGCGATGATTTGCCGGCGTTTCTTCTGCCGGCAAACGCTATGCGTATTCTTTCGGAAACAGGTGTGTCTTTCATAGAGCCTTTACCAACCTGACAAAATAAAAAACAGAGCATAATAAATACTCTGTTTTTGGAGGCGACGATCGGAATCGAACCGATGATGGAGATTTTGCAGACCTCTGCCTTACCACTTGGCTACATCGCCCCGACAGTAGTATTATACCACAATTATCCTGTATATGCAAGTCCCGGGGCAAAAAATAGCCCCTGTATTTGAGAGGGCCTTATCTGATGCCCGTGAGTGAATCGATGATCCTGAGAAAGTGATGCTTTTCTATCAGACGGGTGATGGAATGGGTCTCGCTGTATATCTGCAGCGCTATATTGAGGATCACGCAGACTATCCCGAACCACAAAGGCATATTCATGATGACCAGGATGCCCAAGAAGGCTCCCAGTACGTTGGACCAGGCGTCACCCATCATGGCGTCTCCCTTTCTGTCCCAGTAATATGCTATGCAGGTGACCGCAAATATGATGCCGCATATATTCCAGTCATATATCCTGAAGCTGCACGCAATGAGTACCACCAGAGCGCAGACGGCAAAAGCCGCAAAGGCTCTTCCGGGACGAAGATCCAGCAGGTTGACCGTGTTGGCCGACAGCGGTATCAGCAAAAAGGCCACGACTCCCTTGACTATTGAAGCGGAGTTGAAATAGTAGGCGGCTGCTGCGCCTGCCAGCAGGCCGAAAAGGATCTTGACAAGGCCGGTGGTGATCCTTTTTTCCCTGACGAGGGCGCCTATATGCCCCCTGAAGCCCCGGGCGTTCCCGGAGCCGAACAAGTCGTCCAGCGCTCCGCCTATCCACACCAGGGACAGGATGACTGCGTAATTGAGCAGGCTGTGGATATCGGTATTTGACGCCGCATACAAGACTATCATACCGGTAAGACAGGCGGGATAAGCCAAAAGGCCGTAGGAAATGAATACGGGCTTTTTCTGAAAATTCTCCCGGGTGAGAAAGCCTTTGCGATATAACACTGAAAGGAATACGCCCCACAATATCAGCAGGGCATAGCTGATGACAAGAGGAAGGATACTAAGCTTCATTTTTGAACCTCATCCATTTGTGTCTGTATTGATATATAGTCCTGACCAGATGCACGAATTGTCTGCCCCGGTGTATAAAGCCTGCCAGGTTTCGGCCGGTGAATCGATGCGCCACGTTGCTGATGGGCACCTCGATCAGCTTGTATTTTTTGCACAGAGCGGAGATAGTCAGATCCAGCTCTATGCCGTAACCCGATGCAAAGCCGCCTATATCTTCTATGAGATAGCGCCTGATAGCCCGCTGACCGGACAGGGGACAGGCGGCAGAATAGCCTGTATAATGCTCCAGAGCCCAGGAGGCAAGGAGCTTCACGAGACCAAAGCCGCCTCTGGTCTTTTTGTGCACGGAGAGATCGGCTATAGACATATCCGCAAAGCCGTTTACCACAGGCTCCAGCAGCTCGCTCATCCTGCCTGCGTCGGTGCCCAGGTCGGCGTCCACGAACAGATATATACTGCTGGGCACAGTCTGCCAGGCGTGATTCATGGCTTCGCCCTTGCCTCTGTTTTCTTCAAAGGATATGACGCTGACCCCTCTTGCCGACGCTATCTGGGGAGTGCCGTCAGTGCTGCCGTCGTCTATCACCAGGATCTGTCTGGGATCGAATCGCAGGAGCAGGCTGTCAATGGTGTCGGCTATGATATCTGCCTCATTGTATGCCGGCAATACAACAAGCACGTCGTTGTCCATGGCTTACTCCGTATCGGGAAAGGTGCGGCCCGTCTTGCCGTTCAGGCCGTATATGCCCTGCTTATCTGCCAGTATCCTGACCACAGAATAGGCTCCGAGAGCAGAGTCGGCATTGTCTGCATAGGGGATCTGCTCGTTGTCCCAGACAGACAGAGTGTCGGTTTTGCCGGAGGAGTCGGCTCCGGCTGCGAAGACTCCGGCGTTTTTGAGGCTGGAGGCCAGCCTGGTGACAGAATCGGGGTCCTTGAATATGTCCCTGGTGGAATCGATTATCAGTACGGCCGAATCACAAGGCGCGCTGAAGTCGCCCGTCATCGTAACTATCTTGCTTTTGGAAAAAGCCTTGAAGAGCTCCTCGCTGCCCGGCTCCGATATCAGCTTTGCCAGCAGGCCGTAGATCTTGGCCTGCAGCTGCCGGGTATCTTCGATGACTCCCTGACCGGTTTCCGCAAGGAGCTTGTCCGTCGCTTCGGTGCGGGGCTTATTGATAAAGGAGTTTTTGATGACGACCGTATTGATCACCGCGCCTCCGGCTTGCTCGATATTCTTTTTGAGACCGGCGGTCACATTCTCGTTTTTGCCAAAGGACACCAGAGTGATATTGCGGCCTGTCAGGCTGTCCCTGTTGAGCTTCTCCGCTACGGAGGCGATAAAGGCCTCGTCTGCGTCCATCTGCCTTATATTTTGCTGCTTCTGCAGCTGTGAGTCGTCCAGCTGCTTTTTCAGTATATTGACAGTGTCGGCATACCTTTTCATGATCTTGCTGTTTTCCGCAGTGAGATTGGTATCTCTGTTCATGGCATTTCCTATGATCATCCCTATGGCAAGAGCCAGGAAAATTCCTGCTATGGAATATACGTGAAATTTCAGATCTATCAAGAAAATATCTCCTTATGGACGGATAGTGATGTTCAGGAAAAAGGAATACAGGTTGTGATACAGGCCCTGCATATAGTCAATGCTGTTGGGAGCTATGGCGATCACCGTAAACAAGGCTATGATAGCCGCAAGGACTATGAGACCCACGTAATTGGTGGAAGGCCTGTGGACGTAGAGCTTGCTGACTCCCTTGGCGTCCACGAGACGATGACCTACCTTCAGACGCGTGAGAAAAGTGCTGCTCATGCCGTTTCTGCCTTTGTCGAGAAAATCTATCATATCCGAATGAGTGCCCACGGCTGTGATCAGACTGGCGCCCTTTTCATAGGCGATGAGCAGGGCCAGATCCTCACTGGTGCCCGTGATGGGGCATACGAAGGGCTTGAGGCCCAGCTTGTCGGTCCTTTCCAGACCGGGAGCCTTGCCGTTGGTGTAGGCGTGCACGACTATTTCCTTTACGGTGAGCAGAGCGTTGTCTGTGACCGAATCCATGTCGCCCACTATGATATCCGGCTTGAACCCCAGCTCTATAAGAGCGTCGGCGCCTCCGTCCACGCCTATGAGTACAGGCTTCATATCATGGATATAAGAACGGATGGTCTTCAGATCTTCCTTGTAGTTCTCGCCTCTGATGACCACCAGACAGTGCCTGTTGGTAAAGCTGGTCTCCAGATCCGGCAGCTTGGAGGGATACAGGATCAGATTGGTCTCATTGGACATATAGTTGAGAGTGTTGTTGATAAAGGCTTCCAGCTCGGCGCCCAGATTCTGAGCGGCATCCTCCAGCTGTTTGTCCACAGCCTCTTTGGTCAGAAGCTCGCCGCGGACCACCAGCTCTCCGTCCCTGTACACGCTCCCGTTGTCAACTACTACCTTGTCGCCCTCATGCAGGATATCGAAGGCTGCGGGATCGGCGTTGTCGATGAGGGGAATATCGTGCTCCAGGAGCTTCAGGGGACCCAGATTGGGATACCGGCCCGAAGAAGATCTGGCGACGTTGATGATGCAGGCGGCCTGGGCTTCCACCAGCATAAGAGCTGCCGTGGAATCCAGATCCGTGTGATCTATGAGAGCGATCTCATTCTTTTTAAGGCGTTTGGCAAGGCGTTTGGTCCTTTTGTCAAGCCTCAGTGTTCCGCTAATCTTCAAGGTTCAATAATTCCTTTGCATGCTTTATAGCCACAGCGCTTTGGGTGTCGCCGAACATTCTGGATATTTCCTTTACCCGACCGGAAGAGTCCAGCTTCGCGACGCTGATATTGGTAGCCGTGTCGGAAAAGGATTTGCTGACGCAAAAATGAGCATCTCCCTTGGCGGCGATCTGAGTGAGGTGGGTCACGCACAGGATCTGAGCGTCCTTTGACAGCTCACGCAGCCTTTTTCCAACGTTTTCACTGGTTACGCCGCCGATACCCGCGTCGATCTCATCAAAGATCAATACGGGCACGCCGGATTCTCTGGCAGCCAGCATGATGGCCAGAGATATCCTGGAGAGCTCTCCTCCGGAGGCGGTCTTCGCAAGGGGCGTAGGCTCTGCGCCCTTGTTGGGGCTGATATAAAAATCCACGGATTCAGCGCCTCTGGGAGTAGGGGAGTGGGGAGTAAAACGCGCCTCGAAAAGCGTGTTCTCCATGCCCAGCTCCGCAAGGTTGTCCATGACGCGCTTCTGGAATCCCTCTGCGCATTTGCGCCGGCTGTCGGACAGAGAGGCGCACAGGCTGCCGAGCCTGCTCTCGGCCTCGGCTATGCCGGCCCTGAGAGCGGCGTCGCTGCTCTCGGGATCGGACATGAGGGACAGCTTGTCGCCGATCTTTTGCCTGGTGGCCATCACGCTCTCATAGGAGCCGCCGTATTTTTTGCAGAGCTTTTTGATGAGCTCAATCCTCTCAAACAGGTAGTCCAGACGTCTCTCGTCAAGGTCCAGGGTGTCCATATACGCAGACAGCTCTCCGGCGCAGTCGTCTGCCACAGACAAGGCTTCGGACAGGGCTGCGGCCGTTTCCGCCAGCGACGGGTCCCAGCCCGAGGCGTCCGACACGGCCCGCTGACTCAGGGAAAGCAATTCGGAGACGCCGTTGTCCCGGGACAGGCAGCTGTGAGCCTCACTCACCAGAGACATGATCCTGTCGGTATTTTTGAGCTTTTGGAGCTCCGCTTCCAGCTGCTCCAGCTCGTCTTCCTTCAGCTCTGCCGAGTCTATCTCCTTCATCTGAAACTCATAGAGCTCAGCGAGATCCCTGATCTCCTCTCTGCGTGCCTGCTGACTTTCCAGGGCGTCCCGGAGCTCTTTGGCTGTCCGGAGAGACTTTGCGATGCCAGCTAGAAGGGGTTCGTTGTCCGGTGAGAGAGAGTCGATGATACGCAGCTGAGCGCCTCCGGTCAGGAGAGTCTGGTGCTCGTTCTGTCCGTGGATATCTATGATGCTGTCGGTGACGGTCCTGATCTCTGCCTGAGTGACTGCCGAGCCGTTGATCCTGTAAACGGACTTGCCGGAAGGAAGGCAGGTCCTCGAGAGCAGGAGCTGCATTTCTTCATCTGCATATTGCAGGGCAGGTGAGTCCCCCTTGTATCCGGACATATCCAGTATGAGCTCTGCCGACACGTTTTTCGTCTTGTCCTTTGCCAGGGACGAGCCGAGACGACCTCCGCACACAAAGCTGATAGCGTCGACTATGAGCGATTTGCCGGCGCCGGTCTCTCCGGTGAACACGTTGAGACCGGGACCCGGGAAGACTTCCGCCCTGTCAATAAGGGCAAAGTTCTCCACGTTCATATACACTATCATGGTCATCTGCCCCAAAACAGTCTGGTCCGCAGCTTGGAATAGAAGTCCGATTTGTGCAGAAGAACGAAATCGACGGTATAATCGGCCACTCCGATATATACAGTATCGTCGGACGAGATATCCGTATTCGCCTGCCCGTCAACGCTGACCATAGCATCCTGCCTTTTTTCACCGGCAAGTCGGATCCTGATGCTTTCGGAGCCGGGTATGACCAGAGGCCGTTCTCCCAGAGTGTGGGGGCAAATAGGCGTCAGGAGCAAGGCGTTGACCTCAGGATGGAGCACCGGGCCGCCTGCGGACAAATTGTAGGCTGTGCTGCCGGTGGGGCCGGATACTATAAGGCCGTCCCCGTTGTAGCTCACCAGATAGTTGCCGTTGATATAGGCGTCGAGAGACAGCATCCTCAGCACGTTTTTGTGGCTGATGACCAGATCGTTGAGACCAAAAAACTCCAGCCGCGACTTGTCGCTCCTCTCCACAACCACGTGGAGCACTATCCTTTTGGACAGCATGCCGCCGCCCTCTATCAGCTGATCAAGGGCTTCCCTGTAATCCTCGGGCTGGATCTCTGCGATAAAGCCGAGAGTACCGAAATTGATACCGAGGATCGGTATTTGCAAACGGCCGTACAGACGAGCGTAGTTGAGTATGGTGCCGTCTCCGCCCAAAACTATCATCAGGTCCGTGCCTTCCATGGCATCGGCGCTGGAAGTGTAGGTCTCGAAGAAATTGCTGGCGATGCCTTTTTCATCCAGATAGCTGCGCAGCTCATCCACCATATCCTGCGCTTTTTGCTTGCTGGAATTTGCTATGATGCCGACTTTTCGGAGCTTCATCTTAATTGGTCTTCTTCAAATTCTCGAGATTTTTGGCTGCCACCGCGTTGGAAGGGTTGAGCTTCAGAGCCTTTTCGTTGGCGGCGATGGCTTCGGGATATTTGCCCAGATACTGATAGGCCACAGCCTGATTGGCGTATATATTGGAGTTGTCCGGATCCAGCTCAAGGGCCTTTGCAAAGGCCTCCAGAGCTCTGTTCAGGGATGCGGTGTTATTGTTGTTGTTCACGGCTAGGGCTATGCAGGAGGTGCCCAGACCATAATATGCTCCCTTGACTTTGGGATCGAGCCTGATGGCTTCCTGGAACTGCTCCACTGCTTCGGTGTATCTGCCCGTGTTGTGGCATTCGTTCCCCAGATTGATCCTGTAGGCTGCATTGGCGGGCTCCCGCATGACTATCAGGGACCAGGCTGCATAGGCGTTTTCTCCGTCATTCAGCCCGGAATAGAGAGAGGCCATGTTGAGCATAGCGGGCATATAGTCCGGCTTCAGGTCCAGGGCAGCCTTGATGTGGGCTATGGCGTTGTCATTGCTGCCGGATTTGAATTCGGCCCAGCCCAGCTCGTTGAGGGCGTCCACGTCGTCTGCCTTCAATTGTATGGCGGTAGTGAAATACTTGACCGCATTGCCGAACTGTCCTGCCTTACGGCAGGCAAGGCCCGCGTTGAAGGAGCTCTCATAATCTGGAGCCGCTGCCAGAGCCTTGTCATAATAGCCCAGAGCCTCTGCGGTCTTGTTTTGCATCAGATAGCAGTTCGCAATGCCCTTGAGGGCTCTCGGGTCGTCGGCCTTTTTGGCGTTGATCTTCTTGTAGGCATCTATACTGCCGGCATAGTCGCCCTGCCTGAACATAGTGTCCGCCTTGTGATACATGATCTCGGGATTGTCGGGGCTGAGCTTTTCGGCGTAGCCGTATATTTTGAGCGCGCCTTTGTAGTCCTGCAGATTGGCCAGAGACCGGGCGTAGTTGATATATACTTCCACGCTCTTTTTGGCCATATCGGCTTCCTTTGCCTGCAGATTGTAGGCAGACAAAAAGGCGTTCTTTGCGGCGGGATAATTGCCCAGAGCATCATAAGCGATGCCCTTATTGTTGTAGGGCTCGTACCAATCCTTGTCGAGTATGATGGCCGTGTCAAAATATCTGACAGCATCCTGATACCGGCCCAGAGCCACACAGGAGAGCCCTGCGTAATTGGGCAGGGTAGGGTCAGTGGGGCTCTCGACAGAAGCAGCGTCCAGAGCTTCCTGATATTTGCCCGTGTTGTAGCAGAGATAAGCCAGCCATTTCCTGGCGTTGATGCTCCCGGGATCTTCGGCCAGAGCAGCCTGACAATCCGCTATTGCGGCAGCGGGATCTTCCGCTGCTTTTTGCTGTATCTGCTGAGGATCCACGTCGCCATAGGAGGCAACTGCCAGCGCAGCCAATACAAGAATGATAAATAGTCTCTTCATATCTCACCTACAGAATGTATTTGTTCAGATCGTCGTCGGACACTATCTTGCCCAGTCTTTCCCTGACGTAGTCGGCGTCGATGGTGTAGCGATAGACGCCGTCGGAGGCGGAGGTATAGGAAATGTCCTCCAGCAGCTTTTCCAATATGGTGTGCAGCCTGCGGGCGCCTATGTTTTCCATGGTGGAATTGGCGTCGGCAGCCATGGATGCGATCTCTTCTATGCCGTCCTGGGTGAAATCCAGCTCCACACCCTCGGTGCGCATAAGAGCGACGTATTGCTTGATGAGGGCATTCCTGGGCTCCGTGAGGATCCGGACAAAATCTTCCCTGGTCAGGCTCACCAGCTCTACCCTGATGGGGAGACGGCCCTGAAGCTCGGGAATGAGATCGGAAGGCTTCGACACGTGAAAGGCGCCGGCAGCTATAAACAATATGTGATTGGTAGACACCTGACCGTACTTGGTGTTGACGGAGGAGCCTTCGATGATGGGCAGGATGTCTCTCTGTACGCCTTCTCTGGAGACGGAGGGCCCCGAAGTGCCGTCCTTGCCGGAGATCTTGTCCATCTCATCGATAAAGATGATGCCGTGATTCTCGGCGCGGACCACCGCTTCCCGGGACAGAGCGTCCTGATCGATCATCCCCTTGGCTTCTTCCTTGGTGAGGATGTCTCTGGCTTCGCGAATGGTGACGGTGATCTTTTTTTTGCGCTTGGGCATCATGTTGTTGAACATGCCGCCCAATTCGATGCCCATCTCCTCCATGCCGTTGCCTCCCATGAAGTTGAAGGGAGACTGCTGGGGGACCAAGGTCTCTATGGTGATCTCGTCGTTATCCATGGCTCCCGAGAGCAGCTTTTCTCTCAGTCTGTCTCTGATACGCTCCTTTCTGGCGCTGGCCTGCTGATCCTGAGGATCAGGCTCCTCCCGCTCCTGACCGGATGTGTTGGGGAATATGGTCCCCATGGCCGACTGCAGGCCCTCAAAAATATTGACGGGTATCTGCGCGTTGGTCTCGTTTCTCCTGAAGGGGGGCTCCAGCACGTCAAGGATCTTCTCCAGCGCCCGCTTTTCGGCAGCGGGTCTCACTTCCTCGATCTTTTCGGCCTCCACCATGGACACGGATCTGGCTACCAGGTCGCGGACCATGGAATCCACGTCGCGTCCCACGTAGCCTACCTCGGTGAACTTGGTGGCCTCCACCTTTATAAAGGGGGCCTTTGCCAGCTTGGCCAGCCGGCGCGCGATCTCTGTCTTGCCGCAGCCGGTGGGACCTATCATCAGTATGTTTTTGGGTATGATCTCCTCGCGCATGGACTCGGGGACCAGAGACCTTCTGTATCTGTTGCGCAGAGCGATAGCCACAGCCTTCTTGGCAGACTCCTGTCCCACTATGTACCGGTCAAGCTCCGCCACTATTTCTTTTGGGGTCATATAATTGATGAGAGACATGTATTACTCCAATACGTCGGATATGATATTGTGGTTGGTATAGATGCAGATGTCAGCTGCCGCCTTCATGGATTCCTGCACTATGGTCAGAGGATCCAGCTCCGTGTTGCGCACCAGCGCCTTTGCTGCCGCAGCGGCATACATACCTCCGCTGCCTATGGCAGCGATACCCTCATCCGGCTCCAGCACCTCGCCGTTGCCGGACAACACCAGCAGATAATCCTTGTCCGCTACTATCATCATAGCCTCAAAGTTGCGAAGGATCTTGTCGGAGCGCCATTCCTTGGCGAACTCTATGACTGCTCTCTTCAATATGCCGTTGGACTCCCGGACCTTGGATTCGAATTTGTCGCACAGGGTCTGAGCGTCGGCCACGGAGCCGGCAAAGCCTACCATGATCCTGTCGTCAAATATGCGGCGTATTTTGCGGGCCGAGGCCTTGAAGACCGTATTTCCCAGAGTCACCTGACCGTCGCCTGCAATGGCTGTGGTATGACCTTTCTTTACGGCGATTATAGTGGTTGCATGCAATCTGTTATCCATATTTTACCCTTTGATTTTCTATATTATATTATATCATATTTCCCCGCCTTTTGCCTGCGGAAGAGGGGAGGGCGGGCGCCTAATACCCGGTGAACAGCTGTCCCCAGGGGCTTTCCCTGCACCATCGTTCGTATATGGCCTGTCCGTATTTGGGCCACCAGTATTTGTCGTGGTATATATCCGAAGCGGCAATGAAGCAATGGACCAGCGGCGTCCTGAAAAACATGTTCTGAATGCCCTTCAGAGGGCCGAACCAGCACACGTTCCCGCAGGAGCTGGCCAGGTTGTTGCCCACGTGAAAATGCAGGTTGACCCCGGAGACGTCTTCTCCCACCAGCTCGATGTCCTCTGGTCTGCCGCAGCCCAGGCCCTGCTCGTGGGCCAGAGCGATATATTTGAGGCTCATGGGATCAAAGCCCATGAGTTTGGCGGCCACTGCGTCTATTGCCACCTGATCCGAGGAGGCCAGTATATAATCGGTGCGGACAGGTATGAGAGTCCTGGGCCCCGGACCGTTGCCTGCGGTGGTCCCATCCATGACTGCAAAGATGCCCGAATGGATCTGCTTTTGTATGTTCAGAAGATCCACCAGAGTCTCATGGATCCAGGAATGGGTCATATGACGGTTGGTATTCAGCAGGCCGCCGAAGGCGTTTTTCATGGACCCGGTGGTGGTAGCGTATATGTGACACTTAACAGTGGGCAGATGGATGATGTTCTTGCCCACGAATAAGTCGGGGATATAGATCCCGTCGGGATATATTTTGTCCAGGACCTGCATTTTGGCCTTGGGCTCTATGCGGATCCATTTCATGTCCTCTTCTTTGAAGTTGAATCTGACGGGGATATCGTATTTGTCATAGACCACGTCGAACTTGTTGTTCTTTTCACCGAAGGTGGGTCTGGTGACAACGGTCTTGTTTTCAACTGCCACGATATCCCGGTAGCCTCTGTTTTGCAGGGCGAGTATGGTGCCCTCCAGCTGCCAGGGGGTGGTGTTGGCGCCGGGCATGGGCAGATGCCAGCTGATATTGTCCTTCAGGATGGTGGCGGAGCCTTTGTCCAGAGCCGCCTCTATGTCTGCCATACCGCAAAGCCGGTCTATGTCCTCCAGCACAGTGCGGGGGTCTGTCTTGATGATCGCTACCTTTGATTTCATGATTCCTTTCCTAATACGTCAAAGAGCCTCAGGGCCGCAGCCGTTTCGGCAACGTCGTGGGCTCTGATGATATCTATATCCTTTGCCGCAAGCAGGATGCAGGCGGCAATGGAGCCCCCCAGCAGCTCGGCGGGGGAGCCGCCGCTGAAGTGCTTGATAAGCCTTTTGCGGGACACACCGCAGCACACGGGGAAGCCCAGGCTCCTGATCACGTCGATATTTTTGAACAGGGCTACGTTTTCGGCGATGTTTTTGCCGAAGCCAAAGCCCGGATCCAGTATCAGTCTTTCTGGAGGAAAGCCTTTTTCCGTCAGTATATCCGCCTTGCGCCGGAGGGCGTCGGCTATGACGTCCGGAGAGTGTCCGGGACCGTCCTCATGGAGAGAATCTCCGAATATATGGCCACATATATAATACGGCCTGCGCTCGACAATTAATTCCAGCATACCGTCGGACAGGGCAAAGCCTCCCACGTCGTTGACGTATGCGGCGCCAAGGTCAAGAGCGTGAGCTGCCACCTCCGCTTTGTAGGTGTCCACGGAAAAGGGGAGGGGGACCGAAGCTATGACCGAGGGCAATACCTCATCGAGACGTCTCATCTCCTCGGCAGCGCTGACCCGAGCAGAGCCGGGAGCGGTGGATTCGGCGCCCACGTCTATGATATGAGCTCCGCATCTGACGAAGTGATCACATCTTTCGGCAGCCTTTTCGGGGGTGTTGAACAGACCTCCGTCGGAAAACGAATCGGGAGTGAGATTCAGGATAGCCATCAGCTGCATATATATACCCCGGAATTAATAAGTGTAGTCACTTAAATATTTTATCATAATATAGAATTATTGGCAAATAATTGATATAATTAAATTATGAGATACTGACGGAGGATTCGTATGGCAAAGAAGATACTTATTGTTGACGACGACGAAAACATACTTGGTCTGATAGAGAAGACTCTCGAAAAAGCAAAATACGAGGTAGTGAAGGCCACGGACGGCAAGCAGGCTCTGAACCTGGTAGTCTCCGAGAGACCGGACCTGCTGATACTTGATATAATGATGCCTTATCTTGACGGCTTTGAAGTCCTGCAGACTCTGAGAAGATATCCGGCTACTAGAAATATCCCGGTGATCATTCTTACGGCCAAGGACAATGACGACGACGTATTTGTGGGCTGGCAGGCAGGCGTGAGCTGCTACATGATCAAGCCTTTCAATCCTACCGAGACACTTTCTCAGATAAAGAGGATATTTGAAGCCAAGCGCACCGACGTGGGCGAAGGCGCAGAAAGACGCTACAACCTGTAACAGGCAGAGGAATAGTATGAATACCAAAGAGATCTGTTTGCTCACGGGAGCGGTGCTGGGCGCAGCGGCTGTGACGATCACAGTGCTCGTCAAGACCAAGAAGCTGAAGCTCGGAAAGAAGATCCTGACCAAAAAGGAGCAGCTGGCTATCATGCCGGACAAGACCCACAAAAAGACCCAGGAGGTCAAGGATATCATCGAGCAGGCGAAGAAGACACTCTACGAGCTCGAGGAAGCCATCGACTCGGTACAGGCCGGTAACTAAGGCGGGGGAACGCAAGTTCCTCCTTTTATTTTGAGAGATGCAACGCAGTATAATAACAGTTATGTTAACCAGCGTGTGTGTATAAAAGCGCCGGCTGCCGGGCCGGCGCGGTATGATCCTAATATCTGTAATCCTTGACGTACTGTCTGAAGCCTGCGATCATCTTCTTGGTGATCTCGCCCGGCTTGCCTTCGTTGATGACTCTGTGGTCCAGCTCGGCCAGAGGAATGACTTCCGCAGCGGTGCCGGTCAGGAACACTTCGTCGGCGGTATACAGATCAAATCTGGTGTAGATGCCTTCCTGCACCTCGTATCCCAGCTTGCCTGCTACTTCGATGGCAACGCTCCTGGTGATGCCTTCCAGAATGCCCAGAAATGCGGCGGGAGTAAAGATCTTGCCGTTCTTGACGAAAAATATGTTGTCACCGGTGCATTCTCCCACGTAGCCCTGCTCTGTGAGCATCAGACCTTCGCCTGCGCCGACCATGTTGGCCTCCAGCTTGGCTTGTATGTTGATGAGATACTTGCCGGTGGCCTTTATCCTGTTTTCCACCACCTGAGGATTGCCTATCCTGGTGGATACCGTGACTGCCGTGAGACCGTTCTCATAGGCGGACTGAGGATACAGGGACAGCTTGTCCGTGGAAATGACTATGGTGGGAGGCGTAGTGATCTTTTTGGGATCCAGACCCAGGGACACGCCTCTGGAGACAGTGACTCTCAGATAGGCGTCGTTGACCTCGTTGAGCTCCACCAGCTTTTTCATTTTTTCGGCAAACTCCTCTTCGCCGAAAGGCATGGCTATAGCCAGAGCCTTCAGACCTCTGTACAGACGGGCCACGTGCTCCCTGCACTTGAAAATAATGCCGCCGTAGACTCTGATGCCTTCAAAAATGCCGTCTCCGTACATGAAGCCGTGATCATATATGGAAAGGACCGCTTTGTCATTGGTAACGAAATCGTTATTCAGAAATACGTATTTATCCATAAAAAACCCCGATACAATTATGATAATATCTTTCTATTAAATTATAACACTTTTGGTGTGCATTTGCAAGGCATGAGTTCAGCTCTTTGCAGCATACTTCTGCTTGATGGAGTTGAGCCTGCCGCCGTTTATGACTGTGGCGACTTCTCTGTCGGACATGTCATGCCTGAGAGTCATGGCGCTTCCGTCGGAGAGGCCCAGAGTGACTGTGTTCCCCCGGGACAGCTGACCGTCTATATCCTCAAAGGTCAACTCTTCGAGGAGCTGCAGCCTGTCATAATCAGCCGCGTCTTCGAATAAGAGCGGTATAATGCCGAAGTTCACCAGATTTTGTCTGTGAATGCGGGCAAAGCTTTTGGCAATGACTGCCTTTACGCCCAGATACATGGGCGCCAGGGCCGCATGTTCTCTGGAAGATCCCTGACCGTAGTTTTCGCCGGCCACGATGATCCCGGAGCCGAGAGACTTGATCCTGGGGACGAAATCCTTGTCCAGCATATTGAACACGTATTCGCTGATGGCGGGTATGTTGGACCTGAGAGGCAGTATCTTGGAGCCTGCGGGCATGATATGGTCGGTGGTCACGTTGTCCCCTGCCTTAAGGGCCACAGGCGCAGCGAGGGTGCCCCGGAAGCCGTTGTTCACCGGGAGAGGCTTGATGTTGGGACCGCGGACTATCTCCACCCCTGCCCCATCGTCCGAGGGCCGCAGGATACAGTTGTCATTCACCAAAAATTCTGCGGGCTGTACGAACACGGGATATTCTCCCAGCTTTCTCGGGTCTGTGAGCTTGCCAAAAACGGCTGCAGCTATAGCTGTCTCGGGGCTGGCCAGATAGACCTGGGCAGACTTGGTGCCGCTCCTGCCTTCAAAATTGCGGTTGAAGGTCCTGACGGACACAGCGTTGGTCCTGGGGGACTGGCCCATGCCTATACAGGGCCCGCAGGTGGATTCCAGGATCCTGGCTCCAGCCGTGACGAGCTTGTTTAAAGTCCCGTCCAGAGTGATCATTTCCAGCACCTGCTTGGAGCCGGGAGATATGGTGAGACTGGTATTGGGTGCCACTGTCCTGCCGCATATGGCGTTGGCCGCCACGAATACGTCCCGGAGAGAGCCGTTGGTACAGCTGCCTATACAGACCTGATCCACGGGCAGGCCTTCCAGCTCGGAGACCTTTTTCACTATGTCGGGCATATGAGGACAGGCTATCAGGGGCTCCTGCTCCGAAAGGTCTATCTCTATGGTCTCCTGATAACAGGCGTCTTCATCGGCAAAGAGCGGCCTGTAGTCAGACTCTCTGCCCTGAGCCTTCAGGAACTTGCGAGCCGTTTCGTCGGCAGGGAAAATGGAGGTGGTAGCGCCCAGCTCGGCACCCATATTGGTGATGGTGGCTCTTTCGGGGACAGACAGAGAGGCTACTCCTTCTCCGGAATACTCTATCACCTTCCCTACCCCGCCTTTTACGGTGAGCTTTTGCAGCACGCATAGTATCACGTCCTTTGCGGACACCCAGGGTCTGAGAGCGCCGGTAAGGACCACGTTTACTATGCCGGGCATGGGGAGATAGAAGGGCTCTCCGGCCATAGCCGCGGCTACGTCCAGACCTCCGGCTCCCATGGCAAACATACCCAGGCCTCCGGCTGTGGGAGTGTGACTGTCAGAGCCCAGCAGAGTCTCTCCCGGCACCGCAAAACGCTCCAGCTCTACCTGGTGGCAGATGCCGTTGCCCGGCCGGGAAAACCATATGCCGTATTTGTCGGCCACGGACTGCAGAAAAGCATGGTCGTCCGCGTTCTCGAATCCGCTCTGCAACGTGTTGTGATCCACAAAGCTGACTGACCGCCTGGTCTTGACTCTCGGTATCCCAATGGCCTCAAATTGCAGGTATGCCATAGTGCCGGTGGCGTCCTGAGTCAGGGTATTATCTATTCTGACGGCAATTTCCTTGCCGGGTATCATTTCTCCGCTGATAAGGTGGTCTTTGATGATTTTTTCGGCTATTGTATAACCCATTTTATCCCCTCTTATTCTTAGTCATAGACACAAATGTTATGATATCACAAAAGGATGCGGATGTCAATCAGGATCATTTGGCTTTGGAGCTGAGAAGCTTCATGCCGAGCGCAAAGATGACCCCGGCGCAGAGCATGAGACAAAAGCCCAAAAAAGGCTTGGTCCTGTACATCACCAGAGGCCCCGTCAGGATGGCCAGACCCGTTTCGACGCCGTCTCTCTTTAGCCAAAACCGCTGAATGAGACCGCATACAAAAGCGCAGGTCAGGATCAGGGCTGCCGCCGCCGGGATGGGCAGCGAAGCGGCTTTGATGACGGCGCAGAGGGCCAGCAGATTGACGGCTACGACAGCAGCGCTCTTCATCAGAAGCTCATCCCAAAGCTGATCTCGGCCTTGACTTCATGATTGTCGTTGGTACCCAGAGTGAGCCTGTATTTGTTGAACAGCTTGGCGCCGGCCTTGAGCTCCCACTTGGAGATGCCGGTATGGGATGAGGAGCTGTTTGTGTTGAGGAAGTTCTGGTAGAAGGATATAAAGTATCTTTTGCCAAAGGTCTTCTCTATATTCACAAGGGCGTACTCCTTGTCCATATAGTCAAAGGAAAGCACGTCAACGCCCATGGTGTCCACGAAAAAGTCCTCTATAGGCGACATGATGGTGGAAATGCCTACGGATGCGGCCATATTCACCGGATTGAATTCATAGGAATTGCCGGTCAGACCGTTCTTGCTGATACCGAACTTGCCTATAGCCGACAGTATCTCCGTCTCATTGAGTCCTTCGGGATCGCTGGTCATTTCCATGTTCATATTCTTTATGCTGCCGGACAGGTTGACGGTGACTCTGTAGCTGTTGTTTATGCCCAGCTTGTCCGTGGTCCTCACGTCTGTGAAGGCAGAGGCGTCCAGAATGGCGTCGGGAGTGTGATCTGCGTAGGTAAATCTGACGTTGGAGCCCTTGTTGATCCTCAGCCTTGCCACGTGCAGGAGCACCCTGCCGGACCGGACTACGCCGTCGGCAGCTATGTCCGGATCTGAGAGAGTGCCTTTGATGGTGGCTGAAGTGTCACAGCTGATCTTGGTCATGGGAGGCCTGATGTCGCAGTTGTCTGCCCTGAGATTGATGTCAAAGACAGGGTCGAAGGACCTGGCAGGCCGGGGAGCAGGCGGAGGACCGGCAAAGCCCATCAGCTCGGTGTTTTCCCGGGCTGCCTTGATGCTGTCGTCCATATCCGTATCTTCCTCTGTTTTCTGGGAAAGCTTGGCCACGGAGCAATACAGCTTGTCCACGGTGACAGGAGTCCCGTTGTCTGTGATCAGAGGGGCAGACAGGGACCCGGAGGCGGTCAGAGTGCCGTTTATGGTGCCTCTGATCTTTTCCTGATAAGAGGTGATGCCCCCCGCGTCCAAATGATAGTCGTCGAAGATGCAGCTGATATCCATCTCGGAGTCCTGGAGTGAGGCCACCCTGATATAGCTGCCGTCTGTAATGACGCAGGCGTTGGGCTTGCCCTGGTCGTCCGAGAAGCTGCAGTCTCTGAAGGTGATCAGCAGCGGCTCAGTTCCTCCGTTGTTGGACAGGGTCACGTTGCCGTTGATATTGTTCAGGGTCAGGGTCCCGGCGGGACACACCGTGCCTTCTTCTATATTCACATATCCTTCGATGACAGGCTTTGCTATGGAGCCTGTGACGCTGATGTGAGAGTCAAATATACCGTCGGAGGGCTTTGTACTATTGGAGGCATAGAGGGTGTCGGCAAAAGCCAGGTTCTGCCTGTCCATGTCAAAATGAATGTCCAGCTCGCCGTCCCGGTCCGGGCGCATGGTCTCGCTGTCCCAGGGCACAGACCCGTATACCACTGCGGAGTAGTCGCCTATCAGCAGCTTGAGCCCCTTGGAAAAATCCAGCTTGTCGCCGTCCAGCACTATCTTGCCCGCAGAGATGCGGTCCACCCTTATGCCGTTGTAGGAAGGGTGCTGCAGGTCCAGGGATGCCGAGATCGAAGGAGAAGTGATACGGCCCTCTATCAGAGCGTCAACGGTCAGCAGACCGTCCAGATTCTTCACAGAGGTATAATTGGACACCCGGGATACGGGCAGATTGATGACGCTGAGATTGGTGTTAGTCCTCTTGTCCTTGTCATACAAAGGATATGCATCGGCTGTGATGTATATGTCCGGGAACTCCAGGGTCAGATCGGGCATATTGATGACGCCCTTGTCCATCTCCAGCTCCAGATTCATATTCTGCATATGCTCGGAGCCGCAGATGATATCGGTACCCGTTAGAGAACCCTTTCCGGACAGGCTGTCTATGCTGCCGTTTATCTCCAGCTCCGCGTTGATATCCCCTCCTGTGAGAGAAGGCAGATAGCTCAGGAACTTTCTGGACTCGTCCTTGACTCCCAGAGGAGACATGGAATACAGCTCCAGAAGCTCAATGGCAGATATGTTGTCGGCGTTGAGGCCTGCCCGGCCCACGGACCGGGTCCTGATATTGTAATCCTCGGCATAGAGGTGGAGCGTCTCGGGGTCTTTTTCCATAAAGAGATCCAGAGCGACGGATTCGGAATGCAGGAGAGACGCCGAGAGTGTCACGTTGGAATAGTTTTTGCCGTTGAAGGTGACCCTTCTGAAGGCGCCGTTGCAGGTGACGTTGAGGCTGTTCATATATCCGTCGACTGACACAGTCAGATCACACAGTCCGGAGGCGTTCACATAGTCGCTGAAATAGCCCCTGAAGTCGGATATATTCACGTCGGACACCAGGAGGTCGCCCTTTACGCCATAGTCCTTCAGGTCGATATAGCCGTTACCGGTCACGCGGGTGAATTTGTTGTCGTCAATGGCGTTGAACACGGAGGCCCGCCCGTCGATATCATTGAAATACACAGTGTTGTCGGATACGAGGGCGTCAACGTGCAGATAGTCAAAGGGATACTTGTCTATCATCAGGTCGTTGAAATCCAGACTGCCTGCGCCGGACAGGTCCCGGAAGCGGAATTGGTTCCCGGACATATCGAGCATACCATTGATGGCAAGGGTCCCGTTTACAACCCCCTCCATAGGCGTAGTCATGGTATAGTCAAAGATCCTGCACACAGTGAGTGCGTCGGCATTCTGGATGGCAAAATCACCCTTGAAGGTGGGTCTGGAGCTGAGGGGATCTCTTATGATACCGGAAAAGCCCACCTGAGAAGGCACGGCAAGAAGAGCCATATTCTTCACAGTGACCAGATCCCGCGAAGCATCAAACAGGCAATTGAGATAATCTATCTTGTAGGTGTTGTAGCTGAAATCATACAGCTCGCACTCACCGTTGAGATACACCTGACCGGAGCGGAGCTTGTAGCCTCCCACAAAGGCCAGATCGCCCCTGATATCCACGTCGCTCTTGCCCAAAAAGGCCATCAGTCTGGACAGCTGCAGCTCGGAGACGTAGGCCCTGCCGGTGATGTGGGAAGGGTCCTTTATCTCGGCGGAGAGCATGATATTGGCGTCAAGAAAGTTTTTGATGATGAGCCTGTCAAATGTGATCCCCCGGGCCTTGTCATAGGACACGGCAGTGCTGAGCTCCACGTCCCTGATCTCCTGCTTGTTCACAAAAAAGCCGGACCGGAGAGCGCTCAGGTTGGCCACTGCCCGGGGATCTGTCAGAGAGCCGGTCACATAATACTCGGACATGACCTTGCCGCTGATGCCGTAGGGGTTGTCGGGCAGATAGTCCGACACGTCATTGCACACCAGATTGCCTCTCAGGGCCAGACGGGTCTTTGAGGGGTCAAAACGGGAGAGACTTACTCCTCCGCAGGTCCCGCACAGCCACACAGACGAATCATCAAGCTTCAGCTTGATCTCCGTGTTCACGGTGCTGTGGCCGTATTCCAGATACACCATGCTGTCTCTGAACCGGTAGTCGGCAAAGGAGCCGTTCCTTATCCTGGTCCTGACTCTGACTGTCGGGTCCTGCAGGGTCCCCTTGAGCACAAGGGACATATCCATTTCGCCGCCGAGAGAGGGCAGGCTTTTCAGGGCTGCAAGAGCGGGGATATGGCTTTTGACACCGGCGAGGGACACCTTTCTCAGAGAAACGGACATTTCCAGGGCAGGTCTGAACAGATCCCGGCTGACAGAAAGACCGGTGCCCTTGGCTGTAAAGGGGATACCGTTGACAGCGCCGTTCAGATAGACCACGGAACGGGTGTTCCTGCATTGGAGATACCCGGACAGTCCCTCCAGGGAATATCCGGAATAAGCGCCTCCCGCATTGGCGATCTTGAGGCTGCAGGAAACGCGCTCGGGCTCGGACAGCTTTGCAAGCCTGCCTGAGACGCCTGCATAGCCCTTCACGCTGCCGGAGACACGGGTGGCGCCGGAAGGATACAGAGGAGCAAGACGGGAAAGATCGAGAGACCCTATATTGGTGTCCAGAGAATACCTGCCGGTGAGAGTATCGGTCTGAAATACCACGAACAGGTTCCGGGCGCATTCCATATCCAGCCTGGAATTCACCGACACCGAATCGGGCCTTTGCATATTGACGCGGGAAGAAAGACGGGTAAAATGCTCCTTCATGCCCGTGATCTCATCCGAGACCGCAACGTCTGCGTTCCGCACGTAGATCACAGTCCTGAGACGATCGCTCTTTTCCTTCTTTTGGGGACGGTGTATCAGAAAGTCAATGTTGGAAGAGCCGTCCTTAAGGCGCCTTACGCTGCCGGATATACCTTCTGCAGTCACGGACTGGATACTGCTGATATAATTGCCGGAAAATATGGCGGCAGGTGACAGATTAACGGTGACCTGAGAAGACGTGAGGAGGATCCGGTCGGAATGCTGCTCATACAAAGTGATGTCCCGGAGATATACCCGGTCAAGCCACACCAGGCTCAGCTTGTCGACACGGACTTCCGTATCCAGGTATTCGGAGGCTATCCGTGACACCCATACGGCTGAATTCCGGCACACGTCCAGAGACACTCTCACCAAAAAGGTGACGATCATGGACAGAATGAAGATGACCGGCAGTATGACAAAAAGCAGGTGCGCTTTGTATTGACTGAATTTGAACATCGCAGACTTCTTTGGCAGCTTATATATTTATTATACCATTTCACGAAGCGCCGCGCAATAAAAAAGAGGGCGAAAAAGCCTTCGCCCTCACGTATCTATTCTTCTATCATGTTTGTCTCTCTCAGTGAGCCTTTTTCAGCTACAAAGGTCCTGACCTCAAAAGGCTCGAATTTGAGAGTCTCGCCGAGACCGAAGCACTCCATGGTGAGCCGGCAGGAGACCGGGTTTTCACAGGGATTACAGAGCCTGACCACGATCCCCTCCCCTTTGTCGGCCTTTTTGGCGCAGGAGAGCACCACGGGACTGTCGGACAGAGTCATGAATCCGGCAGGCTTTTCCCCTTCGCCCGAAGGGAAGAAGGACAAAGCAAAGGGCTTTTCGGACACAAAGGCGGCTTCTCTGTCTATCAGCTCCATGCGCTCGGATGCATCGCCGGCGTTGAGCCAGAAGCGGAAATTCCGCTCTCCCTGATCGATCTTGTGGGTAAAGCGGTCCTGAGGAGAGATAGGCCTGTCCTTTATGGGATGCCCGGTATAGCTGGCAGAGCGCAGCAGAGTGATCCTGATGCCGTCCTCGTCCGTATAATCAGAGCCGTAGGTGCTGTCGTTGATGAGAGTGACAGCGTCGCCCCGGGAAGACAGGGCTGCCGTCCATCTCTGAGCCACCGTTTCGCGTCCGTCTTTTTTCAGGTCGTATTTTCCGAAGGCAGTCTGACCCACGTATCTGTCGGTATCCAAGGTGGGGATACTGAGCTTCAGACACTTGTTCTTCTCATTCCAATAGACCCGCAGATGCACCTCTGTCTGGGTGCCCTTTTTGGGCAGATAATAGGTCATGCATATAGCCGAGTCGCCGTATTCCAGGCAAGCCTCCACCACAGTCCGCACGTCCCCGTCCTCCACGGTCCTGACAGCAGGCAGGACGCCTTTCCGGACGCCCGAAAACAGGGTGGACCTGTTGTCGCTCATAAGGGTAAATCTGCCTATGAGGTCTCTGAAAGACTCCACGGTCATGCCCCAGGGATCGTCGTTGTCGTCCATGACCAGGGGCTCAAAGGCGTTGCGCCGCAGGTATTCCCTGCCGTTTATCCTGTAGGAATCCATCAGTCCGGTGCGGGTGTTTATCTCCGCGTGCAGGGCGCCGTTGTCAAAGACTATCATACCGTTGTCATACACAGGCACGACTTCCTTTTTGGGCTCCAGCACGGGCTTGCAGTCATATCGGGTGACGGAAAAAGGCTCCAGCTCCGCCTCAAAGGCCACGTTCTTCCGCCAGTCCAGATTGATGTTGCCCGCTTCCCTGATATTCTGACAGGGCACGGGCCGTCCGTCCTTGTACACGTGGATAGCTGTGAACTCCCCGTCAGTCCAGTTCTGGTCTGCCAGCATCATCTCGCAGGTGATCTGACAGTTGAGCTTGACGGGATGGGGATTGTAGACCAGTACGGGAATATCGCCGTCGGCAGCTTTTTTCTCCCCTGCGGAAAGGACGAAGAAGGCCCTGGCCTTCAGACGGGACAGGATCTCCAGTGCGTGATCGGCCAGTCTGAGGCACATTTCCTCCACCGCCTGTATGGACGACCCGGGCAGCGAGTCGTGGAATTCCAGAAAACACAGATCCTCCTGCACCTGCAGCAGGTCGGCAGCGGGATAATCCATAAGTCCGGCGGCATAGGCTGCGCTGAGCATCTTTTCGGTGGAATACAGCTGATTTTCCAGCTCTCTGTGCTTTTGCTTGATCCTGATGATACTGGTATAGCAGCCTACGGCAAACTGATTCATATCCCTGCTCCACTCGGGGACCTGCAGGTCTCCGGTAGCCTCAAAGAATTCCTCGAACCAGGAGTGCCGGGCGTCGCACTCACCGGCAGCGATGAACTCGTTAATGGCCCTGATGTCCTGTCTGGACGGGCCTCCGCCATGGTCCCCTACCCCCCAGAGAACTACTATATGGTCGTCTGCCTCATAGAGAGAAACTTCAGCCCTGATCTTGTCAACGGCGTGGCCGAGACCCGAGCCATAGCTTGTCGCCTTTCTCACTCTGATCCGGGAGCCGTCAAAGCCGATCCAGTCAAAATCCGCCTCCGAATCCTTTTTGCCCAGCTGGGATGAAGAGGGACGGGTGCATACGTAGCTGTCGTAACCGCTCTTTTTCAGTATCTGGACCAGACCTCTGGTGTGCCCGAAGGGATCGAAATTGAGAGCTGTGGTGGGACGGGCTCCGAATTTGTCGTCAAAATATCTGCGTCCCAGCAGTATCTGACGCACAAATGACTCCCCGCAGGGCATGTTGCAGTCCGGCTGCAGATACCAGCCGCCGATGATCTTCCATCGGCCCTGTTTGACCAGATCCTGTATCCTGCGGAACAAATGGGGCTCATATTCCTCTACCCATTTATACAATACTGCTTCGTTGTGGCAAAAAATAAAGTTGTCAAATTCGTCGCACAGATCGGCAGCGGTCCTGAAGGTGGAAATGGTGGCAGCCACTCCCTCCTCCCATTCCCATTGCCATACGGGATCTATGTGGGCGTTGGCGATAAGATATACCTTTTTCTTCATGTCGGTTCCTTGCGTGATCCAAAATATGACCGGCCTCCGGGGCCTTGTCTATACACATTATAACAGACCCGGCCAAAAGAATCTACCCGCAGAGGGGCAAAGCCTGCCGGGATACCTGACAAAGAGTAAATTATCGCGGGAAATACATTATTTCTGCCCGTATATGGCGACGACGGGGGCTCTGTATGCTATAATGAAATAGAGCTAACTATCGGCCGGCGCCCTGCCGGCATTCATTCTGTAAACCGAGGTGAGAATTGAAAGCTATGTTATTGATGCTGACCCTGACCCTTTTGCTGCTTTCCGCAGCCGCCTTTGCCGGACCTGCCAGGATATTTACAGCCAGCGACTACGCCAGGCTCGATTCGGACGTGGTCAAGGGCGGAGGCACGGATGACACCGCTGCTTTGCAGGCCCTGCTGGACAAGGCCTCCGACGGCACCCCCGTCAAGCTCATCATGGACGGAGCGGCGCTCATTACAGGTCTGACCGTATGGCCCAACACCACCATAGAGTGCGTGAATCAGAGCTGCGGCTTCTTTTTGAAGGACGGCTGCAACTGCGCCATCATCCGCAACAGGCACGCCGACTTCTACGCCGACCCTGAGGCGAGAGACAAAAACATCAGCCTCATAGGCGGCACCTGGAACCACAATGCCAAAGGGCAAAAGCATGACGTGCCCTGCCCCGAAGACGAAGTAGGCATATACAAGGTCAGAGATGAGGATTATATGCCCACCAAATGGGTCATGGCCTTCGAGCTCTACGGAGTGGAAAATCTGCTGATGAAGGATATGACCATCATGAATCAGCGCACCTTCACCGCTCTCATAGCGAATTTCAAATTCGTCAACGTGGAAAACGTCAACATAGTCCTCAATGACTACATATTCGGCAACAATCAGGACGGCTTTCATTTCTTCGGGCCCGGACAGTTTTTGAATATACGCAATATATCCGGCACCGCGGGAGACGATTTTATCGCCGTGGCTCCCGATGAGAGGGACCGGGTCTCCTCCATCACAGACGTCATGATAGACGGCGTCCACCTGAACGATTCGGATCAGGGGATACGGCTGCTGTGCAGAGAGGAAGGCACTCTCGAACGGGTCCTGATCAAGAACGTCACCGGAACCTACAGGAGCTTTGGCTTCTATATCAACCCCTGGTTCGAGTCCAAAAAGGGCGGGTGCTACAGGGATATAGTCATAGACACCGTGGCTCTCGAATGCACCAAAGACCGCTATCCCGGGTCCAGGTTCCTGTTCAGCCTGGGTGGCAATATAGAGAGCATGATCCTGAAAAACATACACTACAAGGGCGACAATCCCCACCACCTGCTGGAGGTCAGATCGGGATTCGTGGGTCCCTCGGCTACCCGGATCAACAATCTCACCATGGAAAACGTGTATATCCAGGATGACCCCAACGTGCAGGACTATATCGCCTTTATGGGAGACCCGGTCCCCGTCCGAAATCTGCTGCTGAAAAATATAGTGGTCAACAAAGAGGTCTCCGGAGGCAGCTTTATCACTGCTGAAAAGGGAGCCGACATAGAGCGCCTCATCATCAACGGCTTTTACTCCCGGGGTCTCACCGACATATACGGTCCCAATATCAGGGGCAACGTCAAAAAGCTGGTGGAAAACAATATCAATATCGAGGACAAATAAATGAGACTGTGCATTGCCATACTGATACTCTTCATCCTGTCACTGCCCCTTTGCGCCAGGAACAGCGTATATTATGCCAGCAAATACGCCCGTCTCGATTCGGACGTGGTGAAGGGCGGAGGCACGGATGACACCGCTGCCCTGCAGGCTCTGCTGGATATGGCCTCCGACGGCGCTCCCCTGAAGCTGGTCATGGACGGAGCCGCTCTGGTCACCGGCCTGACCGTATGGCCCAATACCACCATCGAGTGCGTGAACCCGGCCTGCGGCTTCTTTTTGAAGGACGACAGCAACTGCGCCATCATCCGCAACAAGCACGCATCCTTCAATTCGAGCCCGGAAGCGAGAGACAAAAACATCAGCCTCATAGGCGGCACCTGGAATCACAACGCCAAGGGGCAAAAGCACGACGTGCCCTGCCCCGAAGACGAGCTGAGCATATACAAGCAGAACGACTCGGACTATATCCCCTCAAAATGGGTCATGGCCTTCGAGCTCTACGGTGTGGAAAACCTGCTGATGAAGGATATGACCATCAGGAATCAGCGCACCTTTACCGCCCTCATTGCCAACTATGAATTCGTCAACGTGGAGAACATCAACATCATTCTCGACGACTACATGCACGCCAACAATCAGGATGGCTTTCATTTCTTCGGACCGGGCCGCTTTTTGAATATCACCAATATGACCGGCACCTCCGGCGACGACTTCATAGCCATAGCTCCTGACGAAAGAGACGGAGTGTCCTCCATCACCGACGTCATGATAGACGGAGTACATCTGAACAACGCCGATCAGGGCATCAGATTGCTGTGTCAGGGTAAAGGAGAGCTGGACAGAGTGCTCATCAAAAACGTGACCGGCACCTTCAAGGGCTTCGGCTTCATCATCAATCCCTGGTTCGAGGGCACCGGCGGCAATTACAGGAACATCGTCATAGACACGGTGGATCTGCACTGCACCTCCATCGAATACGACTATATGAAGCCTTTTCTCTTCAAGCTGGGAGGCAACATAGACGATCTGGTCCTCCGCAACATCCACTATCACGGAGACGAGCCTCACTATATAGTGACCACAGGCGGACACTACATGAGGTCTCTGCCGTCTGACGCCAACAATCCCACCCACATCAAAATGCTGACCATAGAAGACCTGTACGTATATGACGACAGGAAGACCCACACCTATTTTGATATCGCGGACACCATTGACCATCTGGTGATACGCAATTTCCAGGTGGCAGGCTCCATGCCCGGCAACGCCCTGTTCAGAATGAACGACAACGCCTCTGTGGAAAATATGTTCATAGACGGACTGACAGTCATAGGCCAAAACAAGACCTTTTATCCCGGGTCACAGCAAAAAGTCAAGCATCTCTTTACGAGCAATATCATCAAAACAGAATAAGGAGCACATTATGTACGACGTAAAGCCTACCAAGGGCAATACAAAATGGTTTACTCATGACCGCTTCGGCATGTTTATCCATTGGGGACTCTACGCCCTGCCCGCAAGACACGAATGGGTCAAGCAGATCGAAAAGATGACCAACGAGCAGTACGAAAAGTACTTCAAGCATTTCGATCCCGATCTCTACGACCCCGAGCTGTGGGCAGACCTGGCCTGGAATGCAGGCATGAGGTATTTTGTCATCACCACCAAGCATCACGAGGGCTTTTGCCTCTGGGACAGCGATCTGACGGATTATAAGTGTACCAACACTCCCTACGGCAAGGATATACTTAAGATGATGGTGGACGCCTACAAGGGCCGGGGCCTGAAGACGGGCTTTTATCATTCCCTCATAGACTGGCACCATTCCGATTATATCATCGATGACGTGCACGCCCTGAGAGACCATCCCGACAGAGCAAAGCTCAATGAAAACAGGGATATGTCCAGATACAGGGAATACCTCCACGGACAGGTCAGAGAGCTGCTCACCCGCTTTGGCAAGATAGACATCATGTGGTTCGATTTCAGCTATCCCTCCCATGACGGATTTATAGGCAAGGGACGCGACGACTGGCAAAGCGAAAAGCTCCTTGAGATGATCCGGGAGCTGATGCCCGAGGTGATCCTGGATGACAGACTGGATCTGCCCGGCTCCGGAGACATCGTCACCCCCGAGCAGTATCAGCCCTTTGAGTGGATCACGGTGGACGGCCAAAAGGTGGTGTGGGAAGCCTGCCAGACCTTCTCCGGCTCCTGGGGATACCACAGAGACGAAAGCAGCTGGAAGTCAGTGAGACAGCTGATCTCCATGCTCATCGACACCGTGGGCAAGGGCGGCAACCTGCTGCTGAACGTAGGACCCACCGGCCGCGGCGAATTTGATTACAGAGCTGTGGAGAGGCTGCAGGGCATAGGCAAATGGATGCACTCCAACAGCCGCTCCATATACGGATGTACTCAGACTCCCTTTGACATCAAGGTGTCCGACGGGGCTCTGACCACCTACAACCCGGAGAAAAACAGACTCTACGTCCACCTGGTGAATTATCCCTTCATGGGTTATTTCTCCATAGAAGGACTGGATGAAAAGAAGGTGGAATACGCTCAGTTCCTCCACGACGCATCTGAGGTGGGTATAGGCTCCCTGCCCGCCGGAGGCGCCCATCTGGACAAGCGCGTATTCAGGATACCTATACTGAAGCCCAACACTGAGATCCCCGTAGTGGAGATATTCCTCAAATAAACCGCAGGCGGCTGTGATAACATGATCACAGCCGCCTTATTGTCTATATTTTGTCCATGTGGACCGCATGGGTAAGTATTTTCTTGATGCCGACCTTGTTGTCGTCAAATACCACCGTCGCTACCTCACGCTCGCCTTCACCCTGACAATTGATAACGAGCCCTTTGCCGAACCGTGGGTGCATCACCTTGCAGCCGGCCCGAAAGCTCTTTTGTTTTTTTACCGGCAGGTCTCTGCCCGAGATCTTGTCCTTCACTTCCGAGAGGGATGGCTTTTTGTGGTCGGTCCCGCCTCCTTCGATTCCAAAGAACCGGTCGGGGATATCCTCCAAAAAGGAAGACTTGTCCCGCCGCCTTGCTTCGCCGTTGTTGATGCGGAATTCGGCCCGGGACAGAGTGAGCTCCTTTTGGGCTCTGGTCATTGCCACATACATGAGCCTCCTCTCTTCGCTGAGCTGGGAAGAATCGTTGAGGCTGCGCTCATGGGGGAATATCCCCTCTTCGAGGCCTATGATATACACGTAGGGGAATTCCAGCCCTTTGGCTGAGTGCACGGTCATGAGAGATATGGCATCGGCGCCGTCATCGTAGGAATCGATGTCTGCAGACAGGCTGATCTGCTCCAGAAAGCCGGTGAGATCCGGATCCTCATAATCTCTGGTGTATTCATCCGCAAAGCTGATGAACTCACGGATGTTGTCCTTTTTTGAGCCTGCCTCGGGCTTTCTGTAGGCATCGTCGGGCTCTTCCAGATCCAGAGCGGCCTTCATGCCTGACTCTTCATAGACGGTCCGGACCAGCTGGCTCACGGGACAGGATGAGGCTTCTCTGATAAACTTGTCTATGAGAAGAGCAAACCGGGTGATAGTGGTCTTTTGCCTCTCCCTGAAGAGGTCCGAGTCTGCCAGATATTTGAAGCTCTCATACACCGACACTCCCTTTGATTCTGCCAGGCTCCTCAGCTGGTCAACTGTCTTGTCGCCTATACTGCGCGCAGGCTTGTTGATGATCCTGAGCAGGCTGACGTCATCGTAGGGATTGTTGATGGCCTTCAGATAGGCCAGGATATCCTTTATCTCTTCTCTCTCGTAAAAACGGGTGCTGCCGACAATGGTGTATCTCATGCCGTTTTTTCGCAGCTGATGCTCCAGAGCCCTGCTCATGTGATTGGCCCTGTAGAGGATGGCATAGTCGCCGTAGGAAGCGTTGTTGCGCCTCATGCTGTCGCATATGGCGTTGCACACCTGCACCGCCTCGTTTTCACCGTCGGAAGCCTCTATGAGCATAAGATGCTGCCCGTCTTCATTGGCAGTCCAGATCTGCTTGTCATTCCTGTCCGAGAGCCGCCGGATCACCGCATCCGCTGCCTTGACTATGTTGCCCGAGGATCTGTAATTCTGCTCCAGCTTGTATATCCTGCAATTGGGGTGATCCTCCTCAAAGCGGAGGATGATGCTCACGTCGGCGCCCCGCCAGCCGTATATGGACTGGTCGTCGTCCCCCACGCAAAACAGATTGTTCCACTTGCCGGCCAGCAGAGACACCAGCCTGTATTGGGAATAGTTGATGTCCTGATACTCGTCCACGTGGATGTATCTGAATTTGTTCTGATAATGCTCCCTGACCTCCGGATGGTTTTCCAGGAGCCTGACAGCCTGAAATATCAGGTCGTCAAAATCAAAGGCGTTGTTTTTGCGCAGGGCTTTGGTGTATTCTCCGTAGATCCTGCTGATCTGAGCCGCATCCTTGCCCCCCAGACGGGATATATAATCCTCGGACAGGACCATCTGCTCCTTGGCTCTGGATATCCGGGGCAGCACGTATTTCGGCACGTATTTTTTTTGGTCATAGCCCAGGCGTTCCACGATGTCCTTGATGAGCTTGGCCTGATCATAATCGTCGTATATGGAGAAGCGCCTGTCGATATTTTCGTATTGACCGTATTCCCTCAGTATGCGCACGCATATGGAATGAAAGGTGCCGGCCCATATATGTCCGGCAGTTTCCCCCAGATAAGTGACAAGACGGCCGAGGATCTCTCCTGCGGCCTTTTTGGTGAACGTGACAGCCAGTATGTTGTAGGGCTTGGCTTTCTCCTTGCTGACAATATAAGCGATACGGGTAGTCAGGACACGGGTCTTGCCGGAACCGGCGCCCGCAAGCACCAGCACCGGGCCCTCGGTGTCAGTGACGGCCTCGTATTGCCTCTCGTTCAGCTTGTCAAAAGATATGTCGTTCACACGCTTACCTCACACAAAAAAAGTGACCGATGAGGGAATCGAACCCCCGACGCTCTCCTTAGGACGGAGACGCTCTATCCCCTGAGCTAATCGGCCACTACTATGATTATATCACTTTAACGGCGAAAATGCAATCCTTATATATGTTTGGTGGCGACAGTCTCCACGCTCGCCGCCAGATCCTCGCACAGATCTATGCAGGCTTCCAAAGAGTTGTAGATCTTGTCCCACTTGATGACCTCGATGGGATCGCTCTCTTCCTTGAAGAGGCGGGAGACAGCAGCCTTGTGTATGCCGTCGGCCACGTTTTCCAGACGGTTCACCTCTATCCAGCAGGCCCTCATAGGCTCTATATCCCTGATATTCACCATAAGGCGCACCAGATCACGGCATTTTTCGCAGCAATTCACCAATACCTCGGTGATGCTCACGGCTTCGATCCTGATGTTTTCCACGTTGTAGAGCACCAGAGAGGCAGCTGTCTCGTCTATGAGGTCTGTGATATCGTCCGCCTTGGTGGAGATATCCAGCACGTCTTCCCTGTCTATGGGGGTGATAAAGGTGGTATTCAGACGATCGATGACCCCGTGTCCCAGCTCGTCGCCCTTGTTTTCCAGATCCTTGATGGCTCGTATCCTGGTCTCCTGATCCGAGAAGTTGCGCAGGACGTCCAACAGCAGCGAGCTTGCCTTGAATGCTATGTCCATCTGCTGATAGAACATCTCATAAAACGTGTCGTCCTTGGGTATCAAACTAAAAGCCATATTTCCTCCTAAAATACGATTGGCCAGACTATCACAAAGGCCAGCGCTCCCACTATGGCGGCAGCGGGGATGGTGACTACCCATGCCCATACGATCCTGCCTGCCACGCCCCATCTGACTGCCGAAAACCTCCGGACGGAGCCTACGCCCACGATGGCGCCCGTAATGACGTGTGTGGTGCTGACTGGAATGCCCAGATGCGAAGCAGTCAGGATGCTGATAGCGCCGCTGACCTCGGCGCAAAAGCCGTTGACGGGCTTCAGCTTGGTGATATTCAGCCCCATGGTCTTCACTATTTTCCAGCCGCCGCTGAGGGTGCCTGCGGCGATACAGCCGAAGCAGCCGAACATGATCAGGTCATACCATATATTGTCCGGACCCACGTCTGCGGGCAGCTTGCCGGCAGATATGAGCAAAAACAATATGATGCCCATAGTCTTCTGGGCGTCATTGGAGCCGTGGGAAAAGCTGTATGCGCCGGAGGATAAAAGCTGGATCTTTCTGAAGAGCTTGTCCACCGTAAAGGGCCCCTGCCTTCTGAGTATCCACATCATGAAGATCATCAGAAAATAGCCCAAAAACATACCGGCGCAGGGAGCGATGACTATAAACGCGCATATCTGGGCTATCTTCAGCCAATATATGACGCCGTGTATCGTGTGGAGAATGATCATGCAGCCCGTAAGCACGGAGCCGATAAATCCGCCTATCAGGGCGTGAGAGGAACTGGAGGGAAGCCCCATGAGCCAGGTGACTATATTCCATATTATGGCGCCCAGCAGAGCGCAGAGCACTATGGAAGCAAAAAACACCTCGGAGCTGCCGCCGCGGCCTGCTGCCGTGAGCAGCCTGCCTATCTCGTCATTGTTGACGATACCTTTTGCAAAGGTGCCGGATACGGCGTGATTGCCCCAGAAGGCTGCGGCAAAGTTCAGAGCAGCGGCATATACCACCGCCACGCCCGGAGATAATACCCGGGTGGCTATGACCGTGGATACTGCATTGGCCGCATCGTGAAAACCGTTGACATAATCAAAGGCCAGCGCTACCGCGACGATGATGATAACGTAGATAAAAAAAGGGTCCATATATACTCCGATCTTGAGTCTCTGCCTTTCTTATTATATCACAACACCCGGGCCGAATGCTATCCGCGAAGGCCAAACAGTCTGCGGGCATTGTCGTCTGTGAGAGCCTCCAGGTCAGCGGGCTCCATATTCAGAAGCCCGGCCATTTTCTCGAGTACGTGACACACCATCCAAGGCTCATTGCGCCGCCCTCGCAGAGGCGCGGGTGCCATATAAGGGCAGTCTGTCTCCAGGAGCAGCCTGTCCGCCGGCACGTATCTGATGACGCTCCTCAGGTCCTCAGAGCTCTTAAAGGTCACGGGGCCGGCTGCGCCTATATAGAGCCCCATATCAAGCAAGTCGCTCATTTGCTCCATGGTCCCGGAGAAGCAATGCAGCACGCCTCTCACTCCGGGATATTCTCTCAATGCTCCGATGGTGTCCTCCATGGCGCAGCGGGAGTGGATGGATACGGGCAGGTCCAGCTCCAGAGAGAGCTTCAGCTGCTCCCTGAAGCAGACGAGCTGAGACTCCCTGAACTCCAGATCGTAGTAGTAATCCAGACCTATCTCCCCAACGGCCACTATCCTGCCTTTGGCAGAGAGCTCTCTGATATCCTCTGCAGCCTCGGGGCTCCAGCTCTCCGAGTCGTGAGGATGGACCCCCGCCGCAGCATACACGGAGGGATAGGCGGCGGCCATATCCGCCGCTTGACGGCCGGAGGGTATATCCCAGCCGCATACGAGGATACTGCCTACGCCTTTTTCGGCAGCTCTTGCGATAGTGTCTGCCAGATCCCCTGCAAAGCGTTCGTCATTGAGATGCGCGTGTGTGTCTGTCATGATTATAAAGGAGAAATATTGCTGTGGATAAAATCCTCCACCAGCATGTTGTAGCGATCCGGCTGCTCCTCATTGGGAAGTTTGTCCGCTCCTTCTATGACCTCCATAGTGATCCCCTCGCCGGCGGCGGCAAGGGCGGCGGAGAGCCGGTGGACCTCTTCGCTCTCTTTTTCACCGTTTATGATGAGAAGAGGCATCATAAGAGATGACATCTCCGTAAGCAGGTATTGCTCGTTTTTCAGCAGCGAATAGAGCCTGTACAAGAAGTAAGACCGGTCCTTTTTCCCCAGCAGACCGTCAATAGTCCTGAGAAAGGAGTTTTTGGGACTTTGGTATTCGGGCAGGTAGTACCTGATGGTGTCTGTGACGGAGCCCATGCAGCACACAGAAGAAACGATGACGCCGTTGGTCATACCCGGATGCCTCAGAGCGTAGGCGCAGGCCAGATAGCCCCCTACTCCGCACCCGGCAACAAACACCTGCCGGAGCTCCTTGAACAGGGTAAACTCGTCTATGATCGCGATGAGATCGTGGAGGGTGGCAGCTCCTGCATCAATGCCCGAAAAATCCAGCCTGAGCACCCTGAAGGAGCCCGACAATTCCGACACCTGATGGTGCCATACCCGGGGACGGGCATCGGGGCCGGGAAGAAACAGCACAGCCGGTCCCTTGCCTTCGTCTGTATAATACACTTTGTTCTTCTTCAAGGTACATACCATAGTTACACCTGATAATCCTGAAATACAGTGGCCACCGACCTGGGCAGCCGGGCCTCCGCATAAGTCCCGTAATCCAGATGCTCTTCTCTGGACACAAGACCCTTGCTGTGGAGCAGCGACAGCATCTTGCCGCATTCGTAGGGTATGAGCACGCGGACCGGCACAAACAGTGCGTTGATGGTGTCTGTGATCCGAAGATACAGCTCATCCAGCCCGTAGCCGGTCTCTGCGGATATGACTACAGAATCCGGAGTACGGTCCCGCAGCCTGAGGACGAAGTCCTTATCCTGCACCAGATCCCACTTGTTGAACACTGTGATCACAGGCTTGTCCCCTGCTCCCATGTCGGCAAGTATATCCCGGACTGATTGGATATGATGGGAAAAGGCTCTGTCGGAGGCGTCAGCCACGTGGATCAGAAAATCACAGTCCAGAGCTTCGCTGATGGTAGCCCTGAAGGCTGCTATGACACTGTATGGGAGCCGGGAAATAAATCCCACCGTATCGGTGATGAGAAAATCCGAGCCGCCGGGAACAGAAGCCCTTCTGCAGGTGTTGTCCAGAGTGGAAAACAGCATTTGGTCTGTGAGGACAAGAGAGCCGGACAGCAGATTGATCAGAGTGGACTTGCCGGCGCTGGTGTAGCCCACCAGACAGGCTGACGGGATGTGAAGCCCCTTCCGCTGCTGGGATGAGACCGAACGCTTGTCGGAGATATCGGCTATCTTCTTTTTCAGGGCCCCTATCCTCTGCCTGATACGCCGTCTGTCAGTCTCCAGCTTGGTCTCACCGGGACCTCTGGCGGCGACGCCGGCTCCGCCGCTGATCCGGGACATCTCTACGCCCTTGCCGGTGAGTCTGGGCAGCAGATACTGCAGCTGAGCCAGCTCCACCTGCAGCTTGCCCTCATTGGAATGAGCGCGCAAGGCAAATATATCCAGTATCAGCTGGGTCCTGTCCACCACTCTGGTGTCCGTGACGTTTTCCAGATAGCGTATCTGATTGGGAGAGAGATCCTCGGAAAAAATGACCAGATCGGCGCCCAGCTCTGCGCATAACCACTTGAGAGACTCCGCATTGCCCGAGCCCATGTATGACTCGGGATCGGGATTCCTGCGCTTGAAATGGTACTCGTCCAGCACTGTGACCCCCGCGCTTTCGCAGAGGAGACGCATCTCCAGTGAGTTGTGCTCGGAGTCGTAATCCGTAGCCAGATCGCTGACAGCCAGCACGGCGTTATTTATAACCATATATCAAAATAGTTTGTGGCTAATATCTGACGGAGCTTCCTATCGCATGCGTTTTTTGCTTATCGCTGCTCCATCTCTGTCCTGACGAGGTTCGCAAATCAGACCACCGTAGGATTCCGTCAGATATTAGCCACAAACTCTAATACTCTTCTATTTTATCAGAATATATCGCTCTTGTCAAGGTCGTATTCTATGACGACCGCGTTTTTGTCTCCCACAAAATTACGCTTCAAATTGCTGCCGGTCAGAGCTTCGCCGTTCCAGCCTATCCTGTCCTGAACGAATTCGGGGCAGCAGCTGCCGCGGGGCACGAACCAAAAGACCAGCTTGTACTTCTGGGCTGCAAAGGGATAAAAAGCCTTGTCTTCCTTGCGTGAAAAGTCCACCGTCTCGGAGAACTTGCCGTTCTTGACGTAGAGGCTGTCCCACATAAGGGTCTCATTGGGATTTCTTTCCCAGGAGCCTTCGGCCAGATTGTCCACGTAGTATTCGTCGGACAATCTCCAGAACACGCGGCAGGTATCTCTCCACTGTTCGCCCTTTGCAGAGGCGTCGGCATAAAATTTGGTAAAGCACTCGGAGGAGAGCCCCTTGTATTCAGCTACCGGAATCATATTGATGGTACCGCTGAAATTGAGAACACCGGGCTTCACCTTTTTGTAAGTGGCCGTAAAGCCGGCATCCACGGGCTTGGACGCATCACCGAAGGGAGCTCCCGATGCCAGTCTGGCATTGTAGTCCTTCTCGGCGCCTTCCACTGCCCAGGCGGCATGGTCGGTCTTTTTGGCCAGCTCGATGCCTTTTTTGTAGGCAGTCATATCACCGTAACGCCAGGCCTTGCGCAGATACATCAGAGAGAGGTTCTTGTTGATGACCATCAGCTCTCTCTCGGTACCGGCTGACCAGTCCATAGAGGTGTCCTTGTTTTTCAGGAGGGTCTCCGAGCGGGCATAGGCTACCTGCCATTCTCTGATAGCGCTGTCTATATCGCCGCACTGCTCATAAGCGTGGGCCAGCATTCTTTCGACGAACTCAGGCCGGGGGATCCTTTTACCGGTGTTGGAGTCGTATCCGTCATGCTGGGTGGCCATCTTCATGTATTTGGCAGCATTCTCATAATCCTCCAGCTTTTTCTGGTAGTGCACCCAGCCAAGCTCGAAATACAGGTCCCACCTGTCGGGGTTCTTGGCGATGCCTTCCTTGAGAAGCTGAACGGACAGAGCTATGTTTCTCTTGTCCGACTTTTCGGAGGAGTCGGTGAAGTTGTAGTCCATATGCCAGGCGCCCGTGTTGAACACGTCGATATTATGAGGGTCGAGCCATGTGACCAGTCTCACCAGCGGGATGATCTGCTCATAATTGCCGCTGTGGAAAAACTCGTCTGCTCTCACCCACAGAGCGCCGGAGATCACGTCCTTGAAGCCGGAAAACATAGCGAACATGAACTGACCGGGCATCTGCAGCAGGAGACTGTTCATCTCTTCCTGACGCTTGGTGTTGTCGATGATCTTCTGTTCCAGCTCGGACTTCTTGTCTGTCAGGGCTTTGATCTTGTCTGTGTCATCTGCGGCTGTCTTCAGCTGTTCTTCGATCATCTTGATCTCTTCTCTGGCGTTCTTGATATCCACCGCAAGAGACAGATCGATGCTGTTGCCGCCCATCATGCCGTATAAGGGGCGGACCTTGTGTGCAATGACAGCGCTGAGAACCAGACACAGTATCACTCCTGCTACGAGAAGTTTTTTGCTATTATCTGATTTCATGGGTCATTACACTTCCTTGTTGTAAAACACGATGATCGCTATCAGAGTAGCCATCAGGGAATAAAACAGCGAATAGATGAGCAGATATCCGATATAACCCCAGGTCACGGGATTGGCGTTGGGGTGCAGCAGCGTGTTCGTCACGTTGTAAAGATCAAAGTTGGGTATGATCATATAAAACACGTTGTACAGGAACTTGATCACGGGCGACAGGTCGGTGGCAGTGTTCTTCAGGGTCTCTATGATGGTGATGAGAGAGCCGACTATATACACGCCGATACCCAGGAAAAAGTTGACGGTAGGAGTCACTATCACCGAAAACATGATGATCACGCTGGAGAGCAGCGCCGACTGAAGATAGGCCAGGATCACGCCGTACACCATGTTGATGTCAAATATCTGAATATGCGCTCCCGCAGCAGCATCCTTGAGTCCGGCCGCCACAGCGGTGCTGGAGGCGGCGTTGCTGCCGGAAAGCAGCATGGCCTTGCAGGTGACGATCAATACGAATATGACGCCCATGAGACCCACGGCGGCGGCAAGAGTGAGCCAGCAGCCTATCATCTTGCCCAGGATGAATTCCCACCTGTTGACAGGCTTGGACAGGATGGTATATATAGTCTTGCGCTCCACTTCTCTGGGTATCATATACACGCCGGTCATAACGCATATGAGGATGCCGGCAAGGGTGATCATTCCCAGACCGAAGTTCTTGATAAAGGACAGGTCGCCGGTAGCGCTTTGAGTGGTAAACGTCAGAGTATTTGCAAAAGCAAAGGACATGATGATCAGCGCCAGAGCCACGATCAGGAATATCTGCAGGGTCTTTTGACGCATGGCATCACCAAAGGTGGTTTTTGCTATTATCCAGGAAATCATTTATTTACCTCCCCGTACTATTTCAACGAACAAATCTTCGAGGGACTGCTTCTGAGGGACCACGGATACCAGACTGGCATTGTTCTTCTGCACGAGATCTATGACGGTATACACGTCCTTGTATTCCTTCACGTAAGCGTGAGTCCTGTGACCGTCTTCGGACAGGTGGTCGCACAGAGGACGGACTGCATTCCTGAGCTCGTCGTTGCCGTTGTCAAAGGATACCACGGTGATACCGGCCTGCAGCAGCTCTTCCATGGCGCCGCAGGTCACCACGTGTCCCTTGTTGATGATGGCCACCTTGTCGCACACTCTCTCCACATCGGACAGCTGATGGGAAGACATGAACACGGTCTTGCCGGCCTTCTTCATGTCCAGAATGATGTCCTGGATGTCCTTGTGAGCTATGGGGTCCAGTCCGGAGGTGGGCTCATCCAAAAAGAGCAGCTCGGGGTCGTTGAGAAGAGTCTGCGCTATACCTACTCTCTGGAGCATACCCTTGGAATACTCTTTCAGAGTCCTTTTTGCGTCGTCCTTGCTGAGTCCGACTCTGTCTATCAGCTCCGGGATCTTCTTCTTTCTGTCTGCAGCGGGTATCTTGAAAAGCTGAGCATAAAAATCCAGGATCTCATAAGCCGACATATGCTCGTAAAAATACGGGTTTTCAGGGAGATAGGAAATACGCGCCTTGATCTCCACGTCGCCCAGCTTCCTGCCCAGGAGAGTGATCTCTCCCGAAGTGGGGTGCAGAAGCCCCAGCAGAGTCTTGATGGTAGTAGTCTTGCCGGCTCCGTTGGGGCCGATATAACCGAAGATCTCGCCCTGCTCTACTTCAAAGCTGATATTCTCCACCGCATTCTTGTTATCTCTTCTGTCTTCATATTTTTTGCAGAAGTCTTTTACGCTGATGGCAAGTGCCACATCAACACCTCCTGAATAATAAATCACGTTTACGGTATCCGAGAGATACAGTAATATTATAACATATTTTTAATAATAAATCATCGACCGATATACATAATGTAAGACGGCAGACGACTTATCATTTGTTTCGGATGAGTGAAAGAAATTCGTTTCTGGTGGACTGGTTCTTCCTGAAAATACCCAGCATGCAGGAGGTGGTCATTTGCGAATTCTGCTTTTCCACCCCTCTCATCATCATGCACAGATGCTGAGCCTCAATGACCACTCCCACCCCCATAGCGTCTATGGAGCTGAGTATCTCCTCTGCGATCTGACGTGTGAGATTTTCCTGTATCTGGAGACGTCGGGCATAGAGGTCCACTATGCGGGCTATCTTGCTCACCCCCAGCACTTTGCCCTTGGATATATAGCCTACGTGACACTTGCCGAAAAACGGCAGCATATGGTGCTCGCACATGCTGTAGATCTCTATATCCCGGACCACGATCATGTTGTCGTTTTCCTGAGAAAATCTGGCGCTGTTGATAATGGCCTCGGGGTCCTTGTCGTAGCCCTGAAACAGGAATTCATAGCTTTTGGCCACTCTTTCCGGCGTAGCCAAAAGTCCCTCCCTGGAGGGGTCCTCTCCTATTTCTACGAGTATCTGCCGAACCAGCTCGGCTATCCTTTCTCTATTCATAATTGCCTCTCGTGATCTCTATTCTGGCATCTGCGCCTTCCATGGCCCCGGGCTTACTGACCCATATCCTGACTCCGCAGGCTCCCTCATCCAGAGCTATCCGGGCTATCCCCTCGGCAAGGCTTTCCAGGAGCATGAAGGAAGAAGCGCCCATATATTGCCTGATGCGGACGCACAGACCAAAATAGTCTATGGTATCCCGTATGTCGTCGGAGGCGGCAGCCCGGGACAGATCGGCGCACAGAGACAGGCTCGCCACCACGGTCCTGGGCCGGGCGCGCTCTTCGGGGAATACTCCTATAATACAATCGGCGGTAATACCGGTGAGATGTATCTTGTCCATATTCAGCCTCTTATATGTCTGCCTCCGTCAACGAAAACTATCTGCCCGGTAGTATATTCCGCCTCTGCAAGATACAGGATAGCCCGGGCAATATCCTCATAGGTCCCGGGTCTTTGCAGGGGAAGAGCCCTGCCGCTGCCCGTCTCCGTAAGTCCGGGAGCCACGGCGTTTACCCTGTGCAAGGGAGCGTACGCCCGGGCCAGCTCCACCGTCAGGTCCCGGAGAAGGGATTTGGACATATGGTATTCAAAATGCTCCGGGTCCGAGCCAGTGATCCGGGTGTCCAGCACGTTGACCGCGCAGGAGCCGGGATTCAGAGAGAAGAAGGAGCGACAGAGATCAAAGGGCTGCCAGGCATTGAGAAAGAGCTCTCCGGAAAAAGTCTCCCAGGTGCTGTGGGCAATAGAGCTCGCCTCGTAGGAAGAAAAGCAGTTGACCAGCAAGTCGGCGTCACCTGTCATGTCATGGCACCTGCGGACAAAAGAGTCTGCGCTCATGACTCTGAAATCAGCCGGGATAGACCTGCCGGCGCAGGAGCAGGTATTGTACTGAGAGAGCACCTGCCATCCTTTTTCCTCAAACAGACTGCGCACCACCGGCCCCAGCTTGCCCGAGGCGCCTGTAACTATCACTGTTTTCATGCTTTTACGTACACGGCAGACCTTCCGCCGAAGAGGAACATGAGGCCCCATATGACCAGCGCGGCAGCCGCATTGGCCAGGACCTGCATGCCTGTAAGCACCGCAAGATCGGTAATATCTCTGGGAGCGAACAAATAGAGTATGGCATTGTAGACGCAGGTGATCCATATCACGGACACCAGGACTGTGATGCCGCTGCTGCGGGACAGCAGCCTGGCAGGGTTGGAGGCCAGAAAGCCGGCGGCGCAGCCTGCCACCAGCAGGGCTCCGAAGCCGGTGCCGCTGGCAGTATAGTTCAGCAGTCCTGACAACATACCGAACAGGATGCCGAAGACCGAATCCATCCTGACGCAGATAAAGATAAGCACCACCAGCTGCAGGTCGGGATATACAGATCGCCAGCTGACGCCCAGCAGCCTTTGCAGAAGAAACACTGCCACCAGGCAGACTATATAGCCGAGCCTTTTATCTTTCATGCTCATGCACCGCTATCAGCACGCTCCGGAGCCGGTCCACACGAACGAACGGCCGCACCTTTGCTATCTTGGTATCGGTAGTCTTGTCCGGGGAGACCGAGACCACCTTTCCTATGGGAATGCCGGGAGGGATAAGCCTGCCGTCGCCGCTGGAGGAGCACAAGTCGCCCTTTTTGACGTCAGCGTCGGAGGGGAGATAGTTGAGGTACAGATAGCCGGAATAGCTGCCCTGGACGAGGCCACGGGTCCCGGACCGGTCGATCATCCCGCCCACGGAGCTGCCGCCCTCTGTGATGGAAGACACCACCGACATGTTTTTGCCTGTCTCCACCACCTGTCCTATAAGGCCGGAAGAGTTGAAGACTGCGTCTCCTCTGGACACTCCGTCCTCTGTGCCGGCGTTGACGGTGAAGGTGTGGAACCAGGAGCTGGCGGAATGATACATCACGTCTGCAGACACTGTGTCAAAGGCAGTAAAGCTTTTGATCTCCAGCAGCTCTTCCAGATCGGTCACGCGCTTCTTGTAATACCGGTCGGTGGCTGCGCGGTCCTTCAGTCTGCGGTTCTCCTCTTCAAGTCTCGCCACTTTTTTTGCAAGAGACGCCTTGGAGGAGCAATATAGTCTGAGGCCCTCAAAGGAGCCCCGCACATACTTCTGAGCGGATCTCGCCGGCTGAAACATGACGCCCAAAGCGTTGGATACGGCCGACATACGGCTGCCGTCGGACAGGATAAGAGCTCTGCCCGCTGCAAGAAGCACGATAAATACGACTATATATACCGCCGGAGCTTTTACGTTCATCAGCTCAGTCTGTCTGCTCTGTAGGAAGAGTTGGACAGTACCTTTTTCAAAACCGGCGAGCGGTCCATTTCTTCGATAGCAATAGCGGCGCCCATGACCACGCAATTCAGAGGGTCGTTGGCTATATACACGGGGATGCTCAGCTCCTTGCTGATCAGCTTGTTGAGCCCCTTGATATAAGCTCCGCCACCGGCCATATACAGACCGTTTTCCATGATATCCGCAGCCAGCTCGGGGGGAGTCACCTCCAGAGTGAGCCTGACTGTATCCACTATCTCCCTGAAGTGCTCCATGCAGCATTCTCTTACGGCTTCGCTTCTGACTGTCACCGAGCGGGGCAGGCCGGTGACTATGTCACGGCCTTTAGCCTCATATTTGAGTTCGTTTTCCAGAGGAAAAGCGGAGCAGATGTTCTTTTTGATATCCTCGGCGGTCTTGGCTCCGATGAGAAGCCCCATCTCCTTTTTCATATACTCCAGGATATCGTCGTCCAGCTTGTCGCCTGCAGTGCGCACGGATCTGCTGGCCACCACGCCTCCCAGGGACATGACCGCGGCCTCGCTGGTGCCTCCGCCTATATCAAGTATCATGCTGCCGTTGGCCTCGTCCACGGGCAATCCGGCGCCGAGAGCCGCAGCGTGAGGCTCTTCGATGGTGAAGGCCTCGCTGGCTCCGGCATGGATCGCAGCCTCGCGCACAGCTCTTTCCTCCACCTCGGTCACACCCGAAGGGATACCGATGCACACTGCGGGGAAAAAGCCGCTGGAGGCGCTGACACGGCGGATAAAATACTTGAGCATCTCCAGAGTCTGATCATAATCAGCTATGACACCGCTCTTGAGGGGTCTGTTGGCTATGATGGAGCCCGGGGTCCTGCCGTACATGGTCTTGGCTTCGTTGCCTACTGCCAGGACCTGGCGGGTGTCGGCGTCTATGGCGATAAGGGAAGGCTCATTGAGCAATATCCCCTTGCCCTTGACGTGGACAAGGGTATTGGCGGTCCCCAGATCGACGCCGATATTTCGCGAAAACCTCCCTATGAGCCTGGTCAGATAATTCATCATGATCTATTCACCGATGATCTTCAGAAGGACTCTTTTTCTTCTCTGCCCGTCAAACTCGGCATAAAATACAGTCTGCCAGGGACCGAAGTCCAGCTCGCCGTCGGTAATGGGCAGTATCACCTGATTGTGGGTAAGCAGGTTCTTGAGGTGAGCGTGTCCGTTGACCTCGCCGGTTCTGTGATGCCTGTAATCGGGGCCTTCGGGAGCCAGTCTTTCCAGCATATCCATGGCGTCTGCCAGGATGCCGGGCTCGTTGTCGTTGATCCACACTCCGGCAGTGATATGCATGGCGGACACCAGCATAAAGCCTTCTTTGACTCCGCTTTCGTACAAAAAGTCCTCGCATTCTCCGGTGATATTGACGAGCTCGCGCTTATTTGGGGTATTGAACCAAAGGTATTTGGTGTATGATTTCATGGACATTCTCCGGTATAGTATACAATATTATTATAACATATCGGCCTTGTATCAGGCAATTATCTGCAGGTCAAATCCGGCGGAGAGATTTGATAACCACGGGCAAAAAGTGTACAATAGAAATGACATAAGACCTTCCCGGAGAATCCCATGAAACTGCTTATCTTCTTTTTACAGGCATTATTGCTCTCGGGCCTGGCCTCAGGGTTATTTGCCGTCACAGACAGCGATCTGAAGGAAAAGGTGACCCGGCCCCGATGGCTCTCCATCCCCATGAGCCGGATAGTCCTGAACCCCACAGGCATATCCCACACGGGAGCGCTGGTCCCCCACCTTTCCGAGGGGGCTATGGCCAGCTCTGTCCTCAATGCGGGCTATTTTTACGGAGAGTATCCCGAACGGGTCCCTGACATCTGGAGCTGGAAGCCTGTAGCTGCGGATATAGGGCAGGATGCTGTACTGTCAAAGGACAGCGTGGACCTCACCCGTCTGAAATGGCGGGACACGGGCTCCGCCGGCGTCATAGAGGGCGCAGTCATCCATATCACCCAGCAAAAGGAAAAATACGGCTTTATCGAGAGCGAGCCCATCCAGGCAGATCTCTCCCGGACTCCTCTGGTATTTCTGAACATCGAAGGCGATGACGACGTCCAATGGGGCATCAAGGCCGGCCTGGAGGGGGAGCATGACGTCGATATAAACGCAGGCTGTCACGAAAAAGGCCTCTTTGTATTCGACCTGAGAAAATACTTACCCGACACAGGCGGCAAAAAGATCTATCTGAGGCTCTTCACCATAGGCAAGCCGGGCTGCAAAATAGACGTAAGTGACCTGACCCTCGGCAGCATCGCCCCCGGAGCCGAAGCCTTTGAAAAGACCACCCTGTTCTGGCAGCCCAGCCAGATCACCACGGCCTGTGTGTCCGACACGAGACACACTTCCCTGAGACAGACCACCTGGTTTGCCGACGCGGATACGGTGGTCCAGAGGACCATAGTCACGGCAGCAGGCAGCGATCTGCAGCTGCAGGGAGCCTGGAGCAAGGGCAGCATCATCCCCGGCGAAGGCTATCTGATACTCAGGCACCCCGCATATTCCCTCATTGTGGGCTTCAGCGGAGACGCGCGGCCGGTGCTCTATGACGACCTCACCGATTATCTCTCCGGCAAGCCCTCCTCCGGCGAAGACGGGACCTTCTGGACCGTCAGGTTCGGCGATGTCAGGCAGGGAGACATGATCAATACCTCCGCCCTTTTCGTTCCCGGAGGACAGGTCACAGACGAGCTGATCGACAAAGCCCGCAGCTATTGCCGCACCGACATTCTGAACGCATCACTCGAAAACAGAGTCGAAGAGTGGGACGAGCTGCTCTCCGGAGTCCCCATGCCCCAAAGCTTTGGACTCACACGCATGCCCGAGCTGCCGGAGGACGAAATCAACGGCTTCACGTCGGAGGAACGATACGAGAGGATGTACTACAAGGCCTGGACCTTCCTCATGCAGGACCTACTCCCACCGCAGCCAGAAAACGGATATGACCACGTGCAGTTTGCCTGCGGCAAGCCCTCTCTCTGGTCCGAAGGGCACCCTGCAGCCAGAGCCTCTGCCCAGTGGGAATCGGTGATAGCGGTACAGTTTGCCGCATACGTCATGCCCGATGAAGCCTGGGACTCTCTGGCAGGCATCATATCCCTGGCAGACGAACAGGGCTCCATAGGCGGAGAGGGGCTGCCCTCAAGGCATTGCCAGAGCGCATGGATACTCTACTCTCTCACAGGCGACAAAGAAAAGCTGGCGGAGCTGTATCCCGGCATGAAAAAGATCCTCGAATGGAAGAGCCGGGACCCCAGATGGATATACAAGGACCTGACGGACCCCGCCGAAAAAGACATAGAATTCGTGACTCACGCTCTCACGGACATGGGATATATGATGAAGATATGCAATGCGCTGAAAAACGGGGATACGGCATATTTCACCGACATGCGCTCCCGGCTCTATGAAGACATGGTGAAATGGTTCTGGAAGGAAAGAGGCGGCGACGCTCACAGAGTATACAGATCCGAGCCCATGGGCGCCCACAATACCTGGACTCTGGTGGCCCTGTCTCTGGCCTATGACATACTGGGCGAACCTGAGAAAAAGAGCCTTCTTGCCCTGTTTGACGAAAAGCTGGAACGGACAAGACCTCTGCTGCTGGAAAACTTTTCCAAACACCCTTCGAGACAGCTGCTTATGAGGGGCCTGTATTGGTGCGGCAGGTTTGACGACGCCGTACTTATCGCCGAAAGCACCCTGAGAGACATCACGGAGGCAGGCGAATTTGCCGAGAGCTACAACAACGGCGGCGAGATCAGGCCCGAGGGCGTAGTGCCTTCCATATTCGGCTGCGCCAACGTCATCGACAGCTGTATGTGGCTGAACAACTTATGGCTCAGCGAAGGAAAGCCCATGGCAGTCATCCTCAGGGACGGCGGCGTCTCCAACCTGAACATGAAAAACGGCCCCGTCCATATATGGGTGGAAGGCGACCGGCTGTACGTGTGGGGACAGGAGGACGTCTCCCCCGACTTTGAGACCTCGGAAGAAGGGATCAGATCGAAGACCTGCAAAGAGCATGAGGTAACGGAGATCTTCGCGGAATAGACAAACGAGCGACCCTGACTTGCGTCAGGGCCGCACGTATATCAGAAGACAAGCTCGTGCATCTTGTCCACGTAATACTGCACGTTCTCGTATTTGGCGTCCGGAGCTATCCTGTGGTCCGGACAGGGAATAAAGCCGCCCAGGGCTATAATGGGCTTCAGCCGCTCGATCTCATCGTCTATGGCCTTTCTGTCATAGGCAAATACCCGCTTGTCCATGCCCCCTACGCCCCGGACCCGGGTGCCGCACATCTCCCTGAAGCGGGCGTAGGAGCCGCCCCAGGTCCCCACCTCTATGGGAAACATGACGTTGACGCCGTTGTCCACCCATATGGGGACCAGTTTGTCTATGCAGCCGTCGCAATCCAGATAAATGTTGCGGATGCCATGCTTATGAAACAGGGAGCTCAGTCGGGCGTAATGAGGAGCGCACCACTCTCTGAAAAGCTCCGGGCGGATAAGAGGTCCGTTTTTGAAGCATATATCTTCCCACATGGAGCCCGCGTCAAACTTGTCAGTCACATGCTCCAGAGTGTATTCCACACACCTGTATTGCATGTCGGCAAAGGCGTCGATGATCTCTCTCAGCAGCTCGGGGTCGTCCACCATCATATAGGATATGCCCACTACTCCGATCCAGTCCCGCAGAGTGCCGTATATACTGCCCGCATGGAGACCGAGATGAAAATCTCTGTCCGGGTCCTCCACAATGGCCACAAGAGCCGGATTTGCTCCGTAGCGCTCCATGGAAAACTCTATCCTGTGACGAAAATGCTCTTCGTAGCTGGCCCTGTCCTTCAGCAAATGGTCGATCTCCTTGGGTATGGAGACAGTGTCCGGCTTCTGAAGGACGGTGACTCCGGCGCCGTTCATGACGTGCTGCGAACCGTCGGGGAACTCCTTTACCACACCGGGAGTGAACCAGGGCGCAAGGCCCATATTAAAGAAGCACACGGAATTGCCGAAATCCTGATCCCAGCCCAACTGCTTGTTGACTGTATCGAATATCAGGCTGTAGTCGCCGGTATCCGCTATCTCCCGGGGGATATATCCCTCCCCGGCCCATTTGTCCACGGTCTGCTGCCAGTAGGAAAAATGGACCACCGGCAGCCTGTCGCACCTTTCCATGTTCAATATGGCTTTGATTCTTTGTCTCGTATTCATAGTAAAAAAATGCCGCAGCCGTCAGGCTGCGGCCCTGTGTCTAATTGTATTTGGTCCTGATGGTATAGGTGAGGGTCACTGAAGAGTCGGCCGGGATCTTCACCGGGAAGGTGATGGTCTGGGCGTCGATCTTCTTGTGCTCCACACTGGAGGCAGTCACGGACCAGTCGCCCCACACCCGCTCGTACACGTCCACTGTGACCTCTTCCTCCTTGTGGTTGGAAAGAGTCACTGAATAGCTCTCCAGATAAGTATTGGAGGCGGGCTTCTTGAAGTCCGTCATAGCGTAGGTGCCC